>FAXN01000075.1 GCA_001493195.1 Sulfurovum sp. enrichment culture clone C5 | reverse complement strand
TTGCTTCTGCGTGCATATCTATGATTATATGTTTGTATCCATTGTTTTCTAAATCATCAATGGTTTTTATTACTTTAGAAAATGGATTGTCAACCATTGGCATACCATAGTATCCCATCAAATTTATAATGGCAACTTTTGTATCTTTAACTTTCGTTTCATATAAACCACTTCCAACAGTTGTATCAGGATAATTTAATGGTCTAAGAATAGGAAGTGAATCCAAAAGTGGCAAAATTTCTTTTTTATCAAAACTATGATTTCCGCCAGTCATAACATTAATACCGCTTTGAAATAATTCGTCAGCATTTTTAGAACTCAAACCAAATCCATGACTAGCATTTTCATAATTTGCTATAATAAAATCTATACTAAAATCTTCTTTTAATTTAGTTAGATTGGTAGATATTATATCTCGTCCTGGTTTGCCGACTATATCGCCGATAAAACCAAATGTCATATGATTTCTTATTTAGCTTTTGGGGCAAATGGTATAAGAGCACTCGCCCAAGTAAGTCCACCGCCAAATGTATCAAGAAGCATCAACTCGCCCTCTTTTAGCCTACCTGATTCATATATATCATTTATCGCCATAGGTATAGAAGCGGCTGATGTATTTCCGTATTTTTGTACCGTTAGAACTACTTGCTCATCTTTCATACCAAGAGCATCTCCAACTGCTTTAATAATACGATAATTTGCTTGATGAGGGATAAAATGTTTTATTTCCGAGGGTTTTATATTGTTATTTTTAAGTATGTCAACAACATCTTTCGTCAGAGTTTTAACAGCAAGTTTAAATGTCTCATTGCCTTTCATTTGAACAAAATTTAATTTCTCATCTAACATCTTTTGGTTTGCTGGATGCACAGATCCTGGGGCTGGTGTAACTAAAAAATCAGCATATGAACCATCTGCACTTGCATGAATATCTACAAAAGCTTCACTTTTGTTTGTAGTTGCAGATATGACCGCTGCTCCTGCACCATCACCAAACAATATACAAGTGCTTCTATCTGTATAATCTACGATGGAGCTAAACTTTTCAGCCCCAACAATAAGAACATTTTTTTTCATTCCAGATTCTATAAAAGCTTTTGCTATCGTTAGAGAATAAACGAATCCACTACAAGCAGCACTTATATCAAATGCTTGAACATTAGAAATTCCTATTTTATCACTTATGATACAAGCCGTAGAAGGCATATTAAAATAATCAGGAGTTACGGTAGCACATATGATAAGGTCGATATCGCTTTTATCAAGCCCTGATCTCTCGATAGCAACACGAGCAGCCATAGCTCCCATATCGCTTGTCGAAATATGTTCATCAGCTATGTGTCTCTCTTTAATCCCTGTTCTTTTTACAATCCATTCATCGGTAGTATCTACCATTTTCTCTAAATCGCTATTTGATAAAATTTTTTCAGGCACATATGCTCCGATAGATCTAAAACTAGCATATACAGCCATTAACTTGTCCTTCTTTATTTATCTATACTGTTTGTCAAAAGAGATTCTATCGTATTGTTTACATTAGAATCGCAATAATTTATAGCTTGAAATATAGCATTTTTTATAGCTTTTGCATTTGAACTTCCATGCCCTATGATAGCACATCCATCAACTCCCAAAAGTGGCGCTCCACCGTACTCTGCATAATCAATCTGTTTTTTTAAGTTAGTAAAAACTCTTCTTTTCATAAGCATTGCACCAAGCGTTGCAGGAAGAGATGTTTTTATATATTTTTTCATAAATGCAAAAATAGTAGATGCGACACCTTCACTTGTTTTAAGTAATATATTTCCAGTAAATCCATCACAAACAACAACATCCACATGACCATTGAATATATCACGTCCTTCTACATTGCCTACGAACCAATCAAACTTTTTCAACATAACAAAAGTCTCTTTTGTAAGGTCATTTCCCTTACTCTCTTCTTCGCCATTTGCCAAAAGTCCAACTCTTGGATTTTTTATCCCCATAACACTTTTTGCATAAGCTTCGCCCATAATGGCAAACTCAAATAGATTTTGGGGCTTACATTCAACAACTGCTCCAACATCAAGCACTAAAGTTTTATTTTTACCAAGACTTGGCATAAGTGTAGCAAGTGCTGGTTTGCTTATGTGTGGAAGTCTTCCGATTCTAAGAGTTGCTGCTGTCATAGTGGCCCCACTATGCCCTGCTGATACAATAGCTTGTGCTTTTTTCTCTCTCACAAGTTCAACTGCCTTGTATACAGATGACTCTTTTCTTTTGAGCACATCGGTTGATGAGTCGCTCATGCTTATCACATCACTAGTATGAATAATTTCTACTTTATCGTGATAGTACTGTGGTAAAAATGAGAGTATTTGAAATTTATCACCAACCAATATTGGCATAAAACTCTGCTCTTTAAGAGCTTGAACTACGCCCTCAATAATAGGCTCAGGACCAAAGTCCCCACCCATAGCATCTATTGCTATTTTTATCATTTAGTTTGCTTTATACTCGCCAGTAGTCATATTCATATGATGAGGCATTCTCCATGTTCCATCTTTGTCTTTTACAGGCATAGGAAGTGTTAACTTATAATGTGTTCTTCTTTTTGCTGCTCTTGTTTTACTTACTCTTCTCTTAGGTACTGCCATTTGTTATCCTTTTATTATATTTCAACTTCAAATTCTTCTATACCATCACATTTTTCACAATAGTGGTATAAACTTTTTATAGAATCTATCTCGCTTTGTAGTATATACTTCAAATCTATAGTTCCATCTAAAAACTCTATTATATCCAAATTATCCTTGTTTTGTATCTCTTTTTGGCTAAGCTCTAGGCTAATAGGCTGTTCTATATCTATTACAAAAGCCTCACCACACCTATCACAGCATACTTCTAAATCACCATTTATCTCTCCATCTAACTTCACTGTATTGAAATTGATTTTGCTTAGCTTGCCACTAAATGTAACACTATTTATCGCTAAACTAAATGGCTTTGGATTTACGCTTATTTTATCAAAAGATATTTCCACAAGAAACCTTAATTAGCAAATCTCTTCTGGTTTAAAAAAGAATGCTATCTCATTTTTAGCATTTTCCAAAGAATCACTGCCATGAACTGCATTTGCATCTATACTATCAGCAAAATCAGCTCTTATAGTTCCAGCTGCAGCTTCTTTTGGATTTGTTGCACCCATAAGATCTCTATTTTTAGTCATTGCATTTTCACCTTCTAATACTGAAACCACTACTGGTCCAGAAATCATAAAGCTGACTAAATCACCATAAAAAGGTCTAGCTTTGTGTACTTCATAAAATGCCTCTGCTTGCTCTTTTGTTAATTGAAGTTTTTTTGTTGCTGCAATTCTAAGACCTGCATCTTCAAATCTACTTAAAATTTTGCCTATAACATTTTTTGCAACTGCGTCAGGCTTGATAATCGATAATGTTTGTTCCATTGTGTTTGTCCTTATCTATTTTTCCCTATATTATTTTAAAATAACCATTAGGGATTTAAAGGCATTATTATACAAAAAAGATGATTAAAAACAAATTGAAGATAAAAAGCTGCCACGAGATGTGGCAGAAAAGTATTACTCTACTACTGGAGTACCTTTTGATTTTCTGTTTTCGCTTGAAGGCATACCAGAAACTACATCACTCCATTGGATACAACCTTCAGTTGGACATGCTTCTGCACATGCTGGGCTGTCGTGGTAACCAACGCACTCTACACACTTATCTGCATAAACATAATAAGTTTCTTCACCGCTTGGGTTTTCGTCCTCGTCAACTATTGCTTCAACTGGACACTCATCTATACAAGCACCACAATTTATACAGGTATCTGTAATCATAACAGCCATATTGTTTTCTCCTTAAATCAATTTTGAATACCACTATATCAAATCTTTTTTAAAAATTTTCTTTATTTTCCAGAAAATCTTTCGCTTTTTTCAAATATATACTAGTTTAGTCGAAAATAGCCTAGTATCTATTGTTAAAATTGCCTCTTGAATTACTATTTCTTGAATCTCTTCCTCTGCTACCGCCTGTATTTTCTCTTGGTTTTGCTTCATTGATTCTAAGTGTTCTACCATCAAGATCTTTTCCATTTAGAGCTTCGATTGCTTCAAGAGCGGCTGCATCATCGTTCATTGTCACAAAACCAAAACCTTTTGCTCTACCTGTCTCTTTATCTGTAATAAGTTTAGCAGATGCAACTTCACCGTATTGCTCAAAAAGATCTTTTATTGCCTCTTCTGTTGTCCCATAAGATAAATTTCCTACATAAATTTGCATATTTTTTTCCTTTTTTGTTTGATAGGCATAATTGATTTTAAAAACCTAAAGAGTAAAATACCCTTTATATTTTTAAATACTCCTTTATGTCATTAACTCTATTTAGCATTTCCCAGCCAAAACCTTGATTTTCTCTTCCAAAATGTCCATAAGCCGCCGTTTTACGATAAATTGGCTTAAGCAAATCAAGTGATTTTATAATGCCTTTTGGCGACAAATCAAAGAGTTCCTTAACACATTTTGTAATATCTGCTTCGTCAATATTGGATGTCCCATGAGTATCTATATAAATTGATACTGGCTGAACAACACCTATTGCATAAGCTAATTGTATCGTTACTTTATCACAAACGCCAGCAGCTACTAAATTTTTGGCTATATGTCTTGCAGCATAAGCGGCAGATCTATCAACTTTAGTAGGATCTTTGCCGCTAAAAGCCCCTCCACCATGTGGACAACTTCCACCATAAGTATCAACTATAATTTTTCTACCTGTTAACCCAGCATCGCCTTGTGGACCACCGATAACAAATCTTCCTGTCGGATTTATGTGATATTTAATATCATCATTTAGCATATCTTTAGGAATTACTTCTTTTATAACTTCTTGCATGATGGCATCTTTAATAATATTTTCTGGGATATCATCATGATGTTGTGCTGAAACTACAATTGTATCAATACCTACAGGTTTTCCATTCTCATAAACGACACTAACTTGTGCTTTACCATCAGGTCTTAGGAATGGTACTCTGCCATTTTTCCTAACTTCAGCCAATTTTGATGTCAATTTGTGTGCTAGTGAAATGGGTAGTGGCATAAATTCTTTTGTTTCATTACAAGCATAACCAAACATAAGTCCTTGATCCCCTGCCCCAATATCTCCGCTTGCCTGATCAACACCTTGATTTATGTCTGGACTTTGCTCACCTATACCATTTAGTACGGCCGCACTTCTATAATCAAATCCGAAACTTGCATCAGTGTAACCAATCTCTCTGACAACTTCTCTTGCAATCTCTTGCATAGGGCAATAAGCCGTAGTTTTAAGTTCACCTGCAATTACACAAAATCCATTGCTTACAAGTGTTTCACAAGCAACTCTAGCATTTGTGTCTTTTGATAAAATATCATCTAGTATAGCATCACTTATCTGATCTGCCATCTTGTCTGGATGACCCTCAGTTACAGACTCACTAGTAAATATATATCTATTACTCATATATTTCCTTCTAAAGTTTTTTTAATCTTTTGTGACAACTGTGGCGGAGTTAATCCTAAAGAATACTCTACATCATTTGTTGCTCCATGAGTTATAAAAGTATCATCATACTCAAAAGTTACTAAATTTATATCATTAATTCTTGAAACATTTAAAAATTCGAGTATTGCAGACCCTACCCCGCCTATTTTTGCACTATCACTAAATACAAACCAATTCTTGTGTGTTTTACTCAAATTTGTCAAAAACTCACCATCTAAGGGCTTAACAAATCTCAAATCAACAATCGTTGGTATAAAATCTGATAATTTTGCAACTTCCATAGCTCTACCAACCCCATTGCCATATCCTATAAATGCAACATCATTACCGTCTTGCAAAACAACAGATTTACCTAAAACAAATGGAAGAGAAGAACAGTCTTGTGCCATAAACGTACCCCTAGGATATCTAAATGCACATGGTGTTTGCATCTCTTTCGCAAATAACATTGCCAACTTCATTGTTGTTTCATTGCAAGGAGCAAAAAGTGTCATATTTGGAATAGCTCTTAGATAAGATATATCAAATGCTCCTTGATGCGTTTCGCCATCTTCGCCAACAATACCAGCTCTGTCAATAGCAAAAGCAACTGGGGCATCCATGAGGGCAACATCATGAATTAACTGATCATATCCTCTTTGTAAAAATGTAGAATATAATGCACAAAATGGTTTAAATCCTTCTTTTGCCAATGCACCACTAGATGTTATAGCATGTTGTTCTGCTATTGCTACATCCCAAAATCTATTTGGAAACTCTTTCATAGCTATATCAAGTCCTGTTCCGCTTGGCATTGCCGCAGTTATCCCAACTACCTTTTCATCTTCACGTGCAAGTTCAAGAAGAGTTTCTCCAAAAATAGTTGTGGCGCTTTTTTGTGATGATTTTTTGAGATTTTCTCCACTCTTTAAGTCAAAAGCACCTACGCCATGCCAATGCTCTTTACCAACTCCAGCACCCTCGGCTATTTTGTAACCTTTTCCTTTTATGGTTTGCGCATGGATAATTACTGGCTTTTTAAGCTCTTTTGCAATTTGCAAAGTTTGTATTATTTCAGTGATATTGTGACCATTTATAGGTCCTATATATTCCACTCCCATCTCTTCAAATATGACGCCAGGAGTAATGAGTTTAAAAGACTCTTCAAATCTTTTTGCTAGATATTTTGCACTTTCCATCCCAGTTAAAGTTTTATCTATAAGCTTTTTAAACTTTTGGTAAAATGGACTTGCCATGCTTTGAGAAAGAATTTTACTTATAGCTCCTATTGGTTTTGAAATACTCATTTCATTGTCATTTAAAATAATTACAACTGGTAATTTTATATCTCCAAGTTCATTTAATGCCTCATAAACCATACCAGCACTCATAGATCCATCTCCAATAAGTACAACTGGTATTCTATCCTCACCTTTAAGTTCAATTGCTTTAGCAGCTCCTGTAGCAATAGATATAGATGTTGAGCTATGCCCTGATATATAATAATCACATGGTGATTCTTTTGGTTTTGTGTATCCACTAATGCCGTTAAATTGTCTTAGTGTTTCAAACTCATCCCATCTCTCGGTTAAAAGCTTATGAGCATAAGATTGATGACTGACATCAAAAATAAATGGATCTTTTTTTACATCAAATACATAGTGCATGCCGATTATCAAATCTGTTGCACCCAAAGTAGAACTTAAATGCCCGCCATTTTTGCTGACAACATTTAAAATTCTATCTCTTATTCTTTCGGATAACCCTTCAAGCTCTTGTGATGTATAGTGTTTAATATCCATTCTATCTCTTAATCAAAAGTTCTATTTCTTCAAAAAATCTATCATTTTGCATTTGAGTTCCTATAGTTATGCGTATAGCATTTAAACCATAACTTGCAAGATTTCTTATGATAACCCCTTGCTTTAGAAGTGCATCAGCAATAATTGTAGAGTTATAAGAATCATCAAACATATATGTTATAAAATTTGTATAACTGTCTATATATTCTATATTGTTGTTTCTAGCAAAATCTTCGTATCTAACTATCTGCTCAGAGTGAAGCTTTAGCGATTTTTCCAAAAAATCTTCTGCTTTTAAAGCCTCTATCGCACCTGCTAGGGATAATGAAGATATGTTGAAAGGCGGTCTCATTTTTGCAATTTGCTCTATAATATAGCTTTTTGCTATACCATATCCTACTCTCATTCCACCAAGTCCATATGCCTTCGAAAAAGTCCCAAGATATATAACATTATCATATTTCAAAGTATCTTTTGGAGCTATAAAATAGTCACTGTTTTTATACGCAGCATATTCCATATAAGCACAATCAACAACAACTAAAGTATCACTATCGATAGTATCTATTATCTCGAATGCCTCTTTTTTTGTCAAACAATCCCCAATTGGATTATTTGGGATACATAGATATACAATTTTTGGTTTGTACTCTTTATAATATGTTATAAATTCATCTACTTTATGCACAAAACTAGGAGTTCTAATAATTTTAGCTCCGACTTGCTTTGCATAAACCTCATACATAGCAAATGTTACTTTGCTCATCAAAACACTGTCATTACTAGAAAGAAGTGATCTTGATATAAACTCTAAGACCTGATCACTTCCAGCACCTATAATAATCTCTTTTGAATCTACTTCATATTTTTTCGCGAGAGAGTCTTTGAGTTCATACATACTATCATCTGGATATAGATGAGCTTTGGTAGCATTTTCACTTAAAACTTTTGCGACTGATGGAGGAGTTCCCAATGGATTTTCATTTGAAGCCAATTTAACAACTTTACTAGGCTCTATGCCAAACTCCCTAACAACTAACTCTATTGGCTTACCTGCCTCATATAGTCTTATGTCATTTAATGTTTCATTAAATTTCATTATATATCCTCTACCTCTTTTATATATGATCCTAAAATCTTGATACTATCTTTGTGTTTATCTAATATATTTTTTATAGCCAAATCATCTTTGTGTCCATTAAATTCTATAAAAAATATAGATTCACCACCAACTATATGAGATTTTATTTTTGTTAAATTTATCTTGGCCTCTTCAAAGTCATTTAGAAATTCTACAAGTGAACCCGGCTTATTGAGCAATTTTACAAGAAGTGATGTTTTATCATTTCCAGATGGTGAATTTTCAAAATCACTAATTATAAAAAATCTTGTTCGGTTATTGTTGTTATCTTCTATATTGTTAAATTTAATTGGCAAATTGTACATTTTTGCTGCAATATCTGGGCAAATTGCTGCCGCATACGGTTCTCTTGATGCCATTTTCGCAGCTTTTGCTGTGGATTCTACAGGCACTAAATTAACTTCATTCAACCCTAAGTCTTGTAAAAAATTACGGCACTGCTCAAATGCTATATCTTTTGAATATATTGTTTTTATATCATAAATATCATCAGCAATTGAAGCAAGTACCAAATGTATATCTATCATTACTTCTGCAACAATTTTAAGATTATAAGTATCAAGACCGTGAATCGTATCACTAACTATGCCATTTGAACTATTTTCTATTGGAATAACTCCAAATTTTACCGTTCCTTTTTGCACCTCTCTAAATACTCCACCAATTGATGATATGGGAAAATATTTGCTAGTGGCCCCGAACTTAACTTCTGCTGCTTGATGAGTAAAACTTGCCTCTGGTCCCAAATATGCAACCGCTTCTGGAAGTTCTAAGTTTCTAGCAACAGCAAAAAGCTCTAAAAATAGTGCATCTATAGATTTATCATTTAATCTTCCATGCATTTTTGAATTTTTATCTTTTAATCTTGCTAAGATAGATTGTTCTCTTTCTGGTCTATATATAGGAGCTTTTGAAATGTTTTTTAACTCTCCAACTAAATGAACAAATTCCATTCTTTTATTAATAAGCTCTAACAATTGGTCGTCGATTGCATCTATCTCGCTTCTTAATGATTCTAAATCCATTGTTTTCCTTTGGTTTATTATACCAAAAACTCTTTTTCAAGAGCTATCATATCTTCAAAAGTCTCTCTTTTTCTTATTATTCTATCCATTTGACCTTGAATTGCAACTTCTGCAACCCTTCCTCTTGTGTTGTAATTGCTTGACATACTAAATCCATATGCTCCTGCACTTTTAACTACAAGCAAATCATTATGCTCTAATTTTGGCAAACTAATATCTTTGCCGAAAAAGTCTCCACTCTCACAGACTGGCCCAACCACATCGGCAAGAAAATCTTCTCCGGTTTTTCCAACTGCTTCTATCTTGTGATAAGCATCATACAAAGATGGTCTAAGTAAGTCATTCATTGCACCATCAACTATAACAAATCTTTTTTTGCCACTTTTTTTCTCATACAACACTTTTGTCAAAAAATATCCACTATTTGCCACCATATATCTGCCTGGCTCACAAAGGATAGTAACATCTAAATTTTTTGTTGCATTTTTTATCATATCTGCATAATCTTGCACATTTATAGTTACTTCGTCTTGGTACACAACACCTATCCCACCACCAACATCAAAAAATTTGATGTCAATTTCAATAGCTTTGAGTGTTTTTGTCAAATCAGCAACAATTTCACAAGCTTCACTTATAGGTTCAAGCTCTGTTAATTGTGAACCTATATGAAAGTGAATCCCTACTGGATTTAAAAATTGTGATTTTTTTGCATAAATATACATTCTTTTTGCCATATCTATCTCTACACCAAACTTGTTATCGTGCAAACCTGTTGATATATATGGATGAGTTTTTGCATCTATATTTGGGTTAACTCTTACTGAAATTCTAGCAATTTTACCCAACTGGGATGCTACTGCTTCAACTCTTTTCATCTCTTCTTCGCTCTCTAAATTTATGAGCAATATATCGAGGTTTAAAGCTTCTCTTATCTCATCATCACTTTTGCCAACACCAGAAAATATAATCTTATATTTGCTGACTCCAGCCATTACAGCTCTTTTAACCTCTCCTATGCTAACACAATCTGCTCCTGCTCCTTGTGTTGCTAAAAGTGAAATTACAGAGAGATTCGAGTTTGCTTTAACGGCATAATTTATAATGTTTTTTTGACCACTAAAAGCCTCTTTCAGCTCTAAATATCTATTTTGAATGTAATCAAAATCATATATATATAATGGTGTTCCGTATTTTGCACCAAGTGAAGAAAAATCTATATTCATTGTTAAAATGTCCTAATTAGATATAACCATCTGATTAATTCTCAAATTTTAAAGCCAACAAATGATGAATCCATGGCTTCAATAATCAGTATTTTATCTAAAAATTTTTAAGCTAGCATCTCTTTGCCAAAATAACTTTTAAATCCAAAAATTGAAAGTATAATGATAGGTACAAAAGATGCAATTTCGGGCAATACTACCCCATTGGATCCAAAAAAGTTAATGCCTGTAAAGCTGGCCCATATCAATAGAGAGATTGCTATAGCAATCGATGCAACTCTTGTCATATTTTCATATCTAGCCAAATAAGGTATTTTAAAAAATATCAACACAATAAGACCAAAAATAAACATTGGTGATATTATTTTACTATAAACAGATGCTCTTATCTTTGTTGTATCAATATTTTGCTTAGCCAAAAGTTTATATGTCTCATAAGCATCTAAAAGTTTCATGGAACCGCCATCATCACTTACACTATCTATGACAGCTGGCTTATATCCATTGAGAGTGCTAAATTGAGCATAATTTTTGATAGAATATTTTTGTAACATTTCGCCATCATAATGGTTTGTTTTCATTACTGCATCTTTTAATATCCAAGACTTTCCATTATATGTTCCGACTGGAGACTTCATGGTATATTTGATTTTGTTGTCTTTTATTTCAAAAAGAGATAATCCATATATTTTTTTAGTTACCTGATCTAATTTTTCTATGTAAACGTATGTATCATTATATTTTAAAAAAAGTTTTTCAGGAACTCCTACTTTACTGCCAGTTCCTACAAAAGAATCCGCACTGTCTTTGGCATAAGCAAAAGAGGTTGTTTGCAAAAAAACAAATATCAGATATACAATCGATGATACCATAAGTACAGGCAAAAGCAATCTTTTGTTTGTATACCCAAATGAATACATTGCACCCATAGTGTTATTTTTAACAAATTGAACTTTTGTGGCAATTGCCCCAAATACTAATGCCAATGGATACAATATAGACAAAGAGTGTTCCCAGCTATAAAACATATATGATATTTTTTGATTGAAAGCACCATTTATTCTTGAGCCATATGTCAAATAATTTATCAAAACGAACATAGCCGTTACACCAAGCAGTATGACTATAAAATTTTTAAAAAAATGCTTTGTTATATACCAATAGTAAAGCTTCATTCTTTATCGCCTACTGGTTTAAGGGTATATTTTGACTGAAATTGTGAAAATGACATTTGATCTATATTGCCTAGAGCTTCTTTTAAAAAAATAAGTAATTCATCCATAATTTTTTCTTCTTGTTGAGTGAAATCGCCTAAAACATAGCCGGATACTTCGCTTTTTCGCGTTGGTTTGCCTATGCCTATTCGACATCTGATATAATTTTTACCTATCATACCATCAATTGACTTAAGCCCATTGTGTCCACCATCGCCACCACCTATTTTGAACTTAATGGCACCAAAAGGCAAATCCAAATCATCATGGATAACTACAATACTATCTAATTCTATCTTGTAAAAATTTACAACAGCTTGTACGCTTTTACCAGATAAATTCATATATGTTGATGGTTTTAAAAATAGATGTTTTGAAGATTTATATAATTTACCATGAAATGAAGTTTTAGATACTTCGGAAAAATTTTCATTTTTGAGTAGCACATCAATGGCTTTAAAGCCAATGTTGTGTCTGTTATTTTCGTACTCTTTGCCTATATTGCCAAGACCTACAAAAAGTAACATTATTTAGACTTGATTACACCACAGATCGAAACATGGGTTCTATCCATGATACGAGTATTTGCTGGAGCTTCTATGTCTCTTACAAGTATAGAATCATCTCTATCAAGATCTGATACATCAAGTGTGATGTTTGCAGGCATATCTTCGATAGCCCCTCTTAATTTCAATCTTTTTTTAGATTGTATAAGTACACCTTTGTTTTTCAAACCTTTTGGTGTTCCTGTTGTTTTAACAGGTACTAGATAATCTGTTACAACTCCTGGAAGTGCAACTCTAAGGTCAACATGAGTAATATCTCCAGTTACTGGATGAAATTGGTATTCTTGAATAACTGTAGTATACTCTTTACCATCAACACTAACTGGAAGTGTAAGTGTTGTTTTTGATCTAGCCGCTCTTATAAAATCACCTCTTTTAAATGCTGCAAAAACGCTTTCTAAGCCATTAGCATAAATATTGGCAATTAGATAACCATCTCGTTTTAGGCGTTTTGCTGTGCCGCCACCGATACTCTCTCTAACAATACCTTCTAACATTGGATTCCTTTTGTTTGTAATTTTTAGGGATACATTATACCAAAATAATTTTAAATTTTGATAATTGATTGTCGATATATTAATGCATTTTTACTGGTTGACATCTTTTACCATTATTGTCTCACACTTTAACTTGCTTTTTTGATACACGCAAGTCACGGTTCTTATTTCATCATTTTGCATATAAGTTTCAACTGTTTGTTTTGTCATTGTCAACTCTCCATTTATCCATTTATACTCTTCATACCCATGCTCTGCAGCGCCATTTCTCCAAGCAGCAATTATCATTTTTGCTTTTGTGTCAACTTGTGTTTGAGTCAAACCTGACAATATCATATTGTATTCAAATCGTTTGCTTTTAGGATTATATACATAAAAATTATAGCCATTATTTGGTCCTGCTCCACCATCATGAGAATATATCATCATATCTTCATATCCATCAAAATTTACATCAATCATATCTATCGTATGATTTTCATTTGTCAAATATCCAGCATCTCTAATGGTTTGAATTTTTTTACCATTTTTATCATAAACTCTTATGCTGTGTACTGTTGCAATAGCACTCCAAGGAGAGTCCTCAACACTGGAAGAATGAAATATTTGAAACTTATGATTTTTGGTATCTTGAGTTTGTATGTCGCCATCTAGCATATCATCAGCATATATTTTCCCAGAAATATATGTGCCATTTGGATAGATAAAATCTCCATAATACCACTCATCATCCTTTTTTGTAATTGCTAAAAAATCACCATCACTTAAAACATATTCTTTTTTGTCCGTTTGGAATGATATTTTTTTAGGAATGTGCAATATATCTATATAATTTCTTGGTGTTTGAATACGAAAGGTAGCAGCTTGTTGAACGATTTTATATGTTGCTTCTTTTAAACGAGGATCAAAGTAAGGAACTTTTGGCTCTTCCCATTTACTCGTAAGCATAAAGGATTTCACTCTATGTGATTTGAGTATAAACATATTTTTAAAAGCACGATATGTATCTTGGTCGTAGAGTGTTGTATAACTTTTATTGTCATCTTGTCTATGATTATAGTCGCTTGGAGCAAACCTATCTAAATCATAAAAATAATCATAAAAATCATCTGACTTTGCAGAGTACCAGTATTTTTTATGCTTATATGTTTTTGTATCTACATTAAAATTTAAACTTGTATATTTTCTTATCAATTGGTCTGAGTAACTAACATTTTTTTTATATTTTGAATCGGCAGTATTGAGTAAAATAACTTTATTTACCAATGAGCTATATTCATCTTTGGCATTGTTGGCAACTACCGCATATTTTGCCTTTAACTCTTTACCTATCATATTTTCATAATTTACTTTATAGTTAGTTTTGATATATCTGTTATTTGTATCATTAAAAGGTCTGAATGATTTTTTAAGTAGGGCATAGTCTATAGAATCATCTATTTTATATATTCCTGATGTAACTGCAGATAGATATATCGTGCAAGATAAAATAAATATGAATATTTTTTTCATTTAAACCTCTGTTGTTTTTATTGTATTATGTTTAATTTAATCCATGGTTCTAATTCTAATTTTCTTTTCTTTTGTTCTCTAGCTTCAAACCCAGTTTCATCCAAACATTTATCTTCATAAATCTTTGAGACAGTAAGATTGCATATCTGATTCCATTGTTCTATCTTTTTATAACTTGCAAGACTTTTGATACTTGTATCTTCAATCTGATTTGCCATATTGCATTCATTTTCTCCTAAATAAAAATTTTTCACTGTAGAATTGCTATAACGCTCACCGTTTGATGGATTTTTGGCGATTATGTCTATATCTTCTACTTTTTTATTGCAATTTGATTTTAAATTCAAAAAGCACTTTAATAGTTTATCTTTGCTGGCTTCTTTACATTTTTGTGTTGCTACTTGAAGTGTTAAGTTAGGATTTTTTGTGCTAAAAAGTGGTCTTGCAGATTCCATATAACCCTCTTTTATAACTGGTGAACAACCCAAAAATATACCTACCAGAATAAGTAAAATGATAAATCTATTAATTTTGTGCATTTATTGTTCTTCTATTTGGATAACCGATGGTAATTTCTTTGGGGATTTTATGCAAAATTGTTTATTTATAGAAGTTTCTCCATAAACAACTTTTATGTCACTCTTGCTCACACCAAATTCATCAGCTAAAAATTTAACCATATAATCAGTTGCTTTGCCATCTTCTGGAGCTTTTTTGATACTAACTTTAAGTTGTGTACCTTTTGGTTTTAGTATCTTGTCTTGTTTGGCACTAGGAGTTCCAAGAATATTTAGAATTAAAGTTTCTTGCCTCCACTCATAAAATTCATTTTTTAGTGGAGTTGGTTGCATATAATTATTTTAGACTATCTAACATTTTTGCAAATGAATCTTCAAATGCCTTAAGCCCCTTCATCTAAAAGCTTGTCATAAACACTAAACATATCTATGCCATTTGCTTCAAGTTTTTCAAAATATGGTTTTGTGATTTTGATCCCAAGTGGTAAAGTCTCTGTCTCTTGAGGAGTTTTGATATACTCTTCTATGGTTAACAAAGGAGCTGTATTTATACAATGTTTTCCACATAACTCTCTTATATAATAGTCTCTTGGTAAATCGCTAGGCTCTTTTACGCCAGTACTTGCAAACAAAGCTCTAACATTTGGTGCTTTATTTTTTTCTATAACTCTATAAATTCTAGCAGCATTGTATACTCCAGTTTTTGAACCACTGATACCAAAAGTCGCTAACTTTTCATCAAGTTCTCTATCAAATCTACTAACAAATATAGATATAACACCTTCAGCTCTTCTGCCTCCACTGTTTTCGAAAACTGCCAATCCTCTTTTCATTGCTTTTAAACATTTTCTAGCTTGCGAAAGAGAAAAAACCAAAGTCGCATTAACTGAAATTCCAGTTGCCAAGAGCTGTCTCATGGCCGAAAATCCAGCTTTTGTAGCAGGAACTTTCATCATTACATTAGGCTCACCTACTGCTTTAAAGAGTCTCTTTGCTTCAGCCACTGTGGCTTTTGTATCATTTGCTAAAGTTGGATCAACTTCTAGACTTATGTAACCATCATTACCAACATCGTATAGTGGTCTTAAAATTTGTGCCGCAAGTTTTATATCTTCTATGGCAAGTGCCTCATATTTTTCTTTTGGGGTTTTATCTTTGAGAGTAGCGAGTTGTTCTTTGTATGCTGGTGAAGAGATAATAGCGTTTGAAAAAATAGCTGGATTGCTTGTAGCACCATTGATTATGTCTTTTTCTATAAGCTGTGGAAATTGTGTTTTTAAAAAATCTCTCTCTATAAAATCCAACCATAAAGAGTATCCAATATCTCTATTTATCATTTGCCATCCTATATAAAATCTTGCCAACTTCCTATGTCGCTTGGCTTTTGTAATGTAAGTTTCAATCTATCAAGAAAATCATCTCTACTTATCTCAACTGCACCTAGTTTAACGAGATGTTCGGTTCTTACTTGACAATCAATAAAATCATAACCTTTGCAAGCTAAAACATCACTTAATGTTTTAAGAGCAACCTTTGAAGCATCGCTAACATGTGCAAACATTGACTCACCAAAAAATCCTTTTCCCATAGCAATGCCATAAAGTCCACCAACAAGCTTATCATCCAAATAAGTCTCAACACTATGAGCGAAACCCATTTTATGCAACTCTATATATGCTTCTTGCATTTGTAAAGTTATCCATGTTCCATTTTGCCTAGACCTAGGAGTTGATGCACAATTTCTAATGACACTTTTAAAATCATGGTCAAATTTGACTTCAAATATCCCACTTTTTATGGTTTTTGATAATGATTTTGAAACTTTAAAATCAGTTGGCAAAAGAATCAATCTTGGATTTGGCGACCACCAAAGAATTGGATCTGTGTCATTAAACCACGGAAATATACCTTGACGATAAGCTACTAAAAGTCTGCTGGGAGACAAATCACCACCATACGCCAAAAGTCCTTCGTCAGAAGCAAATCTAGGGTTTGGAAATGCATAATCTCCTAATTCATTGATAGTAAAAACATCTTCCATTTTATAGAACAACAAAAGTTATATTATTTTTTTCAAATCCCACTTTTACATTGCCGCCATTTTTTAGTTTCCCAAAAAGTATCTCATCACTTAGTTTTTCTTTTATAAGCTCGTCTATAACTCGTGCTATATGTCTAGCTCCATATTTTACATCATAACCTCTGTTTGCTATATGCTCTTTTGCTTTTGGTGTGATAGAGAGTTTTATATTTTTAGCCCCTAATGTGATATTTAATTTATCTATCTCTACATCAACAATTTTTATCAAACTCTCTAAATCAAGTGATGCAAACTCAACAACAGCACTAAGTCTATTTCTAAATTCAGGTGAAAAGAAATTCTTTAGCGCATTATCTGTTTTAGATGATGTGTCTTTCGTAAATCCCATCACATTTGCCTCTTTAGTTCCTAGATTTGATGTCATAATGAGGATAACATGGCTAAAATCACTTACATTTCCATTATTGTCCGTTAGTGTTGCATTGTCCATAACTTGGAGTAATATATTTAACATATCCGGATGAGCTTTTTCTATCTCATCAAGTAAAAGAACACTATGAGGATGTTTTTTGATAGTCTCGCTCAAAAGTCCACCTTGCTCAAATCCAACATATCCTGGAGGAGAGCCTATAAGTCTGCTTATCGTATGCTTTTCCATATACTCACTCATATCAAATCTCTCGAAATGCATTTGCATCGCTTTAGCAAGTTCTATCGTAAGTGCTGTTTTTCCAACACCAGTCGGTCCGACAAACAAAAAGCTTCCTATCGGTTTATGTTCGCCGTTAAGTCCAGCATAAGACCTTTTGATAGCATTTGTGACAATCTCTATAGCTTTTTCTTGATGGATGATACGAGACTTTAGTTCATTTTGTATATTTGCCAATTTTGTTGCATCATTACTTTTAAGAACCCCGAGAGGCAATGATAAAACAGTAGATAAGTTTTCCTCTATATCCTCAGCTGTTATCTCAATATCTCTTTTTTGCTCCAGTACACATTTTGCACCAACATCATCTATGATATCCATCGCCTTATCTGGCAAAAATCTATCATGTATATATCTTATCGACAACTCGATAGCACGATTGAGCGCCTCATCGCTAAATTTGATGTGATGAAAATCTTCATATTTAGATCTTACTCCTTTGAGTATCGCTAAAGTATCTTCAAAACTTGGCTCACTTACATCGATTTTAGCAAATCTTCGGCTAAGTGCTTTGTCTTTATCAAAAAAGTTTCTAAACTCTGCGTATGTAGTCGCACCAATGCATTTTAAATCTCCTCTAGCGAGAGCTGGTTTGAGCAAATTTGAAGCATCCATACTTCCCCCACTTGTTGCTCCTGCACCTACTATCATGTGAATCTCATCTATAAACAGTATAGACTTTGGCAATTTTCCTATTTCGCTAAGTACACCTTTTAGTCTTTTTTCAAAATCACCTCTAAATTTAGTTCCAGCTATCAATGCTCCCATATCAAGAGCAAAGATTTGATGATCTGCTAAAATTTCAGGAGCTTCATTGTTGATGATTTTAAGAGCCAATCCTTCTACTATGGCTGTTTTACCAACTCCAGCTTCGCCAACCAAAAGAGGATTATTTTTCTTTCTACGACAAAGGGTTTGCATAGTTCTATCGATCTCTTTTTCTCTTCCGATAACAGGATCTATTTTGCCTTCTCGTGCAATTTGAGTTAAGTCTAAGCAATAGCTTTTTAACGCTGACTTGCCATCTCCTTCTTCATCAAAAACATCATCTTCCTCTAAAGCATCAAAATCGCCATGAGATATAATTTCAAGAATGTCGAGTCTCTCCACTCCTTGCTTTCTAAGCAGATAAACTCCATAATTCTCTTCTTGTAAAAAGATGGATGCTAGCATATCTCCGATATCCGCCTCTTTTCTACCAGAACTTTGAATATGGGCAATCATATCATTTAAAGCATCTCTAAGCGATGGTGTTTCTAATGGTTCCAAAGAGTCCATGGCTTTTGGTGTATTTTTATGGATATACTTTTCTAATTCGATTATGAAATTCATATCAACGCCGAGAGATACTAATATCTCTTTCCCGATAGTAGATTGTGCGATTGAATATAAAATATGTTCTGTTGTTATGTACTCGTGATTGTTTTCTATAGCAAAATCAAGAGCATCTTCAAAAATATCTTTTAGTTTTTGGCTATACATACTTGTCCTTTACTCCGCTTCAAGCGTAGCAAGTAGTGGAAAACCATTTTGCTTTGCTGCGATTGCTACTTGATTTACTTTTGCTTTTCCTATTTCTCTTGTAAAAACCCCGCAAACACCTTTGCCTTTTTCGTGAACCTCTACCATTATTTGTGTAGCTTCGCTCGAAGTTTTATGAAATATATTAGTTAAAACAAAGATAACAAAATCCATAGTCGTATAATCATCATTATGCAATACTACTTTGTATTTTTTAGGTTCTTCAAGCTCATAGATGCTTTCTAGTTCCAAATCTATTTTAGGCAACTGTTTTTCCTTTTACTATTTAAATAGCTATTATTTAATACTATTATACTAAAATTTCTATACATATTTTATACCAAAATAAGCAAAAAAATGCAAATGAAACCTATTTTTATAACCGCAACAAATACTGATGTAGGAAAAACACATACTACATTGCAACTAATTGAAGAGTTTTCCAAGCTTGGATTAAAACCAGTTGTATATAAACCTATCGAAACTGGAGTTGAAAACACTCCAAATGATGCTAAAGAGCTTCTAAAAAAAGCACAAAGTGTCAATGCAAATCTAGACTCATTGACACCATACGATATCACATCATATACATTTACTTTACCTGCCTCACCGTATGTTGCAAAAGGTAAAAAAGAGATAGATATATCAAAACTCAAAAGTGATTTTGAGAAATTATCACTTCTTGGCGATATAGTCCTCATAGAAGGTGCTGGAGGATTAATGGTTCCAGTCACAAAAGAGCTTAAAATGATAGATCTTATAAGCCTTTTTGATGCTCATGCACTTCTCGTAACCTCATCACACTTAGGCTCTATTAATGATACTCTTTTGTCAATAGAAGCTTTACAAAACAGACAACTTTCATTTGACTGGTGTGTCAATGTTTTTAGAGATATTGAGAGTTTTGGTTCTACTACAAAACCGTATTATGATGAAGAGTTTCCATCTTGGTGGAGCGTAGAAAATGGACTAAGCGCGTTTGCAAAAGAGTATATCAAAAAGTAGTTGTAAAATCTTATTTTAAATCATTAAGAATGATTTAAATGCACAAAGTATAAAATCTATGCCAATAATTTGATAAATGCATCCATGTCAACTAAAACAACCTTAACGTAATACAGGAAAAATCCTCTCTTTGGAATCAAAGGCTCCACACTTTGATGGGAACGAAGTTTTAACTTTTGTTGTACTTCCATCTGAATTTATCATCAAAACAGTTCCCATCATGGTATCTATCTCATATTCATGTCCAGCTAGCAATACGACATTAAAGGAGACTTCTCTTTTATGAGTGCTTCCAGTTAATGATTTAAAGAAATAAAATTCTCCAGATTTTTGAAACTCATGCTCTTCAAAGTAATTTAATGCATTGAAAGAAGAAGAACCTTTTGCTCCCATATCTATACTTCTTGCTGTCTCTGTCATTCCTATACTTTTAGACTTATTCTTTTTATACAACCATGCTAAAGCAAATCTACTATTTAATTCAACTGGCTCTATGCACTCTTTTTTGCAAATCTGTTTACAAATTATTCTAGTCATCTTAGTGGGGTTACCCCTCATAAATCTAATTCTAATATAGTCGCTATTAGCAAATTCTTTTTTGCTCATTTTTGATAGATTAACCTCAACATTATTATTATTATTAGTATTGTTTATGTCAGCATTTAAAAAAGCTGAGAAGAAAATTATTATAAGAACTATTTTTATTCTATTAAACATTGAACTTCCTTGTTTATAATCCCCTGAAAAGTTAAGATAACTTTTCAATTCAATTTATTTCCACCTTTGTGCCTTAAAAGCATGCCACATTTTTTATATATTCAAGGTAAAAATTCATCGATTTTCCCTCGTTCCCACTCTCCTGAGTGGGAACGAGAAATATAGAAAGTATATAGGCATATTTTAGTTTACAAAAAGACACTTTTTGTCCACTTTTTTTGAAATAATATTTAAAATTTATTCCAAAGGACAAAAATGACCATTATTAAGATCGAGCAACATTGCCCATGCTGTAATAAAAAAATAAAAATAAGTATAGTTTATACAATGTCTATGTTTGGCATAAATACAGAACTTAGCTGTATTGGGCCATGTAGAAATAGCCCCATTATCAATGTGTGTACATTTTGTAACTATGTATTTATCGATTGCCATCAAAGCATTATCAAAAAAAAATTACTACAAGGTCTTGTAAATAGTTTATGGTATAGTGATTTATATAATAGGCACTATAAATCACAACCATTTTATTTGCTTTTTGGGCTTTATAAAATACTTGGTTTGTCGGCAGGGTTGCAAAATGAAATGTTACGCTACAACTATTATGGGTCAAACAAGATAAAAGATTTGGAATTGTTATGTGAACAATATGAGATTTTATTACAATCTTACGACAAACTAGATGGGCTTTACTTTTTTATGCAATTAATGATAGGGGAGTATAATAGACGAACAAGACAATTTGAAAAAGCAAAAGATATTTTTATGAAATTAAAGCAAACAACAAAATCAGATATGGATGAGCGTGAGTTACAATTAATCCACAAAAGGTGCGACTTTCAATTAAAACTATTAAAACAAAAAAATGATAAATTGGAAATTTATAAATTTTGAAAAAAGATGCAATAAAAATATTAAAAATAAAGAGGTGTTAGTTTAATAGGTTTTTGTCTACCGAATTGGGACATTTCAAATGTCAAGTTATAATTTATAGATATAACAAAAATGATTATAAATTGATGTAAGATATAATTTGTCAAAAAAGGGAAAAATATGGAATTAAATAGAGAAGAAATTAATAAAAAATTACAAGCACGATATGAAGATATTTGGAAAAAATTAAAAGCAACTCAACCAAGTGCAATTGAGAGTTTGCCAACCCCGCTTTTTTTGGAAGTACCGCAAACATATTGTGATGCAAAATATAAAATCATGATTTTTGGACAAGAGACCCATGAGTGGGGTAATTTTAGTGAGCACAATTTAGATGGCTTGATAAAACAGTATCACGAATTTTATGAAAATAATGTTTCATTTTCTAAAGATAAATCCCAATACAATGTTATATTTTTCAGGGCTTTTAAAAAAATAAAAAAATTACTTGATAAAAAATTTGGCGAGGAAAATAGTGAGGTTATATGGAATAATATAGTCAAAATCGGTAAGTATGAAGGAAAGAACTTGCCCAGTGAAGAGATTATGAAGTGGCAAGAACCACTATATGAATCTATGATTAAATTTGAAGTTGAATTGCTCAAGCCAGATATAATTATATTTTTTACTGGGCCAAATTACGATCAATATATCAAAAAAGCATTTGGCGATATTTCATATGAACCAATCCAGGACTACAAAATAGTATTTATCCAATCAAGCAACTTGCCTAAAAATTCAATAAGAACTTATCATCCTGGGTATTTAAATCGCATAGGCATAGATACCTATCTAAAAAATATTGTAGATGCAATAGAACTCTACAACACGCCAATGGGCTAATCTTCTTCCCTCGTTTGTATAATCAAAACCCACTCAAGTAAAACAGTTATAATAAAACTGTAGAGTCGGTTGATGTAGATTGATTTTCTCGTTGAAGCCATAAGAAAGTATGAGCTTGTGTGGGAGCTAAATTGCCAAACTGATAACTCCCACTCTGTACAGACAAGAAGTAGATTTAATCATAAGAACTTTGTCTGTGTCTAAAATCAGTTACGATAACCAATATTTTTTCATTTTCGATAATATAAAAAAGTCTATAATCTCCAACTCTATATCTATAATATCCCTCAAATTCGCCCTTTAGCTTTTTGATGTTTGTCCCATAAAATGGGTTTGATTTTATCTGGGGATATACATTGTTGAGAATTTTTTGATAGAGTTTTGGTTCTAGCTTTGACTTTATCTTTTGAAAATTTTTTGTTTCTGCTATCTCAAACAATATTATATTCTCCGCTTTTTGCTTCTTTTAGCCCAAGTTTTAGATTTTTAACCAACTCTTTGTCATTTAAAATTTCATTCATTTCACTATCATTGACATATTGGGATGATGTGAGGTATTGCATAGTGGCAAATTCGATGAAATTTGATATATTTCTTCTTTGACCATCTGCTGCTAGTTTTATCATCTGATAAATTGTATCGTCAACTCTCATTGTTACAGTTTTCACAAAAATCCTTTTTAAATATTTTATTCAATTATATTCATTTTAATTCATTTTGTCAAGATGGTTTAATAGTACTTTAAAAATCTAACAGATACACTACCTATAATATTCTGAATTTTTTTAGATAACTAAACCATAAAATTTAAAACAAAAGGTAAAAAATGAAAAAATGGTTAATAGGAATAGCAATATTTTTTGGTGTAATAATTATAGTTAAGCAATTAAATCACAATGATTATTCTTCGGCACAGCAATTTGCAAAAAAAGGGAATTACCAAGAATTTTATAATCAAATAAAGGGCGGAATTGATAAAGATGATGATAATGCTCAAGACATATATGCAAAAACTTTATGTGAAGCTATTGCGCAAAATGATATAAATTCAGTAGAATTTTTGATATCAAAAAACGATTCTATTATTAACTATGACAAAACTGGTGATTTGCGACCATTGACTTGCCTATTTGCTTACTCTTACAAGAATATTGATATAGCAATGTTGAAAAAAATACTTTCATATCATCCGGATTTAAATTATGAGATTAAACAATGGAGAAATCTAACGCCATTACAAGCAATTTCAATGAATTCAAAAATAAATAATAATTTAGCGGTTGTGCAGTTATTGATCGAGAACGGCGCAGATGTTAATTATTATAAACACGATGAATCAGATTCAAGCGTTGCACCTCTTTTGGGTTTTTATACTAAAGACAATTTTCAAGGATTTAAGTTATTATTGAAAAATAAAGCTATTTTGCCAGATAGTAAAAAATTTGATTTATTGACAAATATTGCTTCTGACTATAGTTTGTTTTTGATGAAAAATCTAGGAAAAAATTATAAATTATACAAAATGCCTTTAAGCCAAAATCAAAAATTAATTTTAGATGCAAAGAAATTTAATGATTTGCATAATAAAAATATGCGATATTTAAAAGAGCTTGATAGTAGTAATTTATTAACTTACAATGATTATTCTAAAAGAGGATTATATCATTTGGCATTAGTTTTTACTTCTTTGGATTTGAGGGATGGAATGGATTTGCTAATAAAAAATGGTGTATGTTCTCAAGATAAAAAAAGATGTTTGAATATGATAAAAAAGGCAAACGAGATGGGTAATACCGAAATAGCAAATCAGCTTGAAAAGGAGATTTAAAATAAATAGTGTAACAACTATGATGGACAATTGCCCCAAAACATAAAAAACCATAGTTTTACAAATCATTGGATATAATTTTTATTATTAAAAGGGAGAAAATATGCAACATCTCATAACCACTGATGATTTAACAACAAAACAAATCACGCAGATCTTAGATGATGCCTCTCGTTTCAAACTTCAAAAGAGACCAGTATCGTTACTCAAAAACAAGCTTCTTTTTACACTATTTTTTGAAAACTCTACAAGAACACGAAGTTCTTTTGAAGTAGCTGCAAAAAGACTAGGAGCTAGTGTCGCTCATCTAGATCCATCAAAGAGTAGTACCAGCAAAGGCGAAACACTTGAAGATACTTTTCTAAACATCGCTGCGATGCAACCAGATGGAGTTATCATCAGACATAGCGACAATGCTTTGGCACAAAAGTTTGCAAACTTCGAACTCACTCCATTACTAAATGCTGGGAGTGGTAATTTTGCCCATCCTACACAAGCACTTCTTGATCTCTTCACATTAAAAGAGCATTTTGGAAATCTAGAAGGAATAAAAATAGCGATTGTGGGCGATATCGTAAACTCAAGAGTAGCTAGTAGTGCGATTGCTCTTTTTGGTAGATTTGGTATCAAAATATCTCTAGTTGCACCAGAGCAATTTATGCCACACAATGTAGATTTGCCAAAATTTGAAAAACTTAAAGATGTTCTTGATGATGTTGATGCTGTAATGAGCCTCAGAGCCCAGCTAGAGAGACACAACAAGCCAATATTTGAAGATTATGAAACTTATGCTTCGCATTACTGCCTAACAAAAGAAAATATAGGAGATAAAAATATCATCATCATGCACCCAGGTCCTGTGATGAGAAATATTGACATAAGCGATGAGATACTAAGTGATCCTAGGAGCAAGGTTTTAACTCAAGTAACAAATGGTCTATTTGTGAGAATGGCTGTTTTAAAACTTTTACTGCTTGATTCGTAATGGATTGTTTTAGTAGTGATTTTTCTACTATCAATAAATTGGGAAGCTCAAAAATTCCTTTTTTATTTATCATCTCGTATGACAAAAAAAGTATCTTTTGCTCTCCACTAGATAGTCTTGAAAAAGATATATATTATAAAGTAGAAAACACTAGAAACTACACACCTGCACCATTATCAAAATCATATAAATTTGAAAAATATCCTGTAAATTTTACAAGTTACAAAAAATCATTTGATAAAGTCATAGATGAGATAAAAAGAGGCAATACATATCTTCTTAACCTCACATTTTCAACGCCCATAAAAACAGATTTGAGTTTAAAAGAGATATTTACTCACTCAAGAGCAAAATACAAATTATATTTCAAAGATCATTTTGTCTGTTTTTCTCCTGAAAAATTTATAGAGATAAAAAACGACACTATCTCTACTTATCCCATGAAAGGCACTATTGACGCGTCCATAAAAAATGCAAAAGAAAATATACTATCAAATCAAAAAGAGTTCGCAGAACACACTATGATAGTAGATCTTATGCGAAATGATCTTGGAATCGTGGCAAACAATATCAAGGTAAACTCATTTAGGTACATAGATGAGATAAAAGCAGGAAGTCAAAATCTACTACAAGTTAGCTCACACATCAGCGGCGAACTTCCAAACGATTGGCATAAACATATAGGAGATATACTCGATGCCCTGACACCTGCTGGCTCCATTAGTGGAACTCCAAAAAAAAGCACATTAAACATCATAGATGATACTGAAAATCACGATAGAGGATTTTATAGTGGAATATTTGGACTCTATGATGGAGAGACTCTAAACTCTGCTGTGATGATAAGGTTTATCGAGAAAAATGCAAATGAATTAACTTATAAAAGTGGTGGTGGCATCACACTAGATAGTGATGCAAAAAGTGAATATGAAGAGATGGTTAGAAAAGTTTATCTACCATTTTAGGTTACTTAAAAGTATCACAAGCTTCAAGCGTACCTATCTCAAACCCTCTTTTAAACCATTCGATTCTTTGTGCTGCACTTCCATGTGTGAATGAATCAGGAACAGCGTACCCTTGTGATTCTTTTTGTAAAACATCATCGCCAATTGCTGAGGCTGTATTTAATGCTTCATCGATGTCACCTGCTTCGAGCATAGCATATCGTTTTTGGGCATGATGAGCCCATAATCCTGCGTAACAATCAGCTTGAAGTTCAACTCTCACTTGGATAGCATTTTGTTCTTGTTCATTTGCCCCGCTTGCATTATATCTCTGAACTTTATCTAATGTACCTTGTAATTTTTGTATATGATGCCCTACCTCATGTGACAACACATAAGCTTCTGCAAAATCGCCTCCGCCACCATGTGTACTTACAAGCTCATCTAAAAAATTTAAATCCATATATACTTTGGCATCTTGCGGACAATAAAATGGTCCTGTTTGAGCTTGTGCATGACCACATCCACTCATTGTGCTTCCTCTATATAAAACCAATTGTGGTGGCGTATAGCTCTCATTGTATTGGTTTTTAAATATCTCTTGCCAAATAGTCTCTGTATCTGCTAGCACTGTTGACATAAATTTAGCATGTTTATTGTCAGCTTCTTGATTTTGCGTCGTTGGGGCGTTGCTTGGTGTTGATTCTAAAAGTTTCAATGGATTAAATCCACTTAGATACATAAGTACCCCAGCACCTATAAGTATCCATCCGAGTTTTGTACCCAAAAGTGGTCTTATGATAGAGCCTAAAAAAATTATAGATCCTATGTTTGACCCACCGCTTATTGGGCTTTCATCTCTTCTATCTTCAACATTTTGACTCTCTTCTCTATCTTCCCATTTCATTTTACAACTCCTGATAAAATAATCTTACAAAGACTCTATATAACTACCTATTATCGCTCCATCAATCCCAAGTTTAGCTATCTGTTCTATATCGCTCTCATCGTCGATGATAAATATAATTTTGGATCCCCACAAATATTCATTTGCAACTTTTTGAACTTCACTTGCCAATGTTTTATCACTGCATAAAATATAGCTTGCATTCAAAGCATTGGCTAGTATGGCTTGCTTGATAGAATTGACACTACAAGCAAAATTCACACTATTTTCATTGCAATGTTTAGCGATATTGGCATATTTTTCTATATCATCTAAAACTATGGTGCTATTTGAAATGGTTTTTTTTATTTCATCTATAGATTTTACTTTACTCCAAGGCTCTACTTCTATTAGCTGATGACCAAAAATCAACATATCTAACCCCTTGCTTTATCTTTACACTCTTTGGAGCAATAACTTTTACCGCCAAATCTCACGCCATCATCTTTTGTAAAATACGCACCGCACTCTTCGCACTCCAACATATTTTGTGCATTATCTTTGTTTGATTTGTTTAGTCCAAGCTTATTTCTTAAAAAGACATATATAGCAAAAATTGCAACAGCAAAAACAAGTAATTTAAACCACATTTACACTCCGAATATAGAGATAATTTCTCTTATTTTTAGTAAATATATCATAATTTAGCTCACAATCAGATATATCATCTATCTCATCAAAAACAAGACTTCCTTTATATAGTAGATACTTAGTGTCAACCCCTCTTTGGTTTTTAGTGAGGTCAAGAAGCAACTTGGTATTTGTCACTGCTCTTGAAGTTATCAAGTCAAAATCAAACTGCTCAAGCTCCTCTACTCTTTTGGATACTACTGAAACATTACGAAGCCCAAGCATAGTTACAACAAATCTTAAAAATGTTGCTCTTTTTTTAAGTGGCTCACACAATGTAAAATGGCTCTCTTCTTTTACAATCGCTAGTACAAGACCCGGAAACCCTGCACCAGTACCAACATCTAAAACATTTTTTGGAAAAGATATAAAAGTTATAGGATACAGAGCATCTATGATATTTTCATATACACTTTTTTTATCTTTTGCACCAGTTAGATTGTGAATTTTATTCCATTCGAGCAATATTTCACTAAATTTCTCTAAATTATCAATGCCAACAGAAGATATACCTATCTCACTGCTATCTAAAAGTTTATGCAAACTAGACTTTTCCATCTGTTTATAAAATATGTCCCATCTGTTCTTTTTTTACTTTGAGATAGTTTTCATTGTGCTTATTTTTAGGTGTAATTGCTGGTATTCTCTCAACTACTTCTACATCAAGTTCGTCTAAAAAGCTTACTTTTTTTGGATTGTTTGTGATGATTTTCAGTTTTTTAATCCCAAGATCATTGATGATAAATTTAACAGCACTATATTCTCTCTCATCAGCTTTGAAGCCTAGCTTTTCATTTGCTTCTACTGTATTATAACCTTCATCTTGCAAACAATATGCATTGATTTTATTTACAAGTCCTATGTTTCTGCCCTCTTGTCTATGATATATGACAAGTCCGCCCTCTTTGGCGATAAGCTCTAACGCTAAATGAAGTTGATTGTTGCAATCACACTTAAGACTTCCAAATGTATCGCCAGTCAAACACTCTGAATGGATTCTCACAAGTGGAGTTTCAAGCTCAAAAAAGTTTTTACTCATGATAGCTAGATGCTCTTGACAACCATCTTTGTAGGCTTTGATATTGAAGGTGCCATATCTTGTTGGCAAATTTGCAATTTGTGAAACTATTATATCTTTTTTCATAGCGTGGATTATAGCACAATGAATTAAAAAATCTATAATGTTCAAAAAATATATGTTTTTATTAATTGATTGCTATCGCAAAATAATAATCTTCAATGGAACAGTTAATGTATGATATTTTATAATTGAATTAAAAAGGATATATAGTGTCGATATTAGAATATGCTAAAGAGAAAGATTTGGTATGGCAACCATCATTTAGTGGAAAACTTGGGAATGGATTGGTTGGATATAGAGGAGCCTTGATAGTAGAAGAAGGCAAACAATTATCCCCAGATAGAAAACTACCTCCCAAAATCCAAGCGAGACAAGTTATACTAGTTACCGATGAGGAAAAAATGAAACTTTTTTCTGCTGAACTTGAAAGTATTTTGCACTTTGAACCGTTTTTTGAAAAATACAAGACTTTTTTTGATCCTACAACATTGGTAATTTTATATGTAACTGATTTAAACAAAAATGCTACTTTTGTTTATGAAGGCGTTACTATAAATGCTTACTCTTTGCATGAAAGCTCTGTTTGGAATGAACTTTTAGATCTCTCGAACTTAGAAAAAAGCGAACTTAAAAAAATGGATAATGAAGAAAAAATAGAAGCACTTTATGAAGAACTTCTAGCCACAGATTGCACTGAAAAACAAATGAGTTTTGAAGAGATATTGAGCCTCAAAGGAGAAAGTTCTAAAAAAATTATGGGTGCGGTTTGATTTGATTGACTAAGATATTGAAAATCTATTTTTATATGTTATAATTTTTCATATTATATCAAGGATTTTTGATGAAAAAGTTATTTTTTGTGTTAGTAGGCTTATGTTTGATTTTAGCGACAAATGCATCTGCTAAAGTCATTGATGATTGGGAATATAATGCCACAGAAGCTTATATGGATAAGATGGTTATGCCATCTGCCACCATGGCATCTCCTATGATTATGCCAGCTCCTTCACCATTGG
>FAXN01000074.1 GCA_001493195.1 Sulfurovum sp. enrichment culture clone C5 | reverse complement strand
ACTGGGGAACTAGATAAAGATGGTCTTTTTGGAATGGCAAAAGATGCGAGCGAGCGAGGAATACATACAACATTTATAGGCATTGGAGTAGATTTTAACAATGACCTAGTAGAATATGTGAGTAAGATAAAAGGTGCAAATTATCACAGTGTTCACTCATCAGATAAGTTTAGTAAGCTTTTGGATGATGAATTTGAATATATGGTTACGCCTCTTGTGTATGATTTGTCTTTGAAACTAGATAGTGACGCTTATAGTATAGCTGGAGTATATGGTTCTCCTGAAGCAAATATGGCAACGGGTGAGATCATGAAAGTAAATACCTTGTTTCCTTCAAAAGCTACTGATGAAGCGACAAAAGGTGGAGTGATACTACTCAAATTAAATAAAAACAACAGAGTGAACACTCAAAATATCAAACTTATAGCAAACTATAAAGATGTTGATGGCAAATCCCATACAAATGAGCAAAGCGTATATCTCACGGATAGTAAAAACAGTGGAATATCCAAAGCGATACTTTTAAGTGACTATGTGAGCTTAATGAAAAATTGGCTCATAGATACAAGAGCATCTTGTAATGATCAACCAAAATGGATATATGAAAAACCTATTATTTTAGAAAAAAGGATCTGCATCTATCCGCCACTACATCCTATGTATCCATTTGTATCTGAATGGGAAAAAGGCTCTTGTAGTTTAAATGTTTCAAAAAATTATAAAGAGGTATTTGGCAAGTTTGCCAACTACTACAAACAAGAGATGGATAAAATCGGTGATAAATCTCTAAATGAAGAACTTGAAATCATAAATCTATTGCAAAAAAGCAAAGATAGCAATCCAAATCAAGATGACTGGGAAATGAAAAAATAGAACTGACACCTTTTAGGTGGTGTGTTGGCAAACACACCCTACGCATTGATATGTTTATGTTTTTTGGTGTGTTGGCAAATTGGTATGTTTATGTTTGTTTTCGTAGGGTGGGTTTGCTAACCCACCATTAACTATGGCTATCTCATCCCCTTTCTAGCATTAGCATTACCTAGCACCTCTATATTTATATTTTGGAATACGGAACTGCTGAATACATTAAAATGTCGATATTGAACAATTCAAGTTCATTAATTCTGTCTGTTCCAATATCAGGATGAGTGATATATGAAACAACTTTTTCCTGGTTTTGTGTTTCATAGTAGTACGTATACTCACCTTTTGGCGCCTCTAATTCACATAATAATTCAGATGCCTCAGTATGACAATAAAGTTTTGTGTTA
>FAXN01000073.1 GCA_001493195.1 Sulfurovum sp. enrichment culture clone C5 | reverse complement strand
GGGGGAAAATTTGTCTTGTTTGTTGTATATATAATGTATATAATATATTTATCAAAAAAACATTAAAATATTAATATTCCATTTATTTTTTTTCTGTATACTTTCTGTGTTCATAAAACAATGATATTAAAAAGGATAATGATGGCTTTATATGATAGAGACTATGACAAAACAAACTATTCAAGTGAAGATATAGCAAGCTCAATTTCTGTTGGATTCATGAAAAAAACGTATCAACTACTGGCAGCTAGCATGGTAGCCGCTGCTGCTGGAGCATATGCCACTATGCCATTTGCTGATACAATATATCAATACAGATGGGCAATATTTGCTTTTGAACTATTTATGTTATTTGTTGGTATGAGAATGACTAGAGGCAAACCAGGTCTTAATTTGGCTGCACTATTTATATTTACATTTGCAACTGGTGTCTCTTTAGTTCCATTGCTTTCAATGCTTGTTGGCTCAGGTAAAGGTGCTGTTATAGGCAATGCTTTTTTGATGACCTCTGTACTTTTTGGAGCGCTTAGTTTGTTTGCAATAAATAGCAAAAGTGATTTTTCAAGTTGGGGCAAGCCGCTTTTTATAACACTTATTGTAATTATAATAGCTTCGCTTGTAAACATGTTTATTCTTCATAACCCACTAATGCATATAGTAATAACTGCTGGTGTGTTGTTGCTTTTTGGCATATTTACAATATATGACACTCAAAATATAGCAAATGGCGCTTATGATTCTCCAGTAGATGCTGCATTGTCGCTTTATCTTGACTTTTTAAATATGTTTACAGCAATACTTCAACTTTTGGGTATTTTTGGCAGTGATGACTAAAGAAAACGATAAAACTTGGCGTCTCATAGATGCCAACTTGAATCGCTTAAAAGAAGGAGTAAGAGTTATAGAAGATATTGCGAGATATCTAAATGATGATACTTCTCTCGCTTCAAAACTCAAAAATATCAGACATAAATGCAAGATAGATAATTATAAGGATATTATAAAATCAAGAGATAGCATAAATGATGTTCTAAAAAACTCAACACCATCCGAGATGCAAAGAGAAGACATAAACTCCATACTAATTGCAAACTACAAAAGAACACAAGAGTCTGCAAGAGTTCTTGAAGAAATTTTCAAAATTTTAAACCCGATACTATCTGAAAATTTTAAGAAAATAAGATACGAGCTATACACTCTTGAAAAAGAAAATATAATTAATTATAAGCTTTCACAAAAATAACCTCAAATTCCAAATAATCAATATTGTATTCATTTATTAACTTTTTGGTTTGTGAGATGCTTAATCTTTTTTCACCACCACTTACCCCGCTCTTTTTTATATAATCAAACAGATCTTTTTTTGAATCAAAAAATAATTTATATGTTACGACTTCATAGTCTATATTTTTATAAAACTTGTTAAAACTTTTTTTAATAACATCTAAGCCATGAATAGGGGAGAAAATACCTGCTGTTTTGTGAAGTGTTTTAAAAGTATTGCTAGAAAATAAGGCTCCGTAAAAATTATTGCTTATTTTTGATATATTTAATAAAGTAAAATCAAGATCTTTGCTCCACTGAAGGGCAGAAGACGATATGATAATATCAAATTTCATATTTGAAATATTTTCGAAACTCGTTATGGAATTGAAGTCAAAACATTTTTTAATGACATTATTGGCTTCAGGATGAGACGACAGCATACTAATAGAGCCATCCATGGCATAAAAAAAATCAAACTTTGCCTCTTGTTCCATTAAAAACTTGTAAATTGCTCCGGTTCCACATCCAATATCCATAATATTTTTAAAATTTTTTTTGGTAAATCGGAAATTATTTTTTTTGCAATTTTTGTTTGAATTATGCTGTGCGAATCATACTCATTTGAAAAACGAGAAAATTCTTTTATAATATTTCTTGATCTATTTTTACTCATAAAGGTAGTTACTTTTGCGTTTCATCTGTTTTTCAATGTTTTTTTGATAGAATTTGCAAAATTATACCCAAATTATGATTGGACTCAAATGACATCAACACTATTTATTTTACAAATTGGGCTTGCAATTGCAATTACAATACTAGTATTGCTTCAAAAAAGCTCAAGTATCGGGCTTGGTGCTTATAGCGGAAGTAACGAATCTCTATTCGGCGCAAAAGGCCCTATGGGGTTTTTAGCAAAAGTAACTTTTATACTTGGTCTTTTCTTTATTATAAATACTTTATCTCTTGCATATTTATATACAAAAGAGAGTAATCGTTCAGTAGCTGATGATTTGGCAACTCAAACAAATACAACTATTCCAACATCAACACCACAAACACCGATTGCTCCTGCTGCTCCTGTTGGTAAATAAATTTAAAGGGTACTCATTCCCTTGAATTTACTTTAATGTCTCTTTTATTTTTTGAGATACCATAAAAACATCATCACGATTCATTGTTGTGCTACTTGCCAAACATAATCCTTTAGAAAACAGTACCTCGCTTGTACCGTCTACGACTTTCAAAGATTCTTTGAAAAGCGGCTGCATATGCATTGGCTTCCAAAGAGGGCGACTCTCTACATTTACACTTTCTAATGCCTGCATAACATCATAGTAATATGTTTTATCAAAGGTAAGCGTGGTTAACCATCTATTACCTCTAGTATTTTCTAATTCTGGCATAAATTTTATCTCTTCAATGTCGCCTAGTGACTCTTTATACCATTCAAAAATTTGTCGTTTTTTTACTACTCTATCTTCAATAACTTCCATCTGTCCAACGCCAATAGCTGCCAACACATTACTCATTCGATAGTTGTACCCATATTCATTATGTTCATAGTGGATAAAAGGTTCTTTTGCTTGAGTACTATAAAATCTAGCTTTTTCTATCCACTCTTTGTTGTGGCTTAAAAGCATACCGCCACCCGAAGTTGTAAGTATTTTGTTACCATTAAAACTATATATGCCAAAGTCGCCAAAAGTTCCTGTATGTTTTCCCCCAAATATTGCACCTAAGCTTTCAGCAGCATCTTCAATAAGATATATTTCATATTTTTTACAAATCTGGGAGATTTTTTCTATATCAGCACATTGTCCATATAAGTGAGTAACTATAAGTGCTTTTGGTTTTTTTGAACACTCACTTAAGTACTGCTCCAATAATACTGGGGACAAATTCCAACTTTTCTTATCACTATCTATAAACACTGGGTTTGCTCTCTCGTAAAGAATGGCATTTATTGAGCCTATAAATGTAAATGTGGAAGCCAATACATCGTCGCCCTTGCCAATTCCTAGTACACGAAGAGCTAAGTGGATAGCTGCCGTTCCACTATTTAGTGCCAAAGCATTTGACGCACCCGTATAGCGCTTGATACTCTCTTCAAATCTATCGACAAATGCACCAAGAGGTGCTATATAATTACTATCAAATACTTCCCCTATATATCCCAATTCGCTTCCGCTCATATGAGGAGAACTTAAAAAAATTCTTTTGCTCAAATATTATCCTTTATAGTTTTACATGGGTTGCCATGGGCTATAACTTTGTTTTTAATGTCTGCAACAACAACAGAACCGGCACCCAAAATTGAATCTTCTCCTATCTTAATAGACTGTTTAATTGAAGAGCCGATACCAATATGAGTAAAATTGCCTACAGACACATTGCCAGCAAGTGCAGTATTTGGTGAGACATGAACAAAACTTCCGATTTTACATTCATGTTCTACTATACAGCCCGTATTCAATATGGATCCGTCGCCTATGTTTGCCATTGCGTTAACAACAACATTTGGCATTATTACAACACCTTCTCCAATAGTAACAGTTGGTGATATTATAGCACTTTGGTGTATCAGGGTTGGTATATTAAAACCTTTTTCTTTGACTTTTTGTTGTAATTTTGCTCTTGTTTTATTGTCCCCTATACCAATGATTATTGAAGTTTTACTGTCTTTTTTAATATCTTCAAATTTTTGATATTCAAGCTTGCTATCATCTATAAAAATAACTTCTTTATACCCGCAAGACAAAGCAATGTCTGCTATAACTAATCCATGCCCACTGGCACCATAAACATATATTTTATCCATTTGCTTCTCCGAATTTTTCAGCGGTTACACTATTTGTTGAGCTTATGCCGCTTCTTTTGATAACTTTCAATAGAGTTAACCAGAGTATTTTTATATCCAACCAAAAAGAGTGATGCTCTACATACCACAAATCAAGTTCAAACTTCTCTTCCCAGCTTATAGCATTTCTACCATTTACTTGTGCCCATCCCGTAACTCCAGGAAGAACGTCATGTCTCTTTTTTTGATTTTCATTATAAAGAGACAAATAGTCTACTAAAAGAGGTCGAGGTCCAACAAAACTCATATCGCCATTTAGGATATTGAAAAGTTGTGGCAACTCATCAAGACTTGTACTTCTAATAAACATTCCCAATCTTCCGAGCCTAATATCATCACTCAATAATCCACCATTAGCGTCTTTTTCTTCGCTCATTGTTCTAAATTTATATATAGTAAAAATTTTTTCGTGTAGCCCAGGGCGTAATTGTCGAAATAAGATAGGGCTTCCCATGGTAAAATATATGCATAGGCTTAAAATTATAAAAATTGGCAAAAACAAAAGTATCAAAAATAGTGCCAGAATAAAATCAAACGCTCTTTTCATTATCTATAACCTCTTTTAGAATATTTTCCAATTTGTCACAAAGTACTTTCGTGGAAAAAAATTTAGTCATATAATCATATCCGTTTTTACCTAGAATTTTTAACTCATTTGAAGGCATTTGCGAAATTTTTTCTATCAAATCAGCTATTTTATTTGGGCTTGGATTTTTTATAACAAAACCGCACCTTGCATCATTTACTATATTCTCATCTATATCACTTACAAATAAAACAGGCTTTGCTACGCTCATATAATCAAATATTTTATTCATACTCATGCCATATCTATATAAAGGCAAATTTTTTAACCCCACATACAATAAAGAGGCGCTATACAAATAATTATAAACTTCACTTTTTGGCACTGGGTCTAAAAATGTTATATTTTTTAAATTCAGATTTTTAGCTTCATTTATTAACCCTTGCTTCATCACACCATTTCCGATAATTGTAAAATGTATTTCGTCTTTATCTTTCAAAATATTTGCGACACCAACCAAAACAGATAAATCATTTGCTACCCCCACGGATCCTGTATATACTACATTAAATTTGTTGCTATCTAATTTTTTTGTATGTTTCAAATGATTTATATTTGCTCCATTGCTTATCCATACTATCTTTTCTTTTTCGATGCCTAATTTTTCTATATAAAGATGTGCTTTTGGTAAAAGAGTGATAATCTTGTTTGCTTTTTTATACAAAAACTTCTCTAGCCAAGCAAGTAGCAATATAAATGGATGCCATTTTGAAATGCCCATATCTATAAGAGTTTGTGGCCACAAATCTCTTACTTCCATAACAAGAGGTACTTTATATTTTTTAGAAAGTTTATATGCAGCATAAACAGCAAAGAGATGAACGGAAGAGCCTATGATGATATCTGGCTTTATAAGATTTAGCTTTGGAACAGTGGAACTTACACTGTGCATAAAGCTAAGCATATTTCTTACTCTTCTAGCTCCATTGCCTACATAAATTGGTGTCTTTATCCATATCCACTCAATGCCATCAATATTTTCTTTTAAGTAATTATTTTCTTTGTAATCTTTTAACTCTTTATATGTAGAATAGTGTATGCTTGAGCTTATTATGGTAACTTGATAGCCTCTTTTTATAAGCTCTTTCGCAAAATCATAATGTCTTGTTCCTCCACTCATATCTGGAGTTAATGCATGATGATTTATTATCCAAATATTCATTGCGAAAGCCCTTTATATACAGAAAATAACTTTTCTTCTTCTATACTCCAATTGTATTTTTGGACTACTGCTTTTTTGCCATTTTCTCCCATTTTCTTAGCCTCAAGTGGATGTGTCATAATATATTCGATAGCCTCTGCTATATCTTTTGGATTGAGCGGATCTACGCATATTCCGCACTTTGCATCCTTTATTATCTCTTCCCATAACTTGATATTTGAAGCAATCACAGGCAAGCCTGCTGCCATATATTCAAACATTTTAACAGGCAAGGCATCTTGATAATTTATAATCGGATGAAGTGTTACAAGTCCAGCAATTGAGCGACTCATAATATCTGCCACCCCTTCTCTATCAACAA
>FAXN01000072.1 GCA_001493195.1 Sulfurovum sp. enrichment culture clone C5 | reverse complement strand
CCCAAATAAAATACCCTCAAATATAGCAGTCGCTATGGTAGAGTAAAATACGACTTCCATGGTTGCTGATATCTCTTGTACCATTTTAGAACTACTGGTAGTTGAGAGTGGCAAAAAGGAGCTTATGATAGCAAAAATCTTATCTCCATAAAAGTTGATAAAATAATAAAAAACAAGTACAAAAAGAGTGTTTTTGATAAACCCAAGTCCTGCTTGTGTAAAGTTTGTTATATAACCACTTGATTGTTGAAGATAAGAGAGTATTTTTTCTGTGTTTAGATTGTCTTCTATGCTTGCACCAATATACGGCAAATCTTTTACTGTCATTTTTATATTTTCTAAAATCTGCAAAATGATATTTTGATCTAAAGTAGAGACATATTTCATACCCACAGTTACTAGATAAACCATAGGAGCAAAAATAGCAAATAACAAAAATATCGTTATGATGGTTGAAGCTATCCATCTTTTTTTAAAATACCTACATATCTTGTTTGATATGTTGTATGTTGCCATATATAAAAGTATCGCTATAACAACAGGAAGTAAAAATGGCTGATAGATAGTATAAGCTCCAAGTGTGGCTAAACCTATAAAAAACAGAACCATATAATTATTGTTACTATTCAAAAAGACCTCCAGTATCGTCATGCTGACTTTGCAGTCTAAAATATTCATAACTCTTTTGTGTTGCTATGCGTCCTCTGGCTGTTTTTTCTATAAATCCATTTGCGATCAAATACGGCTCTATCACATCTTCGATAGTCCCCTCATCCTCACTCAAAACTGCACCAATAGTGCTTAGTCCCATCGGTTTACCTTTGGCACTAAGTAACAAATCCAAAAGTTTCAAATCCTGCTCATCAAAGCCCAAAGTATTTACACCAAGCTCATTAAGAGCGTATTTCGTAGTCTCTAGTGTGATTTCATTTTCGTTGGCTACTTCTGCAAAATCTCTTACACGTTTCAACAGCCTAAGAGCCACCCTTGGTGTTCCTCTACTTCTTTTGGCTATCTCAACAGAAGATTCGCTCTTAGCAGGTTTGCCGAGCTTCTGTGCTGCTTGTTCTATGATACTAGCAAGTTCATCTTGATTATAAAACTGCATTCTAAAATGCATGCCAAATCTATCCCTGAGAGGATTACTTATCATCCCTGCCCTAGTAGTTGCACCGATGAGTGTAAAACGAGGCAAATCAATTTTAACCGATTGTGCTGCTGGACCTGAACCTATAATGATGTCTAACCTAAAATCTTCCATAGCGGGATATAGTATCTCTTCGACAGCAGGGCTGAGACGGTGTATCTCATCGATAAACAGTACATCGCCCTCTTGAATATTTGTAAGAAGTGCCGCCAAGTCCCCAGCTTTTTCTATCATAGGAGCAGCTGTTGTCTTGATATTTGACTGCATTTGAATAGAAATAAGATTTGCCAATGTTGTTTTGCCAAGCCCTGGAGGACCGAAAAAAAGGATATGATCTAACGCTTCTTCTCTTTTTTTACTAGCCTCTATAAAAACTTGTAGATTTTTTTTGATTTTTTCTTGACCTATATATTCACTCCACTCTATAGGTCTAAGCGAAAACTCTATACTACTATCGCTCTCAAATTTTTCTATCTCTACAACTCGTTGCATCTATTTTTTTATTTTTACAATTTTTGTTGTTGGTTGGTTATTGGCAACAATTGGTTTATATATAGCAACTCTATTTAATACCAAACCATTAGTTATAAATGAATTTGCTACTGCACTTGCGATAAATTTTTGTTTTTCGTTTGTTACTAAACCACTAAGAATGACATTTGCCCCTTCTCTGTCTGCATATATATATGTTCCTTGTAAGTCTTTGCTTTTAGTAAATGCATTTTCTATTTTTCTAGTTGTAGAATCTGTATTTCTAGCGTGTGGTGCTGGTAGTGGTAAACCATTTGGTTTCACTGTTGCTCCAACATTGCCATTAAATTGTGTTACCCCGCATCCTGTAAAAAAAAGCAAGCCAAAGCTTATGAGCATACTTGTCGTAATTTTAAATTTCATCTAATCTCCTAATATGTAAATTGTTCATTTGGAAATGAAGCTTTTTTAACTTCATTTGAATATTGTTTTATGGCATCTTTTACGATAGTGCTTCCATCGATGTATCTTTTTACAAACTTTGGTACAAAGTTATCATTGAGCCCAAGCATATCACTCCAAACCAAGACTTGACCATCACAATCAACTCCAGCTCCTATGCCAACAGTAGGTATCTTAACCGCACTACTAACAGCCGAGGCAACATCTGGTTTTACACCTTCTATAACAATCATAACAGCACCCGCTGCTTCAATTGCCAAGGCATCTTCTATGATGGATTTTTTCTCATCTTCGCTTTTGCCTTTTACACTATATCCGCCTTCGCCTCTCGCGGACTGTGGTTTTAAACCTATATGTCCACAAACTGCTATTTCATTGTCAGTTAAATATTTTATTATATCGGCTTTTTCTTTGCCGCCTTCAATTTTTACAGCATCTATCTTTGTCTCTTTGTAAGCTTTTGTTGCATTTTTGAGTGCTTGTTTTTTATCCCCACAAGTTCCAAAAGGCATATCAAGAAGTAAAAAACTTTTTTTTGCACCATTGCAAACTGCTTTAGCATGATAAATCATTTCATCCATAGTTATACTTAGTGTATCTTCTTGCCCACCAAAAGTCATATTGAGACTATCGCCTATCAAAATCACATCTACATTCTCATCAAACAAAGAAGCAAATAATGCGTCATAAGCTGTAACCATTACAATCTTTTCATGACCTTTCATACTTTGCAATGTTTTGAGTGTAATTTTTTTATTCAACTAAAAACCTTTTTTGACTCTATTTTATCAAAAAAAAGTATAATATCGCATTCATTTTAAATAAAAGAGTCAAGAAATTGAAAAAATTAGTAGCATATATAACGACAGGATTCCCATCATTTAAATTTACTGTTGATTTAGCAATGTCTCTCAAAGAGGCTGGAGTTGATACACTCGAACTTGGTATCCCTTTTTCAGACCCAGTAGCAGATGGTCCAATCATAGAAAAAGCAAATCTACTTTCACTTCAAAATGGATTTAAATTGGATAAACTTTTTGAAACCACAAAACAAATAGCTCCCCACATAGATACATTGTGGATGGGATATTTTAACTCTTTTTATCATAAAGGTTTTGATAAATTTGTAGATGAGGCAAAAAGTGCAAAATTAAGTGGATTTATAATCCCTGATTTACCATTCGAAGAGGCTTTACCTTATCAAGAACAAATGAGGGCAAATGGTATGACTTTGATTGACTTCATTGCTCCAACGGACACACAAGAAAGAATTGAAAAAATAGTTAAAAACTCTCAAAAATTTATCTATCTTGTAGCTTATGCAGGAATCACAGGGAGTGGCAAAAGTGAATCACTTGATGGGATTATATCGTCCATAAAACAATACACTCAAACTCCTATATATGTTGGGTTTGGCGTAGATGAACATACTGCAAAAGAAAAAGTAAAAGGTGTAGATGGTGTTATCGTAGGTTCTGCACTTGTCAAAGTATTGCTTGATGAAACACTAAACAATACTCAAAAATTAAATAAGATAACTACAATAGCTAAAAATATAAAAGAGCTAATAAACGAGTAAAAATTACTCGTTTATTATTTTTTATCCAAACTCTCTTTGATAGCAAAAAGCAAGAATATAACTAAAGCACCCATAACGACAGTTACCATCTCTTGGAACATACTACTAAGTCCTGCAAAAAATCCAACATTTGCCATATCTGATAAACCACCTATTACTGCTGCTATAACTCCGACTACTACAAAAATAGTAACCAAAACTTCGCCGAAACCAAGAACTACTGCTCTTACTTTATGTGTTATAGGTTCAAAAAAATCAAATGTTTTTTCTGTAGTGTCTATAAGTTTTTCTGTTATATGGACTCTAGCTTCATTGGCATCATGAGCAAATTCATTTATTTTTTCTTTAGCAGAAGCAGTAGCTTCTTTTGCTTTTTCTCCCAAATCATGAACCGTTTCTTTTATTTCGCTCATAGTCTCTTTTTTAGGAGCTGGCTTGCTTCTTGTTGTTGTTTTTTTTACCTCTGGTTTAGCTTTAGTATCTGTTTTTTTTACTGTTGCCATAATTAGATATTCTCCCTTGTTTGGTTTTTAAGATTATAGCATATATTGATGAGTTAAAGAGTAGCTTTTTGTATTTTTTATCATAACAATTTAATATATTTTAAAAACATCTTGCTTTAAAAACAAACTTAATGTAAAATTCAAATATATTTAATCATAAAGGGCTATTTGATGAAAAAAATATTTTTAATGATGTTGGTTTTAGGTGCTACTATATATGCAAATAATTTTGATGATGGATACTATTGGCAAACCATTAGAAAAAATGACAAAAAAGCTATTGAATTTTATACAAAAGCTATCGCAAAAGGCGAAGATTTACAAGATTCTTACTACAATCGTGGTGTTAGCTATGATAATCTTGGGAAATATGACTTAGCTATTGCAGATTATACGAAAGCTATTAATATGAATGCAAACGATTATCAGGCAAGCAACAATAGAGGTCTTTTGTATGAAAAAAGAAAAGATTACAATAGAGCAATATCTGACTACAAAAATGCAATAAATGCAAATCCAAAATACTATAATGCATATTACAACTTAGGATATGTCAATAACAATCTAGGAAATTATGACGAAGCACTATATAATTATAAAAAAGCACTTGAAATACGCCCTGATGACTATCAAAGTTATAACAATATGGGTGTTTCTTATGAAAACAAAGGTCAATTTGATGAAGCTGTAGCAAACTACAAAAAAGCTATAGAATTAAATAACTACTATTCTCTGTCTTATGGAAATCTTAGTGGTATTTATATAAAACAAAAAAAATATAAAGAAGCTATTGATATATCAAAAAAAGCTGTAATTTTAAATCCTAATGATCATAAGTCTTATTCCAATATGGGTTTAGGATACTATTATTTGGGCGAATATGCTGAGTCTATTATTAATTATGAAAAAGCTATATCTTTATACTCTAAAAATAGTAGTTATTTTTACAACATGGGGTTAAGCTACGATAATCTAGGTGATGATAAAAGGGCTATACAGTATTATAAAGAAGCGATAAAAGTGAATTCAAAAAATACTGACGCATATCATAACTTGGGATTGATATACATCAAACAAAAAAGATATAATGAAGCAAAGGTTTTAGCTAAAACAAATTGCGATCTAGGTGATTGTGAACTTCGTGATACAATCAAAAAAGAAGGTTATTGATATTAATATAAAATAAAAGGAAATTAAGTGAAAAAAATATTTTTGTTGGTTTTGGTTTTGTTAGCTCAAATATATGCAAATAGTTTTGATGATGGGTATTATTGGCAAAATATAAAAAAGGATGATAAAAAAGCAATCAAATATTACACAAAAGCTATCGCAAAAGGCGAAGATTTGCAAGATGCGTATTACAATAGAGGATTAAGCTATTATCATTTAAAACAGTATAAATTAGCTATTGCTGATTATGGAAAATCTATAGAAATAAATCCTAATGATAATGATGCTTATTATAACAGAGCTTTATCATATGATATGCTAGGCAATACTCCTCTTGCAATAGCAGATTATCAACAAACCATTAAAATAAATCCTAAAGACAAGGACGCTTATCATAATTTGGGTTTGATATATATTGATCAAAAAAGATATAAAGAAGCCAAAGAACTAGCTAAAACAAATTGTGATATGGGTGATTGTGAACTTAGTGACTTGATAAAAAAAGAAGGTTATTGACACTTAGAGTAAAAAAATATTGTTTTGAAAACAAACTTAATGTACAATATAAAATAAATTTATATTAAGGAACTTAAGTGAAAAAAATATTTTTGTTAGTTTTGGTTTTGGTAGCTCAAATATATGCAAATAGTTTTGATGATGGATATTATTGGCAAACTGTTAAAAAAGATAATGAAAAGGCTATAGTACACTATACAAAGGCTATTTCCAAAGGTGAGGATTTAGATAATGCGTATTATAACAGAGGTGTATGTTATGATGATTTACATAAATATGATTTAGCTATCACTGACTATAAACAAGCTATAAAAGTAAATCCTAAAGATAAAGACGCTCATCATAATCTAGGACTTATATATTTTGAGAAAAAA
>FAXN01000071.1 GCA_001493195.1 Sulfurovum sp. enrichment culture clone C5 | reverse complement strand
TATCCTGTTCCCTCTAGGCTAGCTTTTGCATCTTGTGTTGCAATATATTGACCTGCAAGTAAAAACTCTGGTTGATTATAAACAGCATGAACACCATACCAATTAAAGTCACCATCTGCATTACCTCTTAGTTTTGTATCATCAGAGTGTCTTTGTCCAAAGAAAGATACATTTGCGTATTGTAAATCTTTATTTGCTTTCTCTTCGCCCGTTCCAAGAAGATGTCCAGTAAGTCTCCACTCAGCACTGATGCCTTCTCCATTTTCTACGGCATGATATCCTTCGCCATTGAACAAACCTAATTCACTTGAAAAATATGGTAATTTTGTTTTTACATTAAATCCAAGGTCAGCTGAGTTTGTAAAATCAACACCATGATTTTTATCTTCAACAAAAACTTTTGAAATTGATCTATAAGCCCAAGAGTTATGCTCTTCATAATCTATCCAAGGTCTATGAACTTGACCAAGTTCAACGCCTGTGTGTGGCAATATCTCATCAAGATAAAGATAAGCATATTTTAATCTTACTTCCCAGCTTCCAGTATCATCACTAGCCGTATCTTTTGTTTGTTGGTATGTATCAAGTGTAATTCTTAGATAATCTTTTGGATTTTCCTTGAAGAATGCTTTTGCTTGAATATAGTTTCTTCTTGTTTCGAAGTCATTTGTTCTTTCATCTAGTATATTATTATCTTTGCTAACAAAACCTAGGTAATGAGTACCACTAAGTTCTATTTTTGGTGATTTAGATGTTATGACAGTATTCTTTTTAATATTGTTTTCCAATGCTGTCATTTTAGCTTCGATACCTGCAACATCATCTTCGTTAGCAGCACTTGATTTTTCAGTTTCAAGAGCTTCGATTTTTTGAGCCATTTGAGCCATTTGAGCTTTGAGGGCTTTTAGTTCACTGTTTGTATCTGCATTTGCTATGCCACTAAGTGCAAATATTGTAGCTGCCGAAAGTACTATTTTTTTCATCATCTTATTTCCTTCTTTAAATTTTAAGATATGGAAATATATATAAAAATAATTACCAAATGGTTACAAAACAATATGTGTTAATTTTATGTTATTATTGCGTTTATGAAAAATACTCCAAAGCAAATTGCAATCATAGGCGCTACATCATCTGGCAAAAGTTCTTTATCTATAGAGTTAGCAAAAAAGCACAATAGCGTTATATTATCACTTGATTCATTATCGGTTTATAAAGATATTGATATAGCATCTGCAAAACCCAGCGTAGAAGAGAGATGTGGAATAGTACATTTTGGGGTTGATGAAATATATCCAAATGAACCATTTGATGTTACTATATTTATCCAGCTATACAAGAAAGCTTTGGATTTTGCTAAAACAAATAATAAAAGTTTAATCATCGTAGGTGGAAGTAGTTTTTATCTTAAAACTCTTCTT
>FAXN01000070.1 GCA_001493195.1 Sulfurovum sp. enrichment culture clone C5 | reverse complement strand
GCATCACATGGCATCAAAGCAACTCCTCATCAACTTAGACACTCATTTGCTACTCATCTTTTGAATAGTGGTGCTAGAATATCTGATGTTAGTGAACTTTTAGGGCACTCTACTATGGCAACTACTCAAATATATACCAAATTAGGAAGTGTAAAAAAACTTGAAGAGTATATGAAAGCTCATCCATTAGCAAAAAAAGGTTGAGTGTGAGTGGTTTCATACCCGCAAAAGCGGGTATTCACAATAAATAACTGCAAACACGAGGTACCTTATGAGCGAAGCGAACTCAGAGTGTTTGCGATTTTTGTGCTACTTTTATAAAAAAGTAGCTAAAAGGAAAAATTAAATAAAAAGTATCTCTTCCTTTGATATAACCCTATACTCGCCCTCTTTTAGATCATCTGCTCTTATATTTGCAAACTGTTCGCGATGCAGTTTTACCACTTTGTTTCCAAGAGCACCAAACATTCTTTTAACCTGATGATATCGCCCTTCAATCAATTCCAAATAAACATTAAAATCATCAACAACTGTTAATCTAGCACTCAAGCATGGTTTATCTTCACCACGAAGCATTAGTCCCCCTGAAGCAAATATATCCACTTCATTTCCATTTAGCGGCATCGCGAGAGTAACTTTGTAAATTTTTTTTATATGTTTTTTAGGAGATGTTAGAGTATGATTTAACTCACCATCATCTGTTAAAAGTATAATGCCTGTTGTGTCACTGTCTAATCTGCCAATAGTAGATATTTTTGGATTTCTTTGTTGCCATCTTTGTGGTAAAAGAGAGTATATGAGTTTACCACTGTCATTATGTGAACAGACAAAATTTGCTGGCTTATTCATTGCTATAATCAAAGGATATGAATCAAGCATTTCGCCATCAAATCTTATGTTTTCATGATTTGCTTTTAGCTTTACATCCTTAGTGACAATCCAATCTATACTTACATGCCCTCTTTTGATAAAAGATTGCACCTCTTTACGGCTCCCATATCCTAAAGATGTAAGTATTTTGTCAATTCTCTCCATTAATAAATTGGTTCCAAATTAATATTTTCATCATATATGTATCCTCTAACAAGAGGTGGTATATGCTTGATTCTGCACAACTCTTTGAACTCTTTTGGTAACACTGTTTTTTTGTATGGCGCTACAAAAAGCATATCGCCAGATAAACCAACAGACCAAAGTCCACCTATTACTAGATTTTTATTTTTCCCAATCTCTTCTCTTTGCTTGGATGACATCAGATACCCAAGCTCTTTTAATATAAGATCTGTTGCCTTAGCCATATAGGCTATATCTTTTATCTTGGCAATTACTAACTCTTTTTGTTTAAAAATAATTTCATACTTATCTTCCAAAAGCAAAGCATCACTCTTTAGATATTCAAAACTTTTTTTAATACCATTTTTATAATTTTGAATCAATTTGTCTGAAAAATTTGCTCTAAAATAATTTCTCTCATATCGTTCATCACTATTTGTTTCATCTATAAAATATTTATGATTATTTATTTTTAAATACTCCAATAACTCATCTTTTGAAAATCCAAGCAGTGGTCTAATGAGCAGATAGTTTTTCTTTTTAGTAACTTCTTTTAATCCTACAAGCTCACTTACTCCAGCCCCCTTGCTCAGCCTCATTAAAAACCATTCAAGATTATCATTGAGCTGATGTGCTGTAAGTAAAACTTCATAACCTTCTTTGCTTATAATATCTTCAAAAAACTCATAGCGAAAATTTCTAGCATTTTGTTCAAAATGACTATCAAACTTTGGAGCAGTTGTGGCAAAGCACTTAACACCATAAACAGATGCTAACTCTTTTGCATAATTAACCTCATCTTTACTCTGCTCTCTTAATGCATAATCGACTATTGCCAAATCACATTTTATGCCACATTCTTGCAATAAAAAGAAAAGTGCTGTTGAATCAATACCACCAGAAAAAGCAAGTAAAATCTTTTTATCAACTAGCAGTGAGCAACTAGCAGTGAGCAACAATTGATGAGCAGTATTGGATATTTTTTTATACATTTTAGTTTATTTCTTTAATGGTTTTTGTACTTGAAATTAAAAGTTTTAATAGTTCTTTTATGTCAGGACTTATGCTATCAAACATTTGTTTGTCTATATAGTTTGACTCAAATAATAACAGCAACCAATATTCAGTTTCATTTGCTTCTTTAAGTGCAATGGTCAATTTATGTAAAAAATCAGCTTTTGACTGTGCATATTGTGCTTCTCTTACTAAAGCTCCAATTGCTGTTCCGCTTCTCATAATCTGTTTTGAAAGTATATATTCTTTATGTGAATTTTGTAAATATTTGGCAAGCTTTATTATACGAAGTGCAAAATCAAAACTTTTTTCTTTCAATATACTCACAATCTATTCCTTTACTGCTCACTGCTAGTTGCTAGTTGCTCACTGATAATCTTTGCCAAAAGCTGATTGCCTACAAGCTCAGTAATTTTTGCTTTATAAACTTTACCAAACTCAACCTCTATATCATTTGTATCATTGACAAGTATTTCTCCATCAACTTCTACTGCCCAAGCAAGTGGTCTTGCACTTAAAAGATACTCATGTTCATCGCTCACGCCGTCAATTACAACGTCAATTGTTTTGTTAACCATTGTCTCTAAAGATTTTAAAGTTGTTTCCTCAACTATATCACCAAGTATTTTTGCTCTTTTGTCAATCACTTTTTTTGGTAACTGCTGCATTTCATATGCTGTTGTCTCTTCTTCATTGGAATAGCTAAACACATTTGCTCTATCAAATCCAAAGCTTTTTACAAACTCACAAAGCTCATTAAAACTCTCCTCGCTCTCTTCTGGATGTCCAGCTATAAAAGTAGTTCTTATAAAAGCACCGTCTTTGCTCTTCATATATTCAAGCAATGCTTTTGTTTTATTCTCCCCAAAACCTCTTTTCATGGTTTTTAACATATCATCATTTATATGTTGAATAGGCATATCATAGTAAGTTTGAAATACCTTACTATCTGCAATCGTATCTATCAAATCAAAAGTTGTCGTACTTGGGTAGAGATACAATATCCTAGCACTCTTAACGCCATCAATCTTTTCTACTTCTTTTATCAAATCCACAAGTCCATCTTTTAGCCCTATATCTCTTCCATAACTTGAGCTATCTTGAGATATAAAGCTAAAGTCCCAAAAACCTTTTTTAACAAGTGATTGAACCTCTTTTACTATCGAACTTAGTGTTCTTGAGTGTAACTTGCCTTTAAAATGTGGAATAGCACAAAAAGAACAGGCTTGATTGCATCCTTCTGCTATTTTTATATATGCATGATAATTTGAACCTGTTATTACTCTCTCATGCGTCTCATCTGATAAAAATATCTCATCTGAGTAAGTACTTTTTTTAAGTTCTATGAGCTTGTCAATCTTGTCATAATCACCAACACCTGTAAATATGTCAACCTCTTTTAGCCCGGCTTGTAAATCGTTTTTGTATCTTTGACTCAAACACCCACTCATGACCAATAAAGACTCTTTTTTACGGGCTTCATGAAGACTTAATATGGTATTAATAGACTCTTCTTTTGCTGCATCAATAAATCCACAGGTGTTCACAATTATAACATCGGCTGATTCTGGTGTGTCAACTAGTTTATATTCTTTCAAACGCCCTAGCATTACTTCGCTATCTACTAAGTTTTTAGTGCATCCTAGACTTACTAAATGCAGTGTTTTTGTATTCATTCTATACTTTCTTTTTTTCGCAATTATATCATAGAATAAAATATTAAAAATTATGCTCTTAAGGGGTTATTATAAATGCTTGTAGTTGCTATCCCGTCTAAATCAAATTAAAACTCATACTTAATCTTTTAAATAACCATTCTTCTTCATCATATCAAACAATCCACAACTTCCTAAACTACACGCTTTTTTTGCATCTTTTGTCGCTGCTTTATAATCACCTTTAAATCCATATAAATGCCCGCGATTATTATAAGCATTAGCAAAATGTGAATTTAGCTCAATAGCTTTGGTATAGTCTTTTATGGCTGATGGATAATCTTTTAAATGATTATATGAATTTCCGCGATTATAATAAGCATCACTATCTTTTGGGGCTAACTCAATAGTTTTTGAATAATCTTTTATTGCCAAAGCATAATTCTTTGAATTATCATATGCAAGTCCACGATTATAATAAGCTTTAGAATAATTTGCATCCAACTCAATAGCTTTTGTAAAATCCTTGATTGCCAATGAGTAATCTTTAAGTTGATTATATAAAAAACCACGATTATTATAAGCATTAACAAAATGTGAATTTAGCTCAATGGTCTTAGTATAGTCTCTTATGGATAATTGATACTCTTTTAGATCACTATATGCAAGTCCACGATTATAATAAGTATCGCTATCATTGGGAGTTAGCTCAATAGTCTTTGAATAATCCCTTATAGCTGATGCATAGTCTTTTAAATTATAATTTGAAAGTCCACGATTATAATAAGCATCAGCATTAGCTGGATTCAATTCAATAGCTTTGCTAAAGTCATTTATTGCCTTAGAATAATTTTGAAATTCATAATTTGAAATTCCTCGATTAAAATATTCTTGTGCTTCAGAAATATTATCTCCAAAAACAGCACTACCAATGGCAAATAGTAATAATATAAATTTTTTCATAATTGTGTCGTAGCTCGTATCTCTCCCGTCCAAATGTACGGTATCTCTTTCCCATCGAAAAGTTCTTTGCTTGGTCCATCAAGTGTTTCTATGCCACCTTCCCACTTTTTTATTTGATTTTTATAAACCCATTTAAGCTCTATCGGTTTGCCTTGATATTGAGGTTCAATAAATTCTATTTTTTGCGTAAAGGTCTTGCTTTTATTTACATCGATAAGATGAAAATGTGACTCATCAACACTCATACCATGAGGGTGTGGCTCTTCGGAAAATAGTTCAATATTACCATCACTATATGTAACATATAACATGCTTTGAAAAGTATTAAAGATAGGATTTTCTATAAAATAAATTCGCAATGGCTTGTTTGAAACATTGTGAAATGTTACATTTGCTTCAAGAGTATTATTGTCCAATTTAATGAGACTCACAGAAGTCTTTAGTGTATCTTCTTGTGCAAATGCATTTAAAACAATTATCATTAGAATAAATATTATTTTCTTCATTCAGCCGCCTTTAGTTTTCCAAATCTTCCTATAACTATGGCGATTATTACGCCTGCAACTAAAATACCAAGTGACAACAATGGTCTAGAACTAAGCCATGCCAATGCTATAACGATAGAACCAACAACAAGTGTCAATACTCCAGCGATGATACCAGTCACGCCGCCAACCAATGAACCCAAGAACGGTATAACTTTTGCCAATGTGGACAAAATACCCATCATCATAGAAAATCCCATAAACATCAATACGAGTCCAACACCTCTGAGTATCCACGTCAATATAGAGTTGGATTCAAGTTCGCTTTTGAAAATATTTTCAGCAGACACTTTGCCACTACGCACGAAAATAAAGTTTTTTCCATTTTCGGTCATATAGTCCGTCAGCGTTCCCCCTTGTATTTTTGCTGCAATTGTATAAACACCAGCAGGTGCATTTTTGTATGATATTTTTATGTCTCCAATTTGCGGTTGCCCTGCATCTTTCCCAATATAAAGAAAATTCTTATGGTTTGTCACATTCAAATCTGATGTTGTATTTAATTCCACATAATCTTCTGATGTGCTTATATGATCCACAACAGCTTTATCAAGATGAAAATCTCCGATTTTTGCATCAGTTACAAATGTTTCACTTTTATAGAGCATTTTTGGATTTTGATGCCCCTCTGGATGTTTGAAAGAGTCGGAATTTATCTCAGAAGATGACCACTCTTTAACATAATCATATGTTGTTACGGTCTCTGTACCGCCTCCAAGCTTATCTTCACTTTTACTACTTGTGTTTTCTTTCCATTGATACATTTCAACGATTCTGTTAAGTTTTAACCCATCTGAATGGATTCCAAAAGCACTGTCAATAAGTTCATTTAACGGCTTAATTTCTCCTTGAAGAAGTGCTGGCTGTCCGTTATATTTGGCAGAGTATTTTGTATCAGGGAGAGTTATGATATTTTCTTTCATCTCATGAAGTGCAGTTGATTGCTCGACACTTCTGCCTTCATTCCACCACAACAACACAATAGACCCTATCAAAAAAAGAAATCCAAAAAAAATCCCCTTTAGAGAATTACCTATATTTTGTCCGTATCCCGTATAACTTTTTTCTGTAAAATGATCCATATTATTCCTCCTTTGTTTTATATTAATCCGCTACAACACAATCGTCTTTTTCAATTTTTTCTAGCAATATCTTTTTTTCGATCTTGCCGTCATTATTCATAAAAAGTTTATGTTTAAATGCTCCACACTCGCCAAAATTCATAACGCTATTTTCATAAACTGATATAACTTCATATCCATTTTTAACCTTTTTGTAACTTTCGCTATGTTTATGATCAGTTAAATTTTTATTAATATCATTAAGCCAAAGAACAAGTTTAAGCTCGGCTGAAGTATCTATTTTCCCAAGCATTGCCGTAACATCGCTCACTTTATTTAACGTAGTAATATTTTTATCTGCAAAGAGAACGACTGCGACGCTTATACGGAAATTACATCCCATAAATCGGCACATTCTATGTTTTCGAATATCCGAATCTTTTAAATTCGGTTTCATGGCTTTTATATTTGCTGATATATCCTCATCAAGAGAACTATAAGATTTGGCATGTATAGCTATCTCTTTTTTGTAGGTTGTCTCGTTATATACTTCTTGAACGCTTTTTGCTTGACCGAAATATGTTCTTATCTCAAGATACTCTACTCCATCCTTCAAATTATAGTCGCTACTTTTATACTCTCCTAACGGCTTTAGAGGCATAAAGTCTTGTGCATAAAGCCCCAATGACACCAAAAATATAATCGCTATGATTTTTTTCATTTTGTGTTCCTGAGTTGTTCTTTTAAATCTTTGGTTCTGCTTTGCACCATTTTAGACTCATCCGCATAACACAAAGTTCTGTCCGATCCGCATAGACTATTTTCTATATTTTGATCCCACATTTTTCCCACATCTTTTTCAAATGCCTCTTGCTCTTTTTGCAACTTTTCTCTATCTTTGGATTTGAGCAATTCATAGAGCTTTATATAGATATATTCCATCGCTGATCTTTCTCTCAAGACGTTTGAAGCACCTAAGATATTGAAACATCCATGATGGTCGCATTTGCTCTTTTTATTGAGGATATTTATTTGTTTATTGGTTTTTTCTCTTATGCAAGAGGTATTATTTTTACACTTTTCTCTATTTTTGACAAACTCTCTTTGCTCTTTTTTGAGAGCTTTTTCTATCGTTTCTATTTGAGATTCGCCATAAATCGGATAACCAAATTTATAGCCGTTTATGGCATAATCATAACTCATACTCAAAGCATCATCAAGTAAACTCAAGCTTTTATCAGAACATATGGTTTTTTCTGTGGGAGTTGATGCTTTTTTGCAATCAAATCCAGCAGAATTTAAAAAAGTTATAAAAAATGCAATGGATATAAATAATATTTTTATCATTTAAATGACTTTATAGGATGATATACTTTTTCAACTGGTGCGATGTTTGGTTGAGTTTTTACCAAATCAACAAAGCTCATTGCATAATCATAATAAGTATCTGTTTTATCTTTTATAGTTGCAAATTTCTCATATCCATCTTTTCCATCTGCTATATAAGAATTGGTCACAACTATATATTGTTTGTCGAAATCTATAGGCTCAAATTTATTTGTAGTTTTGTTAAGTACTTCAATATTTGAAACTCTATTTCCTTTTGACTGTTTGCTGTCCACATCATATCTTATGCCGTATCCATATGCAAAAGCTCCACTCGATGATTTATCAAATGTAGAACTAAAAGCATCTTCTAAAAGTTCTTTTACATCTTTGCCACTCATTTTAAACTCTATGAGAGTATTTGAAAATGGCAGTAATTTATAAACATCTTCTATCGTGATATTTCCAGAGTTTAAACCGCTTCTAACACCTCCCGCGTTTTGTATGGCAAATGATGCTGTTTTGCTTTTTAAGTAAAATGCCTTTGCGATAAGAGGTGCTATTTCACTGCCATATTCCAAAGAAGATACTCCGTCGCTTTTGTCAAACGGTATTCTGTTGTGTCCTATGTACTTTTTATTAAATCCGACTATCTCTTTTTGCTTTTTATCCAGCTGACTCTTGTAGCTCTTGATAATCTCTAAGGCTTTTTCATCCTCTTTTACGATATCTAACTGCGGATACAATCTTACAGCATTGAGTAGTTTTTTGTTTTTTGTATTTAAATCAAAAAGCAAACTCGCATAACCACTACACTCTTTAACGTCTCCAAATTCATCAAACTTAACATTTAAAGCTCCGACCGCATGCGAATACTCCCATGCTTGCACGATACAAACCCTCTTGCCATCTTTTGATTTTGTTATGATAGGATAATCTTTGGCTACACTTTTAAGACCGATCATATCATAATCACCCATTAGCGAATGCGAATCTCCACCAATGATGATATCAACTCCTTCTATTTGAGAAGCGAGCTTCAAATCATTTTCAAGCCCAAAGTGGCTTAGTAAAATTACTTTATTAATGCCTTGAGATTTCAACTCTTTAACATATTTATTTACACTTTCAATTTCATCCAAAAACTCAAGATTTTTACTTGGTCTTGATGAATATTTTGTTTTGAAAGCTACATCAACTCCGATAATGGCTATTTTTTGATCTTCTCTTTCTATAATCTTATATGGTTTGACGCGATCATACAAAGGAGAGTTCTTATTTGCAATAACATTGGATGCCAAAATTGTAGTGTTCAACTCTTTTAAAAATTTATTTAACTCTTCATCTCCATCATCAAACTCATGATTACCAAGTTCAAATGCATCCCATTTGACCAAATTCATCAACTTTGCATCAACCTCACCTTTAAAAACAGTATAGTACATAGTCCCTTGCAATGCATCTCCTGCATGCAGGGTTATAGAGTTTGTTTTAGTTTTTTGAAGTTGATTTATCCTTGTTACAACTCTTGCAAAACCACCAATATCTGCTTCTATTGCTTCATTATCTATCGTTAAAGCTATTTTTTCGCTGTCAATATGAGAGTGATGATCATTGATATGGATTATCGTTGTTTTAAAAGGCTTTGACTGGGATATATCTTTTGTAGAACAACCACTGAAAATTGCTATAAAAACAACTAAGCTTATTTTACTCACAAATTTTACCATTTCTCATCCTTTTTATAATTTAGATCTTATTTTATTGTTCATTTCCATTGACAAATCTAGTTTCTCTAATAACCTTACCATTTTCATCATATTCTTTTTGTATCCCATGCTCTTCGCCGTTTACAAATGGAGTTTCTTGCCAAATTTTACCACTTTGCGAAGAGTATATTTTTTCGATTCCATTCTCTTCGTCATTTTGGAAAGTAATTTCGCTCTCTAATTTTCCATTATTATAAGATTTCTCTACTCCATGCTTCTTTCCGTTGACATATTGTGTCGACGAACGAAGTTCTCCTGTTATGAAATAATCTTTTACCTCACCGTTTAACTCATTATTTTCGTATGGCATTGTAGATCTTATGGCTCCATTTTCCCAATACCATTTTGCAATGCCTTGCCGTTTGTCATTGACAAATGGTGTCACTATTTTTTGTTCTCCTTTAAATTCTGTTTTATATGAAGTATTACTAGGAATATCTTCTATTTCTTTTGTTGAAATATCAGAATTATTATTTTCTGTCATTTTTGACTTAGACTGCTCACTACATCCTAGAGCTATCAAACTCAACATGATGCAAACTCCATAAGCAACTATTTTATTATTTATTTTCATTTTTTTCCTTTTAATGCGTTTATTGGTTCCTTATTTTATCTCTTTCACACAACGGATATAATCAAAACCTCGTATATGAGCATGGCTTGCACCTCCAGTACTATCAACGGACCAAACATGTGTTGGTTTAGATATCACAGGTGTTGATGACCAGTAATAGCTTTCTGCGATATTTTTTAAGATTTTTTTACCGCCATAAAGTTTTACAAGCATCTCTTTTGAAGGCAACTTCCAACCTTTATATCCACCCAAAGAAAGATTTTCACAATATGCTTTAGCATACGCGAAATTACCCGCTCTTCTTTTTGGCATTTCGTACATATATGCATCTCTTTCGGTCTGGGTATATGGCTCATCTTGCCAAACAAGTTTATTTTGCTCATCAACCACAATGCCTTCTGTTTTTGTAGCGGCAGAAACAAAACTAACACTTAATGCAATTAAAATAAATATACATCTGTTATTCATTTTGGCTTCTTTTATTAATTTTTAGAACTATTTACATCGATACACATAATTCCCATTGGAGAACTTTTTACATGAGGATAGTCATTGCCTGTTTTAAAGTTTAAATTGGCTCCAGTCATAGAGTCATTTTCTGTTATACTCCAATACCATCTATGTTCATCAAAGCCTGATTTTTTATAACATTCCTGATACACCTGATTGTTTTCATTTTTATCATGTGCATTAAGAACTCCGCCACACTCAGTCATTGCACTTTTAAGCTCATTGAGTGTCGGCAACTTAGCCCCGAAAGCTTCGCATATTTTTGGTGCATCTTTCCACTCAGCTTGACATTCTCCAAGAAATATTTCACCCCCATTTGCCTTGCAAACCGCTTCTGTTGGTTTAACCCAAACGATGGAAGGCTTTTTTGTATCATTTGTATCTGATTGCTTATCACACCCAGTTACTACAAA
>FAXN01000069.1 GCA_001493195.1 Sulfurovum sp. enrichment culture clone C5 | reverse complement strand
GCCATTGTCGTCATAGATCCATGTTTGAGTAGAATCAGCCACTCCATCGCCATTTTGATCCTCTTTGCCGATACGCACATTGCCATCATAGGTGTAAAATGTAACCATATTGACAGATCCGTCTATATTGCCGATAGAAACAGAAAGTTCATTTCCCTTGCTATCATAAGTATAAGAGTAAACCATATCAACCGCTCCATCAGCATCAAAATCATGTCTATAAGAAAGTTTGTTGCCATTCTCATCATAAGTATAAGTTTCAATATCATTAGCTTTTTTGTCTGCATCACTATCATAGCTTTTGCTAATCATATTTCCATTTGTATCATATTTATAGGTTGTAATGCTATCGATTAAACCATTTGATTTGAACCATGATTCAGAAAGTTTTTTGCCGTTCTTATCATAAGTGTATCGTGTCATATGTTTTATCTCTTTAGCACTAAGTGCAAGATCTCCATTAAGGTCAACACCTACTACAGTTTTTATTTCATACCCATTGGTATCATAGGCATGTGTTGCGATTTCTATTTCGGTGCTATTTTTGTAGATTTCTTTAGTAAGACGATACCCTTCTTTTGTGGGCACTTGATTGCCATAACTGATTGTTATAAAACCTATCATCATAAATATATAAAATATGATATCTTTTTTGACTTTTGCCATAATTAATTCTTTGTATCTAAAATCACAAAATTATTATACTCACGAAATGTTCTTTAACTGTTCCATTTTAAAGTTATTTGAAAAATTTGATATAATTTCCAATCATACGCCCACAAGAGCAAGGACAATAAGTGATAATACAAAGCTATATCAAAAAATTTATTTCAAATAATAGTTTTCAAAAAGTTTTGATATATGGATTTTATATTACATTTATAGGAGTAAATATTATTGCTATGATAGTTGACTCTATAAGTGGTAGCTACACTTCTCTCAAGGTTGAAGCCTTAACAGTTTTTGTATCTAGTTTGGTATTTTTATACACACACAAAACACAAAATCTAACATTTGGAACTTATGGTGTTTGGGTAGGTCCTATAGCTCTTTATGTGCTTATCATATTTAGTGATTTTGTTTATTGGAATTTTTATTTTACCTTATTAATCCCACTTGCATTTTATACACTTTTTCCTTTTCGTTCCTCTTTTATTCAAACTGGTATCCATTTTTTGATAGTGATAATTCTAATGATTATAGGTTATCATACTACTGAAAATAATTTTTTGCACGATGTGGATAGCTTATCTGCTTTTGTTATAAGTATAATTTTTATGGTAGCGTTTGGTGTTTTTTATCATGCAAATCTAGAAAATTCATACAATAAACTATACAAATCAAATCAACAAAAAGAGATACTCCTAAAAGAGGTTCATCATAGAGTAAAAAACAACCTCAATATCTTAGGTTCAATCTTCGGTCTTCAAGCCATGAGAGAACAAGAACATACCAAAGATATACTACTACAAAACAAACTAAAAATAGAATCTATGTCTATGGTTCATGAAATGCTATATAAACATAACGATTTTTCAAATATTGATTTTTATCAATACACAAAAACATTATCGTCTCATATGATAGATTTGTTTGAAAAAAAAGATACAAATGTTATTATAGATTTAAACAAAGTCGAATTTCCTTTGGAAATAATGCTAAAAATTGGACTGATGTTAAATGAAATGCTTACAAATTCTATGAAGTATGCTAAAAATGATACTAACTTAACAATCGAGATATCTTGCAAACAAAATGATAAAGAATATACTCTAATATATAGAGATAATGGCAAAAATAAACTTGATGTCCAAGAGCTTCAAAACTCCAAAGGTATCGGAATAAAACTAATCAATCTTACGAGCAAAGAGCTTGATGGAGAGTTATCGATAGATTATAAAAATGGTTTACAATACAAACTAAATTTTAGAGATGGATTACAATTATGTATAGCGTAGTGATAGTTGAAGATGAGTTAATAGCCGCTGAATATTTAAAAGAGATACTTGAACAAGAGGGATTTGATATTGTTGGTATTATTGACAATGGAAAAGAAGCTAAACTCAAAATACCTATGATAAAACCTGATATTGTATTGATGGATATTATGCTAAAAGACCATATTAGTGGCAGTGAAGTTGCCATAGAGCTAAACAAATCTTTACCAAATACGCCAATAGTTTTTTTAACCGCTTACTCTGATGATGAGATGATAGAATATGCTATCAATTCCAATTGCCATGGATATCTTATCAAACCATACAAAGAAAAAGAAATATTGTTTACTCTCAAGCTAATATTATCAAAGATAGGACAAAATGCTATACAAATAGGAGTGAATAAAAATTTTGTGCAACTTTCAAAAGATATATATTTCGATATTAATTTAAAACGATTGATAAAAAATGATATTGAGATAGAATTGAGCAAAAAAGCTATTTTGCTCTTTGAGCTACTTTGCAAAACACCAAATAGAACTATTGATCACAGCACAATATGTTTATGTTTATGGGGAGAAAGCGTTAGTCCAACTACCCTAAGAACCCTTATACATAGAATCAAAGATAAAGTTGGAGAAAACTTCATACACAATGTAAATAGATTGGGTTATATGATAAAATCTATCTGACAAATATCATTGCTGATTTATTAACTCTTCTAAGAAATTAGCCACATCTTTTTGCCCCATCTTTAGAGCATAATCAGAGGCACACATCCCGTTTTTATCCAATCCATCTATCTTAGCACCATTTTTAATTAGTAATTTTATCATTTCTACATCATTAAAACAACTTGCTAAGATTATAGGCAAGATTCCACTTTTTCGTTTTGTGCTATTTACATCAATGCCTTTGTCTATACAAAATTGGACTATATCATATCTTTTAAACTTAATAGCGATGTCCAAAATACCAACACCATCTCTATCAATTGCAAACATATCTGCCCCATGCTCAACCAAAAAAGCAACCAACTCCAAACTGGCATTTTTACGCACTGCATAATTGAGTACACTAACCTCATCTGGGCTATCCAAATCATACTCTTCGCCTACGATTAATGTCTGTTTTAGGTCTTCTCCATTATCTATAAGTTTTTTGATTTCAACTATAGAATCTCTATCTATCGCACTTGATAGGTTATTCACAATTTATCCTTTATTGAAATAATATTGTAACACTTTTTATGTATAGTTTTTTTGTTTAGATTGTATTTAAACAAATAAATGAAAGGAAACAGATGAAGTTAAAAACTATACTTAGAAAAATACTCAAAAATGAAAGTAAAAACTCACAAATATCTTACAAAGTAAAAGAGTTAGTAAAATCAAAAGAGTTTGCTTATCTAATCGACATAAAAAAATTGTAATCTTAACTTGATATCATTTCTAAAATCTTAGAGATATCACAATCCCCAAAATACTATTCAAGCCCTTCTAAAAGTTGTGCTATTGTATTATCATCTTCCAAAATAACCAATTTTGGTTTATACAAAGAAGCCTCTTTATGATCCATTTGTGCATATGCAATAATGATAATCTTGTCTCCAACATGTACTTTTCTAGCAGCTGCGCCATTGAGACAGATATCTCCCTGACCAGCCTCTCCTGCTATAATATATGTAGAAAATCTTTCACCATTGTTTATGTTTACTATATCAACCTTTTGACCTATGAGCATACCAGCAGCATCTAGCAAATCGCTATCTACTGTGATTGAACCAACATAATTAAGATTGGCATCCGTAACAGTTGCCCGATGAATTTTGCTTTGAAGCATAGTTATAGTCAATGCCTTATTCCTCTAATGTTTAATTTTAGTGCAATTATACTAAAAAAATGTGATTTTATTGTTGCAATAAAGTCTTAGGATCGATTGCATCACCCCACATCTCATTTGGTATCACATACTCCTCAACTACATTTCCACCTATTATATGTTCTTCTATAATTCTATCTATTTTTTCTTTATTGAGATTTACATACATAGTATGCCCTGGCTCAACTAACATAATTGGACCCAGCTGGCATCTATTCATACAGCCTGTTTGTATAGGTTGTACTGTTGAAACGATTCCTTTTTGCATAAGACTTTGTGCCATATGCATAAAAAGTTGTTGAGACTCTACACTAGCCTGACTTACACAACTTGGTTTTGGCATGCCAGGAGGTGCGCTTTGTTGGCATTTAAAAATATAAAATGCTGGCTGTGGTATTGAATATTCCATATATTTTCCTTAAATAAGAGTAATTTTGTCCTAATAATACCAAAGTTTTTTTAATATTTCTTAAATTTGTGATAAATTTATTTAAAAAAGCGTATTGTTGCCCCAAAATTGCTTATATTTATCATAATGAGATACTCAAATCAGTTCAGCATGACTCACACTTCACACTTCACACTTCACACTCACACACACTGCTAACTGCTAGTTGCTCACTGCTAACTGCTAACTGCTAGTTGCTAGTTGCTCACTGCTAGTTGTTAATTGCCAAATACTCCCTAACAACTTCTCTATCATCAAAATGATGCTTTACACCTTTTATCTCTTGATAGTCTTCATCACCCTTACCAAGAATCAACAAAGCATCACCGCTGCCAAGATCATCTATAGCCTTATGTATTGCTTCTCTTCTGTCAATTATTACATTCACATTATCTTTGCCTTCAAGCCCAACCATAATTTCATTTATAATTTCACTTGGCTCTTCATCTCTTGGATTATCACTCGTAACATATATTTTATTTGCAAATCTGCCTACTGCTGACCCCATGCGAGGACGTTTTAGCTTATCTCTATTGCCACCAGCTCCAAATACAACGGAGAGTTTTTTATCTTTCATGCTTTGAAGAACTTGAAGTATGCCATCATCAGTATGAGCAAAATCCACTATAACCAAAGGATTACGACTAACAACTTCCATTCTGCCAGCAACACCACCAAAATCTTCCACAACATCACAAATTTGCTGTAATGGCTTTTTGGTTAAAAGTGATGCCGCTCCGATTGCCGCCATCAAATTATAAAGATTAAAAAGCCCTACCATATGAGAATGAAATGTAGCTTCAATATCGAGATTTTTTATATAGGCTGTTATTCCGTCTTGAAGCGAAAAAGCTTGAACTTTAAATGTTGCTGGATTATCAACCCCATAACTATAAGCATTGGTTGGGTTATACGTCAAATGAGTCAAGTCATCTTTATTTAAAAGCTTTATAGATTCATCTTCAAAAAATAGGCTTTTTACCCTTCTATACTCTTCGATTGTTTTATGATAATCAAGATGGTCTGCTGTAATATTTGTATGAATTTTTAATGCAAAATCTATGCCCTCAATTCTCTTTTGCTCAATTGCATGAGAACTTACCTCCATCACAAAATATCTACAACCCATATCCAAAGATTGTTTCATGTGATGAATTGTTTCAAAAACAGAAGGTGTTGTCATAGATCTCTCTTCTAGTCTCTCTTCGTTTGCAAAAAACCCTCTAGTCCCCTGTAAACCAACCTTTTCGCCAAGATCTAAAAGAATAGAGTACAATGCTCCACTTACTGTTGTTTTACCATTTGTTCCTGTCACTCCAACGACTCTAAGCTGATCTAAATCCCAAATCTCTACAAGTTTATGAGGAGTAATGCTCTCGATATCTAAATCCTGTATATACTTACTGTTTTGACTTGTTTGTAAAAAGATTGTCTCATCATCAATCTCTTTTGTATTGTCAGTTATATAATTATATTTTAGATATGAGAATGGTATTTTCAATTTTTGCCCTTTTAAAACAATTTATAAAGCTCTAAAATATCTTGATCTTTAGGAAATATATTTGACATATCATCCAAATAAGCTAAAGCCATATCTTTAAAACCATTTTCGTTTAATTTAGTTATAAAATCAATCAAATCTTCTTTTGATGTAATAACAACCTTTGTTGAAAACATAATATTTTCAAACACTTTTTTAAAATCGCCACTATCTTTTACAAGACTCATAAAATCACCATAGGTTATACCATCAATTTCTTCTTGCATATCTATCTGTCTTGATATGAGTTGGCTTATGGAATACTTTGTTTCATCTAGTGATTTGATGATTTCGTTTATAATCTGAGCAGCATCATCACTACTATCTTTTATAGTATGGTAATAATCAAACAATGCTTGTGCCTCGTCATCACTATCTAAGCCCAAATCGCTCAAATATACACCCATTTTTGCTTCATCCATTTTTGGATTATCTTTTAAAATTTCACCATATGACTGGAGTGCACTTTTGTACTCTTTTTTTAAAAATTGTGATTCTGCTAATTTAAGTAATCTTTCGCTATTCACCCTAATTCGCTCCATTTATCTTCATATCCAACTGGCACATTAACAACTTCAAGATCTGGATGAATGAGAATTTTCAATTGTCTCTCAACACCATACTTCAATGTTGTGCCACTGCTAGCACAACCAATACACGCTCCTTGAAGCTGCACATATATTTTACCGTTTTTTATTCCTATCAGTTTTATATCGCCACCATCTAGTTTTATAGATGGTCTAACTTTTTCTATAACATTATTAACTGCAGGTTCTAATTCTTCATCTGTAAAAGGAATCATAAAACACCTTGACTTTTTTGTGTAATTATATCATAAACAAAAAGCTTTTTTATTTTGTCTAGTTTGTATATTTTTTAATTTATGTAATATTTATTTAAAATCTAAAATGCCCTACAAAACGTTATTATAATGCTATGTATGATTCTCTTTTTCTACTAAATACTTTTCTATAAGTTCATTTGGGATTTTACATGGACGATAAGTTTGTGTTTCTACAAAAACCCAATTAGTCCAACCCTCACAAACTATTTTATCATTTTTGCTATTATATAGTTCATATTTTCTTATAGACTGAGCGGTCTTAACACTATCCACCCATGTTTTCAAAATAAGCTCATCGCCTTCAAAAGCACTTTGCTTATATGAAATATGATGCTCTTTGGCAACCCATGTACGATTTACTTGTCCAAGAGTCTCAACACCAACACCCAAGAAGTCAGAATGTTCCACGGCAGAACTCATAAACCATTCTAGATAGCGAACATTACTCACATGACCATTGACATCAATATCATCTTTTTGTACTATAATTTTTTTTGTAAATGTTGCCATTTTATTATATCCTTTACCAAAAACATCGCTAAAAAGTATCTAGAACTTTAGCAACTTTAGACTTTGGTAAGCTTTAAAAAAATCAATGAAAATTTATTACTCTCTATGGTCTAGCTATTTTACCATTATAAGAAATGATACCGCCATTATGATTGATGGCTCCATCATGTCCATTTGCTTTAAATATTTGTGCAACTTGTCCGCTTCTGTTCCCACTTCTGCATGTGAATATAACTTTTTTATCTTTTGTGCTATCTAATAACTCTTTTGCCCACTCATTAAAAGTTGAAGTAGGATGTAGCATATTAACACCATCGATATAGCCCATATTGTATTCCATATCTTCTCTAACATCTACAAGTAAAAAATCTATTTCACTATTTTTTCTTTTATCTAGAAGATATATAAGTTCGTTTGAGTTTATTTCATTTTTGCTTAGCATATAAATATCCATTTTTATGAAATTTTACAAAAAAATATCTATTTTAAAAAATGAAATATATTAATAATATTGATTAATAAAAATGATTGATATAATTATCAAGGGAAAACCTTGATAAGATTATTTGTAGTTATACTAGTTCGATTATTGCCATAGGGGCAGCATCGCCTTTTCTAGTTCTAGTTTTGATGATTCTTGTATAGCCACCATTTCTATCTTTATACTCTGGTGCGATTACTGTTACAAGTTTGTTTGTACACTCTTTATCTTGAAGCATAGCAAAAATTGCTCTATGTGAATTCAAATCACCAGTGCTTGCTTTTGTAATTAATTTTTCATAGTAACTTCTAAGCTCTTTTGCTTTTGGCAAAGTTGTCTCAATACGACCTTCTTTAGTAAGTGCTATAGAGAGGTTTTTAAGCAATGCTGCTCTATGAGATGATGTACGGCCAAGTTTTCTATAACCATGTCTATGTCTCATGCCTTATCCTTTTAATTGTTCTATTTTTTTCTTTAATGATTCTCTAGTAGAAATATCCATTTCGTAGTCATTTCCAAAGCCGTGCTCTGCTAAACAATCAGTAATTTCATCTAGTGATTTCTTGCCTAGATTTTTAATATTTTTAAGTTCCGCATCACTCATCAAAACTAGTTCTCCAAGATATTTAATACCTTCTCTATCTAATGAGTTAAATGATCTAGCACTTAAGCCTAAATTGTCAACTGTTTTCAAAAATGGTTTTAACTGATTGTCATCGCCACTTTTTTTCTCAAATGATGAATTTATATCCACATTCAATACACCACTAAAGATAGATAATTGTTTACTCATTGTTTGAAGTGCATTTGCAAATGAATCAACAGGACTTACTTGTCCATCAGTTGTAATGTCAAATATGATTTTCTCATAATTTGGACTATCTTCTACAAGAACATTTTCAATTTTATAATTAACTTTTCTAACTGGTGTAAAAAATGCATCAAGTGCAATTGCATCAGCATCAATATCGTCCGCTAAATCTTCACTTGAAACATAACCCATACCTTTTGCTATAGTCAATGTAAAGCTAAGCTCAGCATCTTCATTAAGTGTTGCAAGTGGTAATTCGCCGTCAATAATATCAACTAAATCGTTTACCAAATCAGAAGCTTTAATCTCTTTTGAGCCAGTAAAACTATAGTTCAATTGAACTTTGTCTGTATCTTCATTTTTGATTTTGAAACGAATATTTTTTAGATTTATTATAAATACTGCAACATCTTCATGCATACCTCTTATGGTATCAAATTCATGAGCAACATTTTTAATCTTAACCGATATTGGAGCATAACCTATAGAACTTCCTAAAACTAATCTTCTAAGAGGATGTGCCAAGGTTACTGCATAACCATTTTCAAATGGATATGCAACTATTTCAGCCCTATTAGTACCCAATTCATTTACCTCTACTTCTGTAGGCATAAATGGTGTAACTTTTATTTTTCTCATCGATTAACCTTTAATATTTATTATTTAGAGTAAAGTTCAACGATTAAACGCTCTTCAACTGGTATGCTTATTTCTTCTCTATCAGGGATTCTTGAAAACAATCCAAATAGTTTATCTTTATCAACATTTACCCATTCAACCATACCTGTTTGGTTTGTAAGCTCCATTGCTCTAACTATTTGTGGATTAACTTTACTTTTTTCTCTGATCTCTATTTTTTGTCCTACTTTAACAACGCATGAAGGTATGTTTACTCTTTTGCCGTCAACTAAAATATGACCATGAGTTACAAGTTGTCTTGCAAATGCTCTAGTAGTTGCAAAACCCATTCTGTAAACTACATTATCAAGTCTTTGCTCTAGAAGTTGGATAAGTAAGTTACCCGTATTACCTTCTCTTCTATTTGCCTCAGTAAATAGTTTTCTAAATTGTTTTTCGCTTACGCCGTACATAAATTTAGCTTTTTGTTTTTCACGAAGTTGTAAACCATATTCGCTAATTTTTGTTCTTCTTTGTCCATGTTGTCCTGGAGCATAAGGTCTTTTTTCCAAAGCGCTTTTACCAGCTAATCTTCTCTCACCCTTAAGTCCAAGATCAACGCCAAGTCGTCTCTCTAGTTTTTCAACTGGGCCTCTATATCTTGCCATCTCAAACCCTTTAATATATCTTTATTTTTTAAAGCATTTTAAATGCTTACATTGTTTGTCACTTTACACAAATTGTGTATTATACTCTTCTCTTTTTAGGTGGTCTACATCCATTGTGAGGAAGCGGTGTAATATCTTTTAGATAAGTTACTCTTATGCCTTCAACTGTGCCGATTGATTTAACAGCAGTATCTCTACCAGCACCTGGACCTTGTACTTTTATACCAACTTCTTTTACGCCATTTTCTTTAGCTTTAGTCATTGCATCTTCAACTGCTTGTTGAGCTGCAAATGGTGTAGATTTTTTACTACCTTTAAAACCAAGGGCACCTGCACTACTCCAAGCGATAACATTACCCATTTCATCTGTTACAGTGATAACGGTATTGTTAAAGGTCGCAGCTACGTAAACTATACCTTTTGCTATACTTTTTTTAACTTTTTTCTTAGCCATTTATCTTTCTCCTCTTATCACGCTGAACCAACAGTTTTTCTTTTACCTTTACGAGTTCTCGCATTAGTTTTTGTTTTTTGACCACGAACCGGGAGACCTTTTCTATGTCTAAGTCCTCTATAGCTACCCAAATCCATAAGAGTTTTGATGTCAAGCATAACTTTTTTACGCAAATCACCTTCAACTCTATAGTTTTCTTGGATTTCATTACGAATCAAAGCTGCTTCTGCATCACTTAACTCATGAACTCTTTTATTATAATCTACGCCTGTTGCATCAAGAATTTTTCTTGAAGTATGTAAGCCTATACCAAAAATGTATGTTAAAGCATACTCCATTCTCTTTTTCTGAGGCAAATCAACACCTGCTATACGTGCCATATTTATCCTTGTCTTTGTTTGTGTTTTGGATTTTTACAAATCACTCGAACTATGCCGTTTCGTTTGATAATTTTACAATCATCGCACATCTTTTTTACCGACGCCCTAACCTTCATTTGGTTACTCCTGTGATAATTTTGCACTTTGTTATTTTTTTGCGTGGATTGCTGAGATTTCTCACATATAAGCAAACCAGTCCTTGGATAATCAGTGCCAATTATACAAAGACTCTTCTCGCAGTTTTCCTTTATGGTTTTCGCATAAGGGTGTATATTATATCTTATTTTTTATTAAAAATTACTTATATCTAAAAGTAATTCTACCTTTGTCTAAACTATATGGTGTAATTTCTATTTTTACTTTGTCGCCTGGTAAGATTTTTATGTAATGCATTCTCATCTTTCCTGCTATATGACATAGTATTACATGACCATTGTCAAGCTCTACTCTAAAAGTAGCATTTGGTAACGCTTCAATTACTTTACCGTCAATTTCTATAACATCATCTTTTGCCATTATATTCCTTTTTACTAATTGCTTGTTGGATCAGTGAGTATTACAGCTTTTCCATCAATAACTGCCACTTGATGTTCATAGTGGCTTGTTCTAAGACCATCTTCACTCACAACTGACCATTCATCATCTAAATGAAGAGGGTAAGAACTTTTTTGACAAACCATAGGCTCTATGCAAAAAACCATACCATTTTTTATTTTTGGACCTTGATTTGGCTTACCATCAATATAATTTGGTATATTAGGTTCTTCGTGTGGCTTAGTACCAATACCATGACCACAATAATCTCTAAGTGGTACAAAACCTCTTGATTGTATAAATTGCTCTAAAATATATGAAAGTTCTTTAAATCTCATATCAACTTTTATTTGTGATATAGCATTATAAAGAGCATCTTTAGAGCAAGCTATCAACTCTTCATCTTTTTTTGATATTTTTCCTATAGGCATAGTGATAGCCGCATCACCATAATACCCATCAAGTTTTACCCCAATATCAAGACCCAATATGTCACCATCTTTAACTTTTGTATCTGTTGGAATTCCGTGAATTATCACTTCATTTAGAGATGTACAAACAGATGACGGAAAACCATATAATCCTTTAAATGAAGGAACTCCGCCACTTTGTCTTATAAAATTTTCTGTTATTTGATCTATTTCAACGAGGCTCATGCCAGATTTAATATTGTTTTGAAGAAATTGAAGAGTATTACCAACAATCTCGCCAGCTTTTCTTAGCTTGGCGATTTCGTTTGGTTGTCTTATGGATATTGCCATCAGAAACCTACGTGACCTAATATGTCATATTTATTCATTGTTCTTTGGGCTTCGATTTTTCTCATCATATCCATTGCAACTTGAACAACGATAAGTATAGCCGTTCCACCAAAATAGAAACTAGCTCCTAGCCCATTTACAAATATAAATGGTACTGTTGAGATGATTGCTAGATAAAAAGATCCAAATCCTGTTAATCTACTTGCTACTTCATTTAAAAAGTCTTTAGTATGTTCTCCTGGTCTAATCCCAGGAATAAACCCACCTTGTCTTTTTAAATTATCTGATATATCTTTTGAGTTAAAAGCTATAGAAGCATAGAAAAATGCAAAAAATATGATCATCAAAAATGTTGCTGCATTAAATACTACTCCACCAGGAGCAAGCAAATCAGCTATCTTTACTGCCCATTCATTTGTACTTGATTGTAGCATTGTCAAAGGAAACATCATAACTGCACTTGCAAAAATTGGTGGAATTACACCGGAAAGATTAACTTTAATCGGTATATAATTCATAACTCTTCTGTGCTGATTTTGAACAATAGTTTTTCTCGAGTACGATATAGGAACTCTTCTCTCTCCCAATTCAACATATATAATGGCAAGTATAGTAATCACCATGATTGCCAAAATTGCTATGATTGAAAGTGGATTCATATCTCCTGTATTTACAGATGTAACAGTATGCGAAATTGCAGATGGGATACCAGATACAATACCAGCAAAAATAATCAAAGAAATACCATTTCCGATACCTTTTTGAGTTATCTGCTCACCTATCCACATAAGAAGCATAGTCCCAGTTAGCATTGAAAATACTGCAATTACCGTAAATACCGTTGGGTCAATGATTATTGCACTTGCCCCGCCTTTATCTGTCATATTTTGTAGTCCCATAGATACACCTATTGCTTGAACAACAGTTATAAATATAGTAAAATATCTGATAATTTGCATATATTTTTGCATACCATCTCTCTCTTTTTTCATTTGACCAAGAGCAGGGAATGTAGCTGCTAAAAGCTCCATTACAATTGAGGCTGTGATATATGGCATTACACCAAGGGAGATTATACTAAGACGGCTAATTGCATCGCCACTAAACATATTTGCCAAACCTAAGGCATTGTTGGTGTTTGAATCGAAAAATTGTTTAATAACTTCAAAATCAACTCCAGGTGTTGGTATATAAGCCAACACTCTGTAAACCAACAAAAATCCTAAAGTAATCATAATTTTATGTACTAAAGGATTTGACATATTATTTTCCAGTTGTAGTTACTGCTTCATCTTTTATTTTTGAAGCTAGGGTTTTGGCACTTGCGCCTATTAGTTTAACTTTTGTTACACTTTTTTGTAGTTTGTAAACACTTCTGATAGTTTCCATTGTAATCTCTGCAAGTTCAGCTACTGCTGTTACTTTTTCTACATTGATAACATACGGTTTCTCTACCCTAGAAGTAAATCCAACTTTAGGAAGTCTTTTATAAAGTGGTTGTTGACCACCTTCAAAACCTCTTTTTTCATTGTAACCTTTTCTAGCTTTTTGACCTTTGTGTCCTTTACCAGATGTTTTACCTTGTCCTGAACCTTGTCCACGACCAAGTCTTTTTGTTTCTCTAGTAGAACCAACGGCTGGTTGTAAATTGTGTAAAGACATGTCTTCTCCTTATGCTTTAATTCTTGAAAGAGCTTGAATAGTTGCTCTCACAAGATTGTTTGGATTGTTAGAACCAATTGATTTAGTAAGGATATCTTTAATCCCAGCAAGCTCAATTACAGGACGAGCAGCGCCACCAGCGATTACCCCTGTACCTTCACTAGCAGGTCTAAGTAATATACGACTTGAATTAAATTTATGCTCTATATCATGAGCTATTGTTGAGCCTTTGATATTGATTTTAACTAAATTTTTAAATGCATCATCTACTGCTTTTTTGATTGCATCTGGAACTTCTTTGGCTTTACCAAAACCGTAACCTACTGTACCATTTTTATCGCCAACAACAACAAGAGCAGTAAATCTAAATCTTCTACCACCCTTAACAACTTTTGTTACACGACCAATATTAACTATTGATTCTTCGAAATTTTCTCTGTTTATCGCTTCCATTTCTTATCCTTACAACTTTATACCAGATTCTCTAAGAGCATCAGCAAAAGATGCAATTACACCATGATAGAGATAACCGTTTCTGTCAAATTTTACAGTTTCAATGTTAGCTTTTTTAAGTGTTTCTGCCATAGCAGCTGCAACTTTCTTAACATCTTCTCTGTTTGCTTTTAGGCCCATTTTTCTTCCATCAACTGCAGCTAGAGTGTGTCCAGCTGTATCATCGATAGCTTGTGCATAAAAATATTTATTTGATTTAAAAACTGTCAATCTTGGCATAGCTTCACAACCAGACACCTTACCTCTAACTCTAGCTTTTCTTTGGGCTAGAAGTCTATTTTTTCTTTTTTGAATACTTTGTAACATCTAGTTCCCCCTTACTTTTTCTTACCAGCTGATTTACCAGCTTTTCTAATAATAACTTCATCAGTGTATTTAACACCTTTACCTTTATATGGCTCAGGTGGTCTAAAATCTCTGATTTCAGCTGCCGTCTGACCAACTTGTTGTTTGTCTGTACCATTGATTGTAATGATATTTTTATCTACTTTTATTTCAACACCAGCTGGTATTTCAAAGTTAATATCATGTGAAAAACCTAGTTGCATAACTAGTATATTTCCTTGGATATTTGCTCTGTAACCAACACCATTGATTTCCAGTGTTTTAGTGAAACCTTGATCAAGACCTACTACAATATTGTTAAACAATGATCTATAAGTACCCCAATAAGCTGCACTTTGTTTATCTTCACCGATTTTTGCAAATTCAACTTTTCCGTCTTCGATTTTAACATCTACACGACCATGAGTTTCAAGTCTTTTTTCTAGATTGCCTTTTTTAGCTACTAGTTGCGTACCATCAAGTGAAACATTTATGCCATTTGCTATTTCTACTGGTTTTTTTCCAACTCTTGACATATTATCTCCTTACCATACACTACACATAACTTCGCCACCAACGCCAAGTTTGTAAGCTTCGTCATTTGGCAACACGCCTTTACTAGTTGAAACCACTAGTGTACCATAACCATTTTTAAATGATTTAATTTCATCTTTACCTTTGTGAATACGACGACCTGGGCTAGAAATTCTTTTAATTTCATTAATACAGCTTCTGCCATTCTCATCATATTTTATAACTACTGTTATAGTTTTTTTATTACCGTCTTCGTTTATAGTATAACTCTCAAGGTAGCCCTTGTTTACAAGAATAGAAACAATTGCTTCGATAGAGTTAGCGTGTAATAATGTAGTTACATCTAGTCTTCTTTGTGCAGCATTTCTTATTCGAGTAAGAGAGTCTGCAATTATGTCTGTCATCATCTTTTACTCCTTTATTACCAGCTAGCTTTTCGCATGCCTGGGATTAGACCTTCATTGGCCATTTTTCTTAAACACACACGACAAATACCAAAATCTTGATATACTGAGTGAGGTCTTCCGCAAATTGAACATCTTGTATAAGCTCTTGAAGAAAATTTAGCTTTTCTTTGTTGCTTATTTATCATTGATTTTTTAGCCATTAGTTTCTCCCTTTAGCAAATGGCATACCGAGCTTTTCTAAAAGGGTGAAAGCTTGTTTGTCATCTTCTGTATTAGTAATGATAGTGATATTCATACCATGAGTTTTTATAATATTGTCATATACAACTTCTGGGAACATCAATTGCTCTTGTAAACCAAAGTTATAGTTACCTCTACCATCAAATCCACGTCTTGGAACTCCTCTGAAGTCCTTAACTCTTGGAAGAGCGATAGAAACAAGTTTGTCTAAGAAGTTATACATATTTGCACCTCTTAAAGTAACTTTGATACCACTTGGAGCACCTTCTCTGGCTTTAAAACCAGCAACTGATTTTTTTGCATTTGTGATTATTGCTTTTTGACCAGCAATTAGTGAGATTGTATCCGCCATGTTTTGGATAAGTTTTGCATCTTTACCCTCTTCACCAGCTCCTACACTAATTACGATTTTTTCAAGCTTTGGTGTCTGCATCGCATTTTCAACACCACAAGCTTCTCTTAGTGCTGGTACGATGTCATTGTACTTTTGCTTCATTCTACTCATAGCATTATTCCTCTACTTTTTTTACATTAGAGATATCAATCGGCATTTCTTTGTTTGCAAATCCACCGCTTTTGTTCTCTTCAGTTGGCTTGATAGCTTTTTTAGCTATTTTGCATCCTGCTACGATAACGGCATCTTTTTTTGTAAGAACTTGAAGAACTACACCCGTTTTGCCTTTATCATCACCAGCGATAACTTGAACATTGTCGCCTTTTTTGATTTTAAACTTTTTCATTACCATACCTCCGGTGCTAGTGAAACGATTTTCATAAATCCAGCATATCTAGTTTCACGGCTTACTGGTCCAAAGATACGAGTGCCTATCGGCTCTCTTTTGTCATCTATGATAACTGCTGCGTTATCATCAAATCTGATTAAAGCCCCGTTTTCTCTTTGAACTTCTTTTTTTGTTCTAACAACAACAGCTTTTACAACTTTACCTTTTTTGATTTTTCCATTTGGTAAAGCTTTTTTAACTGAAGCGATGATAACATCACCTACTGTTGCATATCTTCTTTTACTTCCGCCCAATACTTTTATACACATAATTTCTTTAGCGCCACTATTATCAGCAACTGTTAATCTTGTAAAACTTTGGATCATTATAGCTCTCCTCTTTTTACAATATTAAGTAGTCTAAAGCTTTTGCTTTTAGAAAGTGGTCTGCACTCTACAGCACTTACAACATCACCAACATTAAGTGTGTTTGCTTCGTCATGTATGATATATTTTTTAAATCTTTTAACTGTTTTATGATATCTAGGATGTAATACTTTTCTTTCTACCAAGACAGTTGCTGATTTGTCGCCAGCTCTTTTAATGACTGTTCCTGTGATTTCTCTTTTTGGCATATCCAGTCCTTTATTTTGATCTCACAGCACTTATGGCTGTTTGGATTCTTGCGATATCTTTTTTCGCATTTCTTAATTCACTTGTATTTGTTAATTGCATAGTTTTCAACTTTGCATTAAGTGTGAATAACTCTATTTTTTTAGCTTTTAGCATTTCTAAAAGTTCTACTTCGTTTTTAGCTTCTAAATCAATATACTTCATTGCTATCCTTCAAAGAGATGATTTTAGTTTTAAATGGAAGTTTATAACAAGCCAAACCTAAAGCTTCTCTTGCCAACTCTTCACTTACTCCTGCCATCTCAAAAATTATTCTACCTGGCTCAATATTCATAACCCATTTATCAACGCCACCTTTACCTTTACCCATTCTTGTTTCAAGTGGTTTTTTAGTAATTGGTTTTGCAGGGAAAACTCTAATCCAGCTTTTACCTTGTCTTGCAACTTTTCTTGTCATAGAGATACGAGCTGATTCTATTTGTCTAGAATCAATTCTCCCAGCTTCAATAGCTTTAATTGCAAATTCGCCAAACTCAATTCTATTTCCATTTTGAGCCATACCACGGTTACGGCCCTTCATTACTTTTCTATATTTACTTCTTTTAGGCAGTAGCATTTTGATCACCTCTTCTTCTAGCAGGTCTTCTGCTTTCTCTTTTCTCTTCTTTTACATCAGCTTGGATACCTTTTTGAAGTACTTCGCCTTTGAATATCCACACTTTAATACCTATGATTCCATAAGTAGTATGAGCTTCTGCAAAACCATAATCGATTTTAGCTCTAAGTGTATGAAGTGGAACACGTCCTTCTAGATACCATTCTGTTCTAGCTATCTCAGCACCGCCAAGTCTTCCAGCAACAGAAATTTTAATACCTTTAGCGCCAGATTTCAAAGCACCTTGAATAACTTTTTTCATAGCTCTTCTAAATGCAACCCTTCTTTCTAGCTGAGTAGCGATACTCTCGCCAGCAAGTTGAGCTGAAGCTTGTGGTCTTTTTTCTTCTTTTATATTAAGAGCAACATCTTTACCAACCATTGCAGTAACTTTGTTTTTTAGTTTCTCTATATCTTCACCTTTTTTACCGATGATGATACCAGGTCTTGCAGTAACAAGAGTGATTCTAACTTTTTTAGCAGTTCTCTCAATTATAATGTTACTGATACCAGCGAAGAAAAGCTCTTTTTTAAGATATTTTCTGATTTTATAATCTTCAGCTATAAAGCCTGCAGATCTTTCTTTTGCTGGAAACCATCTTGATTCCCAGTTTCTATTTATTCCAAGTCTAAGACCAATAGGATTAACTTTTTGTCCCATTATGCATCCTTCTCGTCTGATTTTTTAGCTTTCGGAGTAGCTTTTTTAGCTGGAGCTTTTTTAGGCTTCTCTTCAGTTGCGCTTTCTGCTTTTTTAGCTGGAGCTTTTTTAGGTTTCTCTGCAGTTGCAGTTTCTACTTTTTTAGCTGGAGCTTTTTTAGCTGAAGTCTCTTTTGCTAGAGCTTCTTTTGCTTCTACTTTAGGAGCTTTTGCAGCAACTTTTTTAGGAGCAACTACTTCTTTTTTGCTTCCAGTTGGAGCAACTTCTACAAGTATGTGTGAAGTTGGTTTAAGGATTCTTGTTGCAGTTCCTCTAGCTCTTGGAGTCCATCTTTTTATATAAGACGCTCTATCTATTCTACAGCTAGTGATTTCTACTTCTTGTGGTTCAAAATCACCATTTGCTACAGCAGAAGCGATAGCTTTAGATATGATACCAGCTGCTTTGTTTGCCATAAATTCCAAACTTGCGATTGCAAGCTCAGCATTCATGCCTTGTACTTCTTGTGCAATAAGTCTTGCTTTTGTAGGCGAAACTCTTACGTGTTTTACTAATGCTCTACTCATGATTAACCTACCTTCTTCTGAACGGTGCCTTTATGGCCTTTAAATGTTCTTGTTGGTGCAAATTCGCCAAGTTTATAACCTACATGATTTTCAGTTACAAATACTGGAATAAATTGTCTTCCATTGTGAACATTAATAGTTAGTCCAATAAACTCTGGGAAAATCGTAGATCTTCTTGACCAAGTTTTTATAGGTTTATTTGAACCTTCTTCTTTAGCTTTTAGAACTTTCTTTTTAAGATGCTCATCGATAAATGGACCTTTTTTAGTTGATCTTGCCATATCTTAACCCCTTACTTTTTTCTTCTAGAGATAATTAATTTATCGCTAGCTTTTTTCTTACGAGTTTTATACCCTTTAGCTGGAGTTCCCCAAGGTGAAACTGGATGTCCAGAAGAACCTGTCTTACCTTCACCACCACCATGTGGGTGATCCACTGGGTTCATCGCACTACCTCTAGTTTGAGGTCTGATACCAAGGTGTCTATTTCTACCTGCTTTACCGATTACGATATTAGCAAAATCTTCATTTCCAACAGCACCAACTGTAGCTAAGCATTCGCCAAGCACGTATCTCATTTCGCCTGATGGAAGTCTTAGAGATACATATTTACCATCTCTACCCATTATTTGAGCATATCCGCCAGCACTTCTTGCCATTTGACCGCCGTGACCTGGGCTAAGCTCTATGTTGTGAACTAATGTACCGACAGGGATATTTGCTAGTTTCATAGCGTTACCAGCTTTAATATCAACAACTTCTTTCGATGACATTATTTTATCGCCTACATTTAGTCCTTTTGGTTGAAGTATATATCTTCTATCTCCATCAACGTATTTAACAAGACAAATTCTGCAGTTTCTATTTGGATCGTACTCAACAGTAGCAACTGTTCCTTCTATTCCAAATTTATTTCTTTTGAAATCGATGATACGATATAGTTTTTTAGCGCCTGCTTCTTTATGTCTTGAAGTGATTCTACCGTTATTATTTCTACCTGCAGATGCTGGAAGTTTTACGAGCAAACTTCTAACACTTGCTTTCGCCGTGATATCACTATTGTCAAGATTTGACATATATCTTCGGCTAGGTGTATATGGTTTATATGTTTTTATTGCCATGTGCTACTCCTTATACCGCTAAGCTTTCTATTTTTGCATCTTCAGGCAATTTAACATAGAATTTCTTAGTGTCATTTCTTTTACCTTGGATACCCTTAAATCTTTTGATCTTACCATTTACTCTCATTGAATTGATTTTAAGTGGACTGATACCAAAAAATTCTCTAAATACTTCTTTAAGACCGTTTTTAGTCATTTTTGGAGAAGTTTGAACTACGATTATACCAGCCTCTTGAAGACCAAGTGACTTTTCGGTGTATATAATTGTTTTTATATCTGTAATATCTGCCATCTTAACTCTCTTTTGTCAATTTTTCAAATACTGCTTTTTCCATAACAATAGAACTATAAGCAGCTGCAAGATATGCATTTAACTCATTGCCTTCTATTAGGTAAGCATTGTTAACATTTCTAAATGCCAAGAATGTTTTATCATCAATCATTTCTTTTACAAATAGAACATCTCTTTGACCAAGTGCACTGATAAGACTGATTGCATCTTTTGTTTTACCAGATTCAACAACTATTGAATCAGTTACAAAGAATCTATCATTCGCAGTTTTTTCAGCAATCGCATGATAAAGAGCCAATTTCTTCTGTTTTTTGTTAACTTTTTGGTTGTAGTTTCTATTGTTAGTTGGACCAAATGCAACACCACCACCTCTATAGTGTGGAGCTGTGATCGAACCTTGTCTAGCTCTACCGCCACCTTTTTGTGCAAATGGTTTTTTACCGCCACCGCTCACTTCTGCTCTTGTTTTTGCTTTTGCTGTGTTTGATCTCATAGATGCAGCATAAGACTTACAATAAAGATATAAGTTATGTGGATGTACTTCTAAAAATTCTTTTGGAAGCGCATCGCTTTTTATTAATACTGGTTTACTCATTTAACAATCCTTACCAATCCTCTTGCACCATTGTGACCTGGGATTGAACCTTTCAAAACTAATATACCGTTTTCACTATCAAATGAAACAATGTCATTTTTTACAGTTACTTTTGCATTACCCATATGACCAGGCATTTTTTTGCCCTTCATAACACGTCCTGGCCATTCGCAGTTACCGATAGAACCTGTTCTTCTACCCATTCTATGACCATGACTCTCTGGTGCTCCACTAAAGCCGTGACGTTTAACACCACCTTGGAAACCTCTACCTTTTGAGTTTAGGCTTGTTTTTACAATCTGTGCAGATGACAGAACGCTCATATCTAAGTCTCCAGCCTCAGTACCTGCTGCTACTTCAATAGTCATAAACTTATTGAACTCTTTTGTAACGCCGTACTTAGCTTGTTGGCCTTCTATGCTTTTATTTATTTTTTTAGAGCTGTTGTAAGTAACTAACGCTTTACCGTCTTCTCTTACTTCGCACACTTTTGTTTCAATCACTTTAAGTAAAGTAACAGGAGCACTATTTATATCAATAGTTCTGCTCATACCGATTTTTTCTACGATAAATTCCATTTCTTTACTCCTTATTTGTCCATTGATCTTATTTCTACTTCTATTTCAGGAGCAAGGTCAAGTTTCATAAGTGAATCTATAGTATCTCCAGTAGCAGAAACGATATCAATCATTCTAGCGTGAATTCTGATTTCGAATTGTTCACGACTGTCTTTATTAACATGTGGTGATCTCAAAACTGTATAGCGTTTGATATTTGTAGGCATTGGGATTGGCCCTCTTATCTCCGCACCTGTGCGTTTAACAGCGTCTATGATAGATGCAACTGATCTATCCAAAACACGGTGATCATAAGCTTTAAGCTTAAGTCTTATTCTTTCCATATTTTACCTTTCTAAAGAACTCGTTGGTATTGCCAACATAAATTTTGGAACCGAGATTATACCAAAAGCATTTAAAAATCTCAAGGTATTTAAAGCAAAATTTTGTATAATTTAAAAAATAGTTTCCTTAACAAAAGGATAAAAATATGGAAATGTTAGAATATTTTTACCAAAACAGACCACAAAATGAAAATTTTGTGCCTAGAAAATGTACTCTTGATGATCATCCTCGTATAAACCTTTTTGGTGCTAGAGGTGTTGGGAAAAGTGCATTGGTGCTTGATTATCTAGCAAACTTAGATAAGAAAAATATACTTTATATAGATTTGGATGATCCCAATATACTTTTTGCTCCCTTAGGGAGCTTGCAAAACTTTATAGATAAAGAGGCGATAGAAACTCTCGTACTTGATCATTATAATGATAACGATATATCTTTGCCAAAAGTAAAGCAGTTGATAATAGTATCTAGAGAATCCATAGATGATGATAGCTTTACACAAATCAAACTTACACCTTTGGACTTTGAAGAGTTTTTGGCTTTTGAGAATTCCGCACATACATCTGCTAGTTTTTCTCACTATCTCAAAATCGGCTCACTGCCACGATTTGCCATATCGCATAAAGCTACTCTTCTTGAAACAAAAGAGTTTCTAAAAAGCAAATTTAGCCTTGAAGAGATAAGACTGCTAGGATTTCTTGCTCTATTTGCAACTAAACAAATAAGTATAAATCAAATCTACACGAGATGCAAAGAGCATTTTAAAATCTCAAAAGATTGGCTTTATAAAACTATGCAGAAACTGCAAACCGAAGGGATTATCCATCTAGTCGAAGATTATCAGCCAAGTGCTTCTAAAAAGCTAGTATTTTATGACAATGCTATCACAAAATATCTCAATCGAAATCTAACATTTATAATGCTTTTTGAGCAGGCTGTGGTACTAGAGCTTTTAAAAAAAGATGAAGAGATCTGCTCTTTTTACAATCTAGGGTATCTTTATACTGATGGGGTTTTGACTATTTTAGCACCATTTGATAGTGAAGAGGCAGTGTGGGCAAAGTGTCAAAAGAATATATCCAAGCTCAAGCTTGCTGAAATCCAAGATGCAAAGATAATTACAGTTGCCAATAGTTATGAATATACGATTGATGGGATTAGATTTGAGGCGATGCCATTTTATGAGTGGAGTTTGGTGGATTTTGAGGTTTAAAAACCTCCCCCCAGATACCTACGGCACACAACTAAACAAGGTGAGCTGCTATGTTCCCATCCTGACTCGGTTCCCTGAGTAGCCGTTGCATAGGTCTAAAGAGAGGCGGATGAAAGTATAACTCAATTTTTCTTAAAATAGATTAAGATACAATTCCAATTCTTGGACAGATGGGAGAGTGGTTTAATCTAGTCGCCTGGAACGCGGCCGTACGCGAGTACCGGGGGTTCGAATCCCCCTCTGTCCGCCATTATACAATCTCACATCATCTCAAATCATCTCTTTAAGCCCCTAAAAATCGAACTTTAAAGCATTTATCCGTCTCATTCAATATCATCTAATTTCACTTAATCTAAGTACTAAGTGGTACATAAAATGGTACAATTTCAAATATGCTAAAAAAATGCAAAGGATATGTACCACTATGAAGCCAAATAAAACCACATTTGCTACAGATAGAGAGATTAAAGCGTTAAAACCAGCAGACAAAGAATACATCTTATCAGACACACTTACAAAGGGTTTGCAACTTGTAGTTAGAGTTGATGGTGGTAAGCAATGGGTATTTAGATATTCAAGTCCAATTTTGAAAGACAAACAAGGTAAAGCATTGAGAAGAAGAACTGGATTTGGTACATATCCAACAATTTCGCTAGAAATAGCACGAAATAGAGCTTTTGAGCTAAAAAAAGAGATAGCCATAGGCATTGACCCTCTTGAAGTAAAACAAGAGCTTAAAAGCCAAATTGAGCTTGATGATAAATCACAGTTTCACAAAGTAGTTTACCAGTGGATAGATGAAGTAATATCAAAAAAGAATGCAACAGAAACTATCAAAGACAAAAAAAGAACTTTTGAAAGAGATCTATTTGGTTATTTTTGTACCTACGATGAAGAAAGAAATATACTATCATCCAAACCAATAAAAGAAATACATCATTCAGAGATACTTAAGGCACTTAAAGAAAAATCTATCACAGCTAAAGAAACGGCTAGAAGACTTTTGGCTGATTGTAATAGGTTATGGGTATTTGCCATATCTCATGGATATTGTGATAATAATATCATAGCCAATATTTCCAGAGAAACCTTGCCAAGTGTTGAAAAGAAAAATCTAGCAAAAATTACTGATGAAAAAATACTAGGGCAACTTCTTAGAGATATCGATAATTATAAAAATAGCTCTATCGTAAGAAATGCACTTAGACTATTACCCTACACTATGTTAAGAGCTCAAAATTTAACAACCCTTAGGTGGGAAATGATAGATTTTGAAAATAAGATATTAACAATTCCAAGAAATGAAATGAAGAAAAAAGATGAAAATTTAAATGATTTTATACTGCCATTAACAGATACAGCAATATCAATACTTAAAGACATTCAGCCAATTACAGGATGGAGCAAATGGGTATTTCATGGAGTGGCAAATTTTCATAAGCCAATGAGTAGAGAAAGCTGCAATAAAGCCTTACGAATTATGGGCTATGATAATGCAATTGCTGGAACAAAACAAACTATTCATAGCTTCAGGGGTACTTTTAGAAGCCTCGTAGAGACATATGCACATGAACACAAAGCCTCTTTTGAAGTCAAAGAGAGCATTATAGACCATCATGAAAAAAGTGCAGTTGTAAGGGCCTATACACATAAAGCCAATTATACCCAACAAGCTAGAGAATTGCTTGAGTGGTGGGAAAGGTTTTTGGATAGAATAAAGGCTTACGAGAGAGTATATATAAGTTGATATAACTTTAAGGTTAGTAGGCATATAATCTTATTACGAGTAGATACTTTCTGTGCAAGAGTGCTTGCAGGCACAATTACAATTTTCAACTCACTCCAAGAGCCTCATTAGGATATTATTTTTTCTTTTATGACATATTATATAACTTGTTTTCTGCTCTAAATTTATACATAAACTCAAAAAATTTATTTGCTGAAAACCAGCTTTTTTCTGAAAGATGAGCTAGCCAATCTACTAATCCCTCTGGGGTATTAATTAAATCTTCTACTGCGATACTGTAATCATTAATTGATGAGGCATCCACCGATATAAATTCCCACTCTCCACCATGTCCTGAACTCACAAAAAATCCATCATTTAATTCTATTTCTAGATTTGTACGCTGACATTTTACTTTCATTTTTTCTCCATTTTTCGTTGAGCACCTTTGGTGCGAATAAGTTTCAGGATGAAAAGTATATCATTTTTGCTTGCCAAAAGTATATACTTTGCACATCCTGTCTTTATGTTCTACTGTCATATTAGCAAAATTTAGCAAATATAAGCAAAAAATAATCAATATTTATAGTTCTGTTTGAGTTAGTTTGCTTAAAATTGTATAATATTGCTTTAATTTGTTAAAGTATGTTATAATTGTCCATAATTTGTGAAAAAAGGCTATTACATGCAAAAAACTAGAGGAATGGATAAAGTAGAGTTTTATCTCAATTTAAATGAGATAAAATCACTATATGATCAAGGTTATGTAGTCCTAAAAATTTTATATAATAAATTAAAGGATGAGAAAAAAATCAATATGTCGTATTGGAGTTTTTGTCAATATGCAAAAAAAGAATTGATAGGCAAAATTTCAAATGTTGCACCGATTAATAATCAAAATATAGTTGCACCTGTGATAGAAAATAAATCTATAGATGAAGTAGGTAAAGTTGTTGCTCCAGCTCAAAACACCAAAGAAGAGTTTAAGCCTGATCAAAAACTTTGGGATCTTGCCAGCAAAATGAGAGAGGCAGATAAAATATAGAATATTTGTATCGTACGATACAATAATCAAATAGTGTCTTTAGAGATATGGTTACATATTGTATATAAAATTTCCGCCATATACTAGAAATTTTGATATAATAATTCATAGCTATTTTAGCGGTAACCTTCAAAAATTAAAATTTTCCATAAAAGTACAGGAATAACAATGCCACAAATACCAAATACAGACTTAACACTTACAGAAGCAGAAATACAAAAACAAAACAAAGAAGAGTTTGAAGTGCCTGAAAGATTTCAAAATATTATCAACACTGGAAGAACAAAAGGATTACATAAAGATAGTCCTTTGATATTGCAACCACATCAAGGTTATTATAGAGAAGAGGATGAAATAAGAACAGAATTTTTAAAAGAAAGAGTAAATACTGGCAGACTTAGAAACAAAGAAGGTAAACTGCCAGTACCGCCAATAGAATATTCTTATTTTATAGAAGACGAAACAACAAAAAATAAAAACGATTATAGAAATAGTGATGAACATAAAAAATACTTTAACAAGAATGGTAAAAATATTACTATTGACCTCGATGATTGTTCTATTTTGACAAAAGAAATGCTACAAGAAAAAAATTAAAGGGCAGACAATGACCTATGAAGAAAATGTGGAAATATGCAAAAAATTCCATCCAGAGATTAACTACGAATCTTTAAGAGATTTTGTTGCAACAATTAATGCAGTTATGACAAAAGTATGTGAAACTGATGATTTAGAAGCTCAAAACGATGAAGCACGAGTTCATGAAATTGCATATACAGTTGTGAATAGAATGTCTCCAAAAGAGATAGATTATCCTGCTGTGTTTACAGAGCTTGAAGCCATACATGATAAGTATAAAAATAGACCCAATAACCAAGAATGGGCTCGATTAGCAGAAGAAAGAGAAGAACTTATTGTCAAAGGACTTTTGTAATGAAAGAACAGGTATTAAAGTTTTCATATGACTTTGACTAAATTTAATATATATTTAAGTAAAAGTGTGTAATTATACACACTATAAAAGGAATATTGTGAGCCAAAAAGAGAAATTGCTTGAAGCTATGAAAAATAACCCAAAAAACATATCATTTAATGATATTAAAAAACTTTTGGAGAACAATGGCTACGAAGCTCACAATAATGGTGGCAGTCATTTTGTTTTTCGTAAAGATGGATATGGGCATATAGTCATACCACATCATAAGCCCATAAAGGCAATTTATGTAAAACAAGTCCTAGAAATATTGGAGAGTGAACAATGAAAAAAGATCTAAATTATTATACAAATCTTGATTATGAAATCATAACTAAAAAAATTAGCAAAAATGATGGCGATGGCTGGTTTGCTTACTACAAAGATTTTAAAGGCGTTATGGGTGATGGCAAAACTCCACAAGAAGCCATAAGCGAAGCCTTGGAAGCATTTAAAGCTTTCATAGAAGTTGCTTTGTCAAATGGAGATACTATCGCTTTGCCAAATGAAGAAGATAAAACAGTAAGAATCAACATAACAATGCCTTCAAAACTTGTTAAAAGAATTGATGAGTATATCGCTCCGTTACATATAACAAGAAGTGCTTTTTTACAAAAGTTAGCTAAGGGTGCAATTTAAACTAATAAACAGAAAGAGCAAAGATGACAAAAGCCAATATAATAAAAGATGAAATTATCAACAAAGGCGATCATATCAAGGTCTCTAACGCCAGCGATGAAGAACTGCTTAAAGCTCTTAAAATGGCAAGAGCAAAGTATGGCAGTACACTTGATATTACTGGAGATGATACTTTTAGATCTAAAGTTATAAACCTGGTACACAAGCATAATTTAGATATCAAATTTTTAGATAAAAATATGAATAAAACCTTAGAAGCTTTGAGAGCAAATATTTTTATAAAAATTTTAAAATCTATTGGAACATGGTTTTTAAATAAGATTACATCTATTGTAAGTGTTTTATTTTGGATAAGTGCTGCAATCACACTATTGTTTTTAATTGTAGTTGCTGTTTTATTTATAGCTAAACAGATATATGAATATTTTGGACTTGGTTGGGCAATCACTTTTATTATTGGTAGTTTTTTTATTGGTTTGATTATGAGTCCAAATACTGGAAATGCAACAACAGGCGGCAGAGGATACTCTAGTAGAAGCAGCAAGGGTGGTCATTCTGATAATAATGGCAGTAATAGCGGTTATGCTCCTTATCAAGGAGATAGATCTATAGTCGGTGGCGTTGTAGGTGGTAGTATAACTACCCCAGTTGGTGGAAGAGCTGGACAATAGCAACAAAAAAAATCTAAAAAACGATATATTAAACATTTTAAAATTTAGAATTTCATGGATATAATATATTTAAGCGATTACTTGTAAGTCTATATGTGTGTCTGCAAACACCATACATAGCAAAGCCCTCCATTCCTACTAGGGTTGTTTTATCCTAGTGGGATTTTTTAATCTTTCGGTGCTTTATCTAAATCATAGAGAGTGTTATAAACTTCATATCTTGACATAATTTGTTTAATAATAGGTATATCATTTTCATTAAAATCGAAGCCAATCATTTTATTGAAACTATTTATTACTTTTAAATATTCTTCTGAAACATTTTTCATATCTTCTCTAAAAACATCGAGCCTTCCAACTAAAAGATAGTCCAATTCTTTTAAAAAATCAAATTTATCTTTTAAGTGTCCCTCTATAAACATTTGTTGAGTTAAAAATAAAGCATAACCTTTAAACTCATCAAAATCACTATAAGCCGCTATAATACTCTCCCAAAACTCTTTAGCAGTATATTTAGTTAAAAGCTTTAATATCTCAGGGAGTCTTTCAATATTATCGAATTTGGAAATTTTTCCAGTATCTAGAAATTCTTGCAAATCTTTGTCGGTAAAATACTTTTCAATTAAGACGGTAATAGGTCTATTTTCTTTTTTCCAATTATTCCAACTTTGTCTTGAAAATTTGAATATTTCCATAAGTATTTTATAATCAAGAACATTTTTTAATCTCAAAATTCACCTTAAATTGCAAAATAATTTCAAATAATACCAAAAAAACAACATTATTGCTAATTATTGGCAAAAGACTTGACTTATTACATTAAATGCAATATACTTGCAAAATAAAGCAAATTATTTGCAAATAAAGGAAAAATATGTGGATTTATCAAAATGATTTAGAAACAGGCATATGTGATTTGCCAAAAATTTCTAAGAATATTCAAGCAAAAGCTAGAAAGAACAAAGAATTAGAGTGGGTAAAAATTGGCAGGGAAATAGTATACCGCAAAGAATGGGTTCAAAGGTGGCTAGAATCCAACATCCGTCCAGCTAAAACATTGCAAGAGAATGAATAAATGGCAAAGATAAGACTTCAAAAAAAGAAAAGTAAATTCGCACAAGTTAGTCGAAAATTATTGTCTAATCCAAAAATATCATTAAGAGCAAAAGGGCTTGGCTCATGGCTTGAACTACATCAAGATGGCTTTGAACTTAATTTTGAGTTTATTTTACAAAATATGAAAGAAGGTCGCGATGCAATTCGAGAAACAATCAAGGAATTAAAAGAGCAAGGCTTTTTACTTACACTCCAAATCAGAGATAAAAATGGTAAATTTCAAACAGTTTGGCATTTTGACTCTGATGGAGATATCGATATAGAGCCGACTACTGAAAATCCGCCTACGGTTGAACCGACTACTGGAATACCGTATACGGTTGAACCGCCTACGGTAAATCCGACACAAATAATAAAAGTAAATAATACAATAAAAAATAAAAGAAAAAATACCAATAATACTCTCTCTCCTAAATCCTCTCTCAAACCAAAAAAAGAAGAGGAGAGAAGTTTTGATAAAAGTTTATTTTTAAAATTCATTGAAGACACAAGAAAAGTTTATAAAGGTAATGGGGATAGAAACTGGTTTCCAACATTGTTTGATTATCAAGATAAACAAATCGGCGTAAATTCAAATGGGCATCTCTATGTCAAAGGAACTGGCGAAACTTTACAACCATCTGAAGCCCAAAATTTATGGGAATATATTTTTAAACACAAAGAGCAAATTGTTTCCGTTGAACATCAAATTGAAAATCATAGACAAAAGATTATTCAAGAGCTGAGAAGTAAAACTTTATCACAAGGAGATCAAGCATCATGATCCAAAAAATCAAATCTACAAATTTAGGTTTGATGAAGTTCAAAATTTGAATTTCACAAAATCTAAAATCAAAGGATTAAAAAATGAAAAAAACAATACTTAGCGTAGTAACAGCTACACTTTTAATGACTAGCGGCGCAAATGCATTTATGGGCTTTGACGAAGCAACTGTTGAAATGCAAATTACTCAAAACTTGAATTTAATTTTGCAATATGCAAAACAACTTCAACAATATAGTACACAATTAAAAACAACTGCATCGCTTACACAAAACATAGGCAAACTCGATCAAACTGCTTGGAATAAATTTTCTCAAGATTTTCAACAAATGCAAAATATAGTTAAAACCAGTCAAGGATTAACTTATGCTGCTAAAGATTGGGAAGATAAATTTCAAAATACACACAGCGGATACAGTACTCTTCTAAATCAAAAAAATTTAGATCCACAATCAATCTATAAAAATTTAAGCGAACAAACACGACAAACAGTTAAAGATAATCTTAAAAGATTAAATATGACACAAGCAGAGTGGGATAATGACGAAGCTACAATGAAAAAGCTAAGAGACTTAAGCAGTTCAAAAACAGGGCAACTTGCAGCAATGCAAGCAGCATCAGAAATAGCACTTCATCAAACACAAACACTCAAAAAACTTCATCAAACAATGATGATGAGTGCAAATACACAAAATCAATTTTTGGCAGCAAATCAAACTAAAGAGGATTCAAGTAAAGCTTTAAAACATAAGTTTTCTACATCAGGAAAAAATTATAATCAAGAAGGTAAATCAATGTATCGTCAGCTACCAGGTGCCCAATAATGAAAAAAATTGTGTTGTTGATAATGCTAGCAGGTGTAAGTTTTGCATTTGCCGAAGGTGGTATAACTGGTGGGATACAAGATGATTTAGTTTCACAAATATCAAAATTTTATCCTACTTTTCAATCGGCTGCGAAAGGATTATTATATTCTCTTGCCGTTATTTCACTTGTTGTAAATTTTGGACTTATGGCTGTTCGTGGGGAACTCGAAATTACTGGTGCAACAGCACAACTTGTAAAATATGCATTGATTGTAGGATTTTTTTCCACACTTATTAATTCTCCATCTTGGTTTGTTAATATTCATAATGCTCTAAATAATTTAGCCCAAAAAGCTGGAGGAATTGGTAATCTAGAAGATGCCTTAAATAATCTTCGTAATTTGTGGGTTACTTGGTGGGAATTAGACTTTGGACCAACAGAAGTAGCTAATTCTATCGGATTGTTTATTATAATGTTAGTTGTATCAATCATAGTTTTTTTCATGATATCTACAGCACTAACTACCTATGCCTTTTTTCTACTGAGTGTTTATGTGGGCGTTTTTTGGCTGGGTTTTGGCTCTTATGAACAAACGAGACCCTGGGCTATTAATGCTATTTCTAATCTTGTTAGAAATGGCATAAAATGGGTTCTGTCGATGTTAATAATTTCTATTGCTATCTCTAGTGTTTTAAATTTGAATAAAGATTTATTAGCTTCTGAAGGAATGGCGGATTTTTCTTTGTGGTTTAATTTTTTAGGAATAACAATTGTTTTTTATTCTGTTAATAATGGAATTAATAATTGGGTTGATAGTTATTTTACTGGTTCTGGTGGTGGAGAAAATTCAAGTGGAACTCAATTGGTTCAAACTGCCATGAATGTAGCAGGTGGTGCAATGGCTGGTGCAATGGCTGGTGCAAAAGGGGCTTCTGATACCATAGCCGCCGCAAAAGCAAGTGGTCAAGAGACTAGTGCACTTGGGAAAATAGGTTCTTATGCAGGTGGTATGACTAGTGGAGCCGCAAAAGGTGGCATTCATGGTGGAGATAGCTTTGCCAAAAGTTGGGCCAAAGGTATAGATCCTAATTCTTCAGGTGGTGGAGCTAATAATAGCCCAACTCCTGATAAAAATAAAGATTGGAGCAACTCTTCAACTCCACAAGATGGAGATGTTGGTGGAGGAACTGGTGGAAGTATTGCCGAACCAAAAGTCGGTGGTGAAATTAATAAAAATCAATATTAAGACAAAGGAAAAAATAATGGTTAAATATACAAAAGACAAATCTGGAGAGGGATTTATTGTGAGTGGTTTAAATATAAACACGCTGCATGATATTAATAACATCATAAATGATAACCTCAAATATTTGCCATATGGCTATATTTTTAAAGTTATCAATAGCAAAAAGGATGTTAGAAATTGTCTGATGAAAGGTACTGGATGCTTCACAAACCACGACTTGTTTCTGTTTATAAAAGAACTTAATAATAACCCAGCACTGATAACAAGTGTTAAGCTAAAAATTGAGAGCTTTAAAAAACTAACAGCTTAAAAGGAGATAACCATGGAGTTTTCAGAAGCAACAAAAATATTAGCAGAAAGTAAGGCAATCAAAATAGAACTTGAAAATATAAAACATGATTTTCAAGGCTATATAGATGGAGATGGAAATCAAAAGATTGGTTTAATTGAACAGCTAGAAAACCTTTATGCAAAACTAAATCCAACCAGTATTCAATTTCTTGGAAATCTTGCAAGAGAAAAAGCGATTGAAAGTTTAGAACAAATAGAACTCATGCTTGGTAAGCAAGATGCTCATTTTCAAGATAAATTTTTGCAACTGGAACTATTCTTTGAAAATCAAAAAAAAGATTTTGATAAAAAGACTTTTGAAATAACAAAAAGCATAAGAGAAAATACAAAAGCAACAATACATGATCAAACTGTTAATGAAACAAATCGATTTTTTAATAGATTAGATGTTCAAACACTTGATCTATTTACAAAACTTGAAGAGTTCAACAATAAAAGGGATACAAATTATCTCTACATCATTATTGCAATTGTTGTCGGAATTGGTTTAGGTTTTGTGATAGGTATAAAATTTTAAACAATAAACCACACTAAGCGGTGTGGCTCAATATGTCGGGTCGGTAAACCCTAAAGAAATAACAAGCAAATTATAACATACAAGGAGAAAAAATGAAAATCATGGTAGTCAACACAAAAGGTGGTGCCAGCAAAAGCACCTTTAGCTTTCAAGTACTTGGGGCATATTTTTTAGATAAAGGTATTGATGCGGAGTTAGTCGAGCTTGATGATGAAAATAAAGACAGTGATATTTTTACAGACTCAAAAATCAGCACTTCAACGGCATTTGTAGGTCAAAGCATGGATGATGTAGCACATACATTACAAGAAAGGTTTAAAGAGACAAATAAAAGCCTTATCTTAGATATTGGAGGCAACAAAACAACTACATTAGTTCTTGAAGCTCTAAAAAGAACAAGACTATATCATTTGGTTGACTGCTTTTTAATTCCAATGAGTGGCGGTTCTCAAGATTTTATCAATGCAAAAAATACTTATGAAATAGTAAAAAATTTTGAGAAACCAATCATCTTTGGACTCTCAAGAGTCAGAGGTCTAAACGAAATACGATTCCAATATATGGAATTTTTTAGAGAATTTCAAAATGCAGAGTATATCTTCTTGACTGATAGCAATACGATAGACCTTTCGAGAATGCTTAAAAAGTCTGTTTATGAGATAGCCAAAGATACAATAGCCGGAGGACTGCTTAAAGATTATGATCAATTAATTGCGAAGGAGTATAAAAGTGGCGAAATGTCAGAAAAAGGTAATGAGCTTGCTTATATAGTAAGAATTTTGGAAGACAGTATAGAGTATCAAAAAAATATTCTTGCACCGTGTTTTGAGAAGCTTGATAAAGTACTTGGATGAGAGACAAGCTCTTAACAATCAAAGTCACAGAAGAAGAACTTAAAAAACTTCATAAACAAGCTCAAAACTGTGGCATGAAATTAAGTATGTACTTGCGAAGTCTTGGACTTAATTATCCTATCAATTCTATAATTGATCAAATGACACTAAATGAACTTCTCAAAGCTAAAGGTGACCTTGGACGAATGGGAGGACTTTTTAAAATGTGGCTAACGAATAATGATAAAAAACAAGCGACTGCTACACTTGGCAGTCATAATTATTTTTCTATAGATCATCTTGTGGATGATATAGAAAAAAAACAAGAAGAACTTTTAGATATCGCGAGGAGATTGTTTTGATAGTAAAACTAATTTCATCAAAAAAAGCAACTGGCAGTTTTGGTGGACTATCTGACTACTTGCAAGATAAACAAAATTTACATAAAGATAAAGTAGAACTAGTCTATTTTGAAAATTGTGAGTTTAATACATTAGATGAAAATATAAGTCTTATCAAAGCAACACAATCTTTAACTACAAGTAAAGCAGACCCTACACTTCATTTAGTTGTTTCGTTTCAAGAAGATGAAAAACCAACCCAAGAGCAACTTAAAGACATTACACACGAGCTTCTTAAATCAATAGACATAGAACATCATCAAAGACTTTGTGTCACTCACGACAATACAAATAATTATCATTTACATCTTGCGATTAATCGCATAGATCCAGATACATATAAAAGAGCAAGATTACCATTTAGTAAAATGAAGCTCCAGAAGAAAGCAGCTGAACTTGAAGAGAAACATTTTCTCCAAAAAGACAATCATATACCAAACTGGATATTGGCAGAACAAAATCGTAAGACCAATGATCTAAACCAAGAACAGGAGAAACAATATGAGCCAATACGAGAGCAACACAATAAAACTGAAAACAGAAGACTTAGAATATCACAGTCCATTACTAACAACTTTAACAGCAGAACAAAGACCAACAAACGAGATAGCATGCGTAAGCTGTCCGATATCGATATGGTTCACAACAAAAAGCTCATTAAAATGCTATTGCTCTCCAATGAACGCAATAGTGTACGAGGAGAAGAGCAAAGAGCAACCGATAATCAATTGCGATGGGAGAGACAAGGCAATAGCAGCAATGTTGGCAGCAGAAGCAATGGCGTAGCAAAAGACATCAAATCACACACTGGCATATCAAATTTAGCAGATTGGATTAAAACAGAGGCACTAGATGATTTAAAAGCCGTTTTAAGCAATAAAAACTCAAACCTTGAGCATTTGCATACAATGCTTGCAAAATATAACCTGGAGCTAAAAGAGAGAGGAAACGGACTTATTATCAAAGATAAAAATCGTAACTTATTTTGCAAAGCTAGTGACATCGATAGAAAACTCTCAAAATCAGGTATTGAAAAACAATATGGTGATTTTATGGCCATGAACATAGACATAAAACCAACCATACAGTTTGGTACACCTAAGACTAAGTTTTGGGAAGAATACAGAGCAGAGGAACAGCTCAAGAGAGATTATAAAAAAGAGATCCAGGAAATCAATAAGAAATTTAGAGAAGGCTTGATAATTGCTAAAACTCATAACTGGAGCAATAAAAAAGTTAAAAAAGAAACCTATGATAAGATTTTTAATAACAAAGCGAAATCACTTTATGAAATAGAAGAGAAATACAAAGCTATTTTTGCAAAGAAAAACATAAAAAACATAAATTACACTACTTATAAAGAGTACCTCACAAGAGAAGTTTTAAAAGGTAACAGCGAAGCATTAGCAACCTTGAGAGCTACTGCTATCAAAGAAGCAAAGATTGCCAAAGAGGATGAAAATACACTTGGTAATAAAATAGATCATAAATTATTTATTTTACAAGAACCAACTATCACAAAACAAGGCTTTGTGGTCTACAAGCTAGACAAGAAAAATGATAACTCTAAGATCATAGACAAAGGCAACCATTTAAAAATCTCTAACGCTAGTGATGAAGCACTGCTTAAAGCTCTTGAAATGGCTAGAACAAAGTACGGCAGCACACTTGATATTACTGGAGATGATACTTTTAGATCTAAAGTTATAAACCTGGTACACAAACACAAGCTTGATATTAAGTTTACAGATAAAGGTATGCAACAAACACTAGAGACAGTAAATACTAAATCTAGTATTCAAAAAGAAAATAAACCACAAGGAGTTACAAGATGAGTGAGCATATAATTACTCAACAACGAGGTTTCTTAAGACCTAAAGAAGCAGCTTTATTTTTAGGTGTTGGCTTGTCAACATTTTGGAGATATGTTAAACAAAACAAAATCAAAACAAGCAAACTCACTACAGGCGTAACCATCGTTGCTATAGATGAGCTTAATCGCTTTGCAAACCAAAGCTTTTAAGTGCTATAATGCTCAAAATAAACAACAATTACTCTTATATGAAATAAATCAAGTGGTACATAAATTGGTACATACACTTATAAGCAACCACATCAAACCTCGTAAAATAGCACTATAAATAACTTTTTATGAACGACCCTCTGCCGCCATTATACAATCACAATCACATATATTAAAAGTTATCATTTTCACCTGATTCCTATGGTTCTTATATCTCCTTCATTAACATTTAAATAAAATATTTCTTATTTACCAGATTGGTCACTTTATTATTGCCATTACTTTATAACCCATTGAGATTTATTCTGATAGTAACCATAATGTTCTTTGTAAAATGTTTCCATTGAGGCTACATATTGTGATAATATTAAAATAACATCACTTGCTTGTGGAATGTCATCTTCATCAAGTAAATCTAAAAAATCTATTGCATTTGAATCTTCTAATACTTCTCTAACTTTTTCAAGTAATCTATTAGTAATCTTAATCTTGCTTTTACTTACTGCTGAGTCTGGCTTTTTTGATGATAAAGCTTTAAATTCAACATACATTGCTTTTAACAATGGCATTGTTACATCGTAATTATCTGCTTTTTCTTTAGTTGTATAATATAATTCACTCAATATTTATCCTTTTAATTTTTGTGGTCTTACGGTCCTTATTTTATCTTCATCATTGGTATCCCAATACCAAAACCCACGAATTTGGATAACATTATCTGCTCGAAGTTTTTCAAAACATTGGATATATTGTGATAAAATAAATACTACATCACTATTAAATGGCATATCATCTTCTTCAAAAATACTAAATTCATCAAAAGGTTTATACTTTTCAGAAAGAAACTCATTGCTATCATTAATAAGTTTATTTAAAAACTTTAATTTAAATTTATTGATTGCATCATTAGGATTTTTTTTAGACAACAATGAAATTTCTTCATATACACTTATTAATTGTCCTGAAAGCTTTTCAAATATATCTATATCATTTTTATTCATACTTTTCCTTTGTTTATCAAGAAGGGCAACTTCTTCTAAATTCAATATATTTTTTCTTCAAAACTTCAATTGGTGTTCTTTGCTTACTTTCATAAACTTCAACCATTAATTTTAAATCTTCATCTGTTATAGCAATAATACATTTTCTTTGAGAAGACCATAAGTTTACCGTGTTTTCATACATAGCTTTTGATAAAGGGTTTCTAGTAAGAAATACACCAAAGTTTCCAATATTATCTTGTATATATCTGTTTAATTGGTTTATATGATCACGGTTGATTTCTTTTACATTTTTCATTTCAATAACTAATTGTCTATTGTTGTATTCAGTGAAAATTTCATCTAAAAAATCTATATCTCTATTATTATAAAAAATGAGATCTCGAATATGTCGACCTGATTCAGTTCGACTTTGTGTTTGAGCAAAATCAAGATGTGGGTAAAAGAGTGAAGCTAACAATGAAGCAGAAAGCTCTTCATATTTCATATCTGCTCCATGCTCTTTTCCAGTATTTAACTTTAGAATTTGGCTAAGTTTTCGCTTTGCTGATAAAACTGGAATTTGACTAAATAATGGGTCATTTTTACAATCTTCAGAAGTTTTTGTTTTATATTCAATATAGCCTTCAATTTTTCCATAATTTTCTCGATTAAAATTTAAAACCTTGACACGCTCTTCGGGTTCGTCTGGATTAAATATTTCATCTCTAGGACAATATTTTTGAAAATAATCTTCATAATTAATCCATGTATTAAAACGCAACCATCTTTTTGGTGTAAAAATTAAAGGCTCTTTTGTTAATGGATTGACAGGTAAATGTACCTTTTGATTTGTATCTAATGCATTAGTTTTGTAATTATATACAGAATCTAATATTACGCCTTCAATTGGTATTCCATTTATCTCACATTGTTCGATAGTGTAATCAATTAAAAAGGACTTTAAATAGTTGCATGTAATATCACTAATTCTGTCTTTTGAAATTCCTGATATATATAATTGAATGATTTCAAAATGTGCAAATCCAAACTGGCTGTACTCTGGAATATCTTTAAATAAATTCAAAATCTCCTTAGCTTGTTCTTCGCTAATTTTTGCCCCTCTTCTTGTTTTTGATACACCTAAACCAACTTCATGACATTCTGATAGATTGACTAGTATGGATAATGCTTCATCTTCTCGTTTCTTTTTTATGAGGTAATTTAAATGGTTAAAGGAATTTATAATAGTAGTATGCAGAGCATTATCTTGTTGTGATGGAGATTTCCATAACAAAAAAGGGTCAACATATAAAGGGATATCTTCATCAAAAAATTGTATTGCAAAGTCTAAATCAGCTTGGCTTTTAAAAATACCATGGTAATCAGTCTAATAAGTTCCACATTCCCACCGCCTAATTAAAAGAACAAAATGCCCTTTTATCAATATATTTCAGTACTATGAGTATATCCAAAGTGACTTGATAGTTAACTATTTTTATAATGTCAAATATTTTTATGTCAAAAGGCTACTAGCCACTACATTTGTACCTACCGCGATGGTCACCTCTTTAGTTGTTTCAAGAATTGATTTAACTTTTTTAAGTGATTTTTTACGATTTTTCATTTTGTGTCCTTTGTCTGTATTAAGTTTTGAAAGCAGGAATTCTGCACCTAATTTGAATAAGATAAGACCACCAATGATAATACAAGATTGTAGCAAGGAGAATTGCACTCCTTTTTCAACACCTGCTGGCATAAAAATATTACATTCAGATAATAGCACATTTTGTCATATTAAGTCAACGATGTGATGCTGAACAAAGAATCACTGTGCCCAAATTGTGTGAAAAAATAAACAATAAACCAGTTGTGTCATTTTTACTATAATTTATATATTTTTTACTTTAACATTCATTTAAGTTATGCAGTCATATAATATAGCATACTAACAAAAGGAGTATGTTATGAATAACAAGATAACACTCATGACTCTGTCATCATTAATAATATTATCTGGATGTTGCATGAGTAAAATAAGCATAAACGGTCCAATAAGTTCAAACAATGCTACACCTTTTAGCATAAATATTGATTTTAAAAATTGCTGCCCAAGCAAAGAACAAGAAAAGATTTTTATTTCTATGCAATCAAAGCTAAATGATAAATACAATATGTACATGGATGGAAAAATAAACAAAGAAGAATATAATGAAAAGGCTTCCATTGCCGAAAATGCTATAAAGAATTTTGTTTCAGTTTGTAATTTACAAGCACTCAATAATGGGAAAAATAAAGGTATCAACCCATATGATAGCGATATGAATAACGCTTGGATGGAATTAAATAAAGCAAATCAAGAGCTGTATAAATAAAAATTTGCTGATATAAAGATATATGTGGATATATGTGTCAGGTGATAATGATAACCCATATCTTGACATTAACTATATTATTTTTATCATAATTTGTAGATTTTTTCTTTAACATCCATTTAAGTTGTATGGTCATACAATACAACATACCATCCAAACAAGGAGGAATGATCATGAATGATAAATGGGAATTCTATAAAGATGCCAAAGGGGAATGGAGATGGAGAAGAATCTCTCCTAATGGAAATATTATTGGTGCTTCATCACAAGGCTATGTCAACAAAAGCGATTGCGTTGATAATGCAAAAAGAAATGGATACATAGACTAATATTTGATTTGCTCATATATTAACACTAAAGAAATAAGGCTAGTTAGCTTTTTGCTTTCTTAGCCTTTTTGTCATTGCGTTTTTCTTTCAATGTTTTTTCTGATTTTTTCTTTACAGTCTTTTGTGCGTCTTTACCTTTTGCCATAATATATCCTTTATGTATATCTGTTCATTATATCTCTTTGCTCTGATACTTTGGCTTTTTTATAAAATACATTATTTTTATTTGTCTAAAATGCAATTTTTTTAATAAGTTTTGTTTTTATCTAAAGGCA
>FAXN01000068.1 GCA_001493195.1 Sulfurovum sp. enrichment culture clone C5 | reverse complement strand
AAGCGAAACAAAAGGCTGCCGCTAGGGAGCTTCCTATAGTTGCCAAGATAGCCAAAGGAAGTTTTATAAACAAACTCATCATTGTTCCTTCGATAATACTCATCAATATTTATCTTCCTTGGCTAATGAAGCCTATCTTGATTTTAGGTGGATTGTACCTCGCTTACGAAGGAGTTGAGAGTGTTTTGGAAAAATTCTTTCATCACAAAGAAGAACATAGTGTTGATGAAACTATCAAAGAATTAAATACAGAAAAATTTGAAGAATTAAAAATAAAAAGTGCTATCAAAACAGATTTTATACTCTCGCTTGAAATAATGGTTTTGGCTCTTTCATTGCTAGGCAAAGCTATTTTGAGTATCAAGATAGCAACTCTTGTTCTTGTGGCTATCATTACAACTGTTGCAGTATATGGATTGGTAGCCATTATCATCAAACTTGATGATATAGGATTTTATCTCCAATCAAAAACAAACGCTACAGCAAACAAAATCGGTGATACTTTAGTAGCCATAGTTCCGCCACTCATAAAATCCATTTCTGTCATAGGCACGGTTGCTATGCTAGCAGTTGGAGGCGGTATTGTCGCTCATCAAACAGGAGTGCTACATAGTATAGAGCATTTCATAGAACACTATTTAAATAGTATAAGTTTTTTGGTTATATTTTTAATTGACATTGTATTTGGTTTTATAGTAGGCTACCTCACAGTACTTACAATGCCTATATTGGTTTGGATAAAAAAGAAAGTGAAGCGTATAGTTACTTTGTCTTAACGACAAATCCAACTACTCTCTTTACAAAGAACATCGAGGTAGTTTCCTGCTTGTCCATTGCCATTTTCCAATGCTTGCTTGAGATAACTATATGATTTTAATTTATTTTTCAAGATTTCATCACTCCAGCCATAAATAATGCCTAGATTTAGCTGTGCATTACTATCTCCCATCTCTGCGGCTTTAGTAAAAAGTATTATTGCTTTATGTATATCTTTTGGGATTATCTTGGCATATCCATTGTAATATAAAAATGCCATATTTGTATATGCTTCCCTAAAATTATTTTTCATAGCTCTACCATACCAATATTGGGCTTGCTTTATAAGAGTAGGATTTGTTTTTGCATCTTTTTGATACATATAACCAAGTGAATATTGCGAAGGTGCATGATTTTGGTTTGCTGCTTTAGTGTACCAATACAAAGCGTCTTTGTTGCTCTTGTTGATACCTTGTCCTTTTAGAAACATCAAAGCTGTATTGTACTGAGCTTTTGTATCATTATTGTCTTTTGCTAGTATATAGTATATTTCAAAAGCTTTTGCATAATCACCTTTGTTATAATAAGCCATACCATCGTTGATAGTAGCACTATTTACAAACGAAAATCCGAGTAACGCCGTTAATATTATTTTTTTCATTTTGACTCTTTATATAAAAACTTCCGCATCAAATACTTTGCTGATTCTTCCGCCAAATTTATACACACCATCATCTAGGCTTATATAAATCTCCTCTTTACTTTTTGGATAAACTTTTACACTATCACTAACTAGTTTTTCACTATTGGCTTTTACAAAACATGCCACCATCCCTGTTCCACAAGCTAAAGTTTCATCTTCAACGCCTCTTTCATAAGTTCTAACATTTAAACAAT
>FAXN01000067.1 GCA_001493195.1 Sulfurovum sp. enrichment culture clone C5 | reverse complement strand
TGCTACTGCCCTTGTTGCATTTCCACACATAGAGGCAAGACTTCCATCACTATTGTAAAATTCCCACTCAAAATCATAATCTTCGTGTGGAATCAAAACAACCATACCATCAGCCCCAACACCACTATGTCTATCACAAAGTTTTATAGCCATATCGCTTCTATCTTCTTTTTTATGAGAATGAAATATGATAAAATCATTGCCACTTGCGTTATATTTTGTAACAGTCATGCCTCGCCTTATTTAAAATCTTCTAAAATTATACCACGAACCTTCTCACATTCGTTCTGTAAATGTTTAATATCTTTTGTATTGTCAATTATATATGTGGCTTGTAATTTTTTTTGCTCGATGTCTAACTGAGAATTGATTCGCATTATAGCCTCTTCGCGTGAGAGATTGTTCCTTTTCATAAGCCTTTGTATTTGTAAATCCTTTGGTGCGTAAACAACAAGTGATTTGTCTATATCATATCTTTTATTTTCGAAAAAAAGCGGAATATCTATGAAGTATGGAAATTTTCTTTCTTCTTCGATTTGTGCTAGTGCCATTATCCTATCATAGATAAGAGGATGCAGTAAAGACTCCAATGATTTTCTTTTTTCCATATCTGCAAAAACTATTTTACCAAGTTCTACTCTATTTACACCAGTAGCAGACAAAACTTCACTTCCAAACATAGATTCTATTTTGTCTCTTTGCTCATCGAGAATATCATGAGCTATCTTGTCCGCATCAATACATCTAAAACCATACATCGACATAAAACTCATGGCTGAACTTTTGCCTACGGCAATTCCACCTGTTAATGCTATAGCGTATTTGAGTTTCATTATGATTTTATAAGCCCTGAGTATTCTTTTCTTATGAAGTTTGGCATACTAAATGAAGACACAGCTATGTCAGAATTATAATACACAAAACCCTCTGTGAGATCCGCTCTTTGAAGATTTATGTCTGCAGTTGGATGATAATATCCGCTTGCTAGATATGCAAATGTAAATTTATCTTTATCTGTCATAAAACCATATGGCATTAGTATCCTAAAACTCTCTCCTAAACACTCTAGCTCCACTTTAGCATCATTTGTCTTTTGAGAAAGCGAGCTGGCTTTTGCTGACATAACGCCTCTTGTTCCTAAAGCTCTTTTAATAACCCCACAAAATATTTTATCTTTTAGTAGTTTTTCGTCATCAACGATAACAATATCCAATCCGCCCTCATCCATATCTGTCAATTTACCAACTGCATTTGAAGTTGAGGATATAGATATATTTAAATCTTTGTATTTTTTTAGTTCATTTATAAAGTTTTCACTATTGTCCGAGATAACCAATATATTTTTTGGTTCAGCATGAGTACACATTGGAATATGTGTTAGCATCTCAAAATATGAGTTTAATTCTTTTGACACTTTAAAATCCTTTTTATCATTTTAAGCGATTTTAGCAAAAAAGAGACAAAAAAAGTTTAAACTTATAAAAATAAATCAAAAGGAGAAACACTTATGGATAAAAACTTATTAATAGATGCTTTAAATTTTAGGCATGCTTGTAAAATATTTGATGAAACAAAAAAAATTTCAGATGATGATATGAGCTTTATACTTGAATCAGCTAGACTTGCTCCATCGTCTTTTGGCATGGAACATTGCAGGTTACTTGTTATAAAAAATCAAGAGGTAAAAAAAGAGTTAAAGCCTCTATGTTGGAATCAAAATCAAATAGATAGTTGTAATTTATTAATCGTCCTCATAGCCAAACACAAAGAGGTATCTTCTCCTGAGTATTATGAAAAAATGTTTAGACGCAGAGGGCTTGACGAAGACTCGACAAAAATGTACATCGAAAAATATGCAAACTATCTCGAAAATCTAAAATCCATAAAATGTTGGAGCGAAAAACAGTGTTATATCACTGCTTCAAATATTATGAATTATTCTGCACTTATCGGGATTGATAGTTGTCCGATAGAGGGATTTGAAAAAGAGAAAGTTGAAATAAAACTGAGTATTGATAATAAAAAAGAAAATATTGCTATGCTTGTGGCATTGGGCTATAGAGCCAATGCACAAAGCCAAAAAATAAGACTTGACATGAAAGATGTAGTTACTATTATTTAAATAACTATAAAATTTGTATAATCAATATCTGCTGGTTTATTACACAATGTTGCAAATAACACTGCGGATGATTCCGCGCCACTTCCATCTGCATCATACCAAATATTGCCTGTATCTGTATCATAGATGATATAGTCATTCTCATCTATAGCAGATTTTCCTGATACAAAATTTTCACTCTCAATACTTCCAAAAATAACCGATGAAAAGCTTTCAAATATGTCATTGTCAATATAAAACACATCGTCACTATGAATAAAATCTGAAATTTTATCAACATTTCCATCTTCATTTAGCTCTGTATCAAATACAAAAATATCATTCCCTTCTCCTCCGCTAATTCTATCATTTCCATATTTGCCATATATTGTATCATTGTCATCTCCTCCAATGATAAAATCATCATTAACTCCACCATAAATAAAATCATCTCCATCTTCACCATAAAGCGTGTTGTATCCTGACTCTTCAATTATGATATCATTACCAAGTCCACCAAAAATTACGTCATCACCTTCATTTCCAAAGAGGTCATTATCCCCATTATTTCCTATAAGAACATCATTGCCACTGCCACCAATTATACCTTCAAACCCGCTAATAATATCTCCTTGTGCGGTTCCACCTCTTGCTTCGTTAGTTAATATGTTTACATATAAACCTTCTGTGTCTTCTTGGTATCCCAATAAATCATATCCTGCTCCGCCAGATAAAACATCAGATCCTTTCCCTCCAGAGATGAAATCATCACCATCTCCACCATCGATCAGGTCATTGCCAAGTTCGCCTTCAATGGTATTGCTGTTGTTGTCTCCCGTTAATGTGTCATTATATTTTGAGCCAAGTATATTTTCTGTATTAACAATAGTATCAACCCCAGCTCCAATGGTATCTTGTGCTCCAACTGTTGATAGATTTATAGTTACTGCTTTTGTGGAATTTGCATAGCTTACGGTGTCAACATCATCCCCACCATCAATAAGATCATCGCCGAGACCGCCATCTATATAGTCATATCCACTGCCACCATAAATAATATCGTCCCCTAAATCTGCACTTATATAGTCGTCA
>FAXN01000066.1 GCA_001493195.1 Sulfurovum sp. enrichment culture clone C5 | reverse complement strand
CGTATGGAATCTCTCCAAACCCTATCGTAGTTGCAGTATAAGTTATGAAATAAAAAGCATCAAATATACTCATATGGTATGCGTTACCATTATTGTCAGCTCCTGGAATGATGGCCATTCCAAGTATAGAAATAGTATATGTAACAATAATCACCAAAAATGGTGTTCTCATCCTTTGTAAAATTATCCAAAGAGAGCTATTTTTCATATTTGGCTTATCTTCTTGATTTTAACGTATCTCCAATATAAAGAAACACACTTGTTATATTTGCCAACAATGCACCACCGCTCAAACTTACTATAATTGACGATAAGCTTTTGTCTATATCGCCAACTGTATTTATAGCTATTGTCCACACCGAAGCTGCTGCGACAAGCTGGATCACTGCCACGAGGCTTGTTGCCAAAAGGACTGACCCCATCTGGGTTCTATCTCCAAGCTTCAACACCGTAGCTATAACATTAACTACAATCGCAGCAAAAAGCTCGTATTTATCATGAAGCGATATGTCTGCTACATCTCCATAAAAAAACCAAAATTAAGAGTCATTGCTAGTATGATAAAAAATCCGGAAATTACTTTATCTAAGTTCATATTGTATCCTTGTATATTTTTGATTTTTTGATTTTTCTATATATAAAAAATAAAATTATAAAAACAATTGGCAACACATAATACCAATTTGCTAACAATCTATGAAACAAATCTATTATCTCTTTTCCAAAATACCATACAGGTACAATTGTAAGTGCAGCCCAGCACCAAGCACTTATAAGGTTAATGATTGCAAATTTTTTAGAACTGTACCTTGTTAATCCTATGGCTATTGGTATAATTGTTCTCATTCCATACATATACCTTTGCATAAATACTATTCCCATTCCATATTTTCTAAGCATTAGTGAAGCTAGTGCAAATTTACGATTATGATGAGCAAATTTTTTTGATATGTATTCTTTATTATATCTACCTGTATAAAAATATATCTGATCTCCTACAAAACCGCCAAGTCCAGCGATAAATATAGCAAGTACCAAATTCATATCTCCAGAATGACACAAAAGCCCACCCATAACGAGACCCATTTCACCTTCTAAGATACTCCAAACAAAAAGTATCACATATCCATATTTTTTTAGTAGATATAAAAGTTTATTTTCAAATCCATTAACAGGAACATTATTTAGCGTATATATAAGAAAAGCGATAAAAATGGCTACAACAACAAAAAGTACTTTTCCTGAATTAGCTTGAAGCCATATTAAAAGATTCTTCAAAACTACATCCACCCTTTTTTTCTAAAGATGTAAAGTGGTGTAATAGATGATACAATCATCAAACCTATAGCAAAAAGATATCCATATCCCCAGCCAAGCTCTGGCATAAATTTGAAGTTCATTCCATATAAACTGGCTATCAATGTTGGCGGAAGAAATACAACATTTACAATTGTAAATAGTTTAACTGTTTTGTTTTGTTCGATGCTTAGCATACCTAAAAAGATACTTTGTAGATAGTCTAGTCTTTCGAAATTAAAATCAGTGTGTTCTATAAGAGACTTTATATCTTTTAGCATTATAAGCACATCTTCGCTCTGTTCTCTAAAAGCAGCTGATTTTAAAAGAGAGGTGAGAATTCTCTGTTTGTCTGTTAAATTTTCTCTGATTTTCATATTTAAATCTTCAAATATGGAGATTTTTTCTAGTATCTCTTCGTCTTCATTTGTGTAGTCTGAAAATACATGTCGTCTTAACTTGACAACCTCTCTTGATAAATTTTCAATGGCATCAGCATCGGCATCTATCCTAATATCAAGAATTTGTGAAAATATATCAAATCCATTTTTAAACTCTTTTGGTGTTGACAAAAACCGTTTACTAAACTCATCAAAAGTATTTAGTTCTTTATATCTAATAGAAAAAAGGAGTTTGTTCTGCAAAACAAAAGATACTGTTTCGTTGTATGCATTTACTTCATTTGATATCAAAAAGTAACTATTTATCTCTATTCGATTATCTTCTTCCCAATATCTAGAGCTTATTTCTATCTCTTGACTCTCTTGTTTAGTTGGAAACTTGATATCAAACATATCTTCTATTTCCAAAACCTCTTTTCGAGTAGGGCGAAGCATATCTATCCACATAACATTTTTTTGTTGTTTTGATTCTCGAAGCACTTCAAGGCTTTTTATGATTTCAAGTCTATGACCAGTTTTAACATAACACTTGACCATAAAATGCTCCTTTGGTGGAATTTAGTATAATGATATAACCTTTGAACTAAAAAACGACTAAAATGTACATTCTATAGTTTTATTATATGTTTTTAATGCTTATTTTGGCTTTCAAGTTCTGTTAATAGATAGGCTTTTTCATTTATAGCTTTTACAACTTCTTTTTGAATGCTGTTGTTTTTGGAATACTTGAATTTTAATATAAGTTCATCGTATGCCTTAATTGCATCTTCTTTTTTTCCGATTTCTTCTAACTCATAACCTTTGTTATACATTGCAAAAGCTACTTGTTCTTGTATAGCTTCATTTTGCGAGTCTTGATACTTTACTATAATCTCATCACAAACTGCAATTGACTCTTTGTGTCGTTTAAGCTCTCCTAGGCTGTAGCTTTTATTGTACATTCCCATTGCAACTTGCTCTTGCACTCCATCGTCTTCAAATTCTTTATATTTTGATATTAGTTCATCATAAATTTTTAGAGCATCTTCTAATCTTCCAAGCATTTCCATGGCATATCCTTTGCCACAAATTGCCTTTGCTACTTGTTCTTGTATCTCTACATTATCATAATATTGATATCTTTCTATGATATTATCACAAACAACTATTGCCTCATTGTTCATTCCAAGCTCTCCAAGGTCATAACTTTTATTATACATAGCCGTTGCTACTTCTTCTTGAATTTTTTCACTTTCATAATCTTTGTATTTTTCTATGAGTTTATTGTAAGTGCCTATAGACTCTTTATACTTTTTAGCTTCTCCTAGTTCATAGCCCTTGCTACACATGCCCATAGCTACTTCTTCTTGGATCTCGTAGTCTGCAGAATTTTGAAATTTTGCTATTAGTTTATTATAAGCATTTATTGCTTCTTGTGATTTGCCAAGTTCGCCTAGATGATAACCTTTGCTACGCATAGCTTTTGCTACTTCTTCTTGAATTTCATAATTTGTAGAATTTTGATATTTTACTATTAGTTTATTATAAGCATTTATTGCTTCTTGTGATTTGCCAAGTTCACCTAGTTGATAACCTTTATTATACATTGCGAAAGCCACTTGCTCTTGTATTTTTTTATTTTTAGAATTTTGAAATTTTGCTATAAGTTTATCAAAAACTTTAATTGCTTTTTGTCTATCGCTTGATTCTCCAAGATCATATCCTTGGCTATACATATCAATTGCCAATCGTTCTTGTTGATATGCTGTATTGGCATACAAACTTGTCGTCAAAAATATAATAGTAGAAAATAAAAAAACTATTTTTTTCATAAAAATGCCTTAGTTGTAAATTGTTTTTGAGATTATAACTTTTTTACATATCAATACACAAGTTGTGTATTGGAACTTAATATCCAATTAACATTATTGATATAAACTAATTTAAAATTTACATGGTGTGATATATGAATATTAATGATATTGAGCTATTTAAAATGTTACAGGAACATGAATTGACATTTATTTCTCAAGCTACAAAAATTTTATATAAAAACAAAAATGATACTATTTTTTTAGAAGGCGAAGACTCGGAGTATTTACATCTATTGCTAAATGGAACGGCAAAAGTTTATAGAGTTGATGGTAAAGGCAACGAGCTTTTGCTTCACAATTTCAAGGCACAATCGCTTATTGCAGAACTTGCCAATTTGGAACATATGTGTTTTCCTGCTAGTTGCAAAATGCTCACAGATGGCTATATAGCAAAAATTAAATTTGAAAATTTTCAAGAGTTGATGCAAGACAATCCACTATTATCTGTAAAGGTTATCAGCTCATTGACCAAAAAAATGAAATT
>FAXN01000065.1 GCA_001493195.1 Sulfurovum sp. enrichment culture clone C5 | reverse complement strand
AAAGTTAGATTACCTTGTTTTAATTTTTTTAGGATTGTTTGCAGGAATTGTCATCGGTCTATTTAGTAGTATGCTTGGTATTGCTGGCGGGGAATTGATTATCCCTACTATAACTTTACTTTATGGTGTAGATATCAAAATAGCTGGTACACTTAGTTTGATGGTAAGTTTGCCAACAATCATGATAGGCTTATACCGCTATAGAAATAAACAATCATTTACCATAGTTAGACCAAACATCAAATTTATGGCTTTGATGGGAGCAGGTTCAATTATGGGTGCCTTTGCCGGGAAGTCAATGCTAGGGCTTGTTTCTAACTCTATGCTTCAAATATTTTTGGCAATTATTTTAAGTCTTTCTGCAATTAAACTTTACAAAAAGGCTGTGGCATGATTTTTTTTAATGATGTCGTTATATTGGAAAACATACAACGAAATAATTCTTTATCAAGAAACATAAAAGCACTTGCTATATCTTTACTAATTTATACGACTTTGGTTATGGCTATAATTTATATTTCTAGCAAATCTGCTGTATTGCTAAAGCCAGAAAAAACTATAAGTATCTCGTTGTCAGAATTCTCTTCAACTTCTGGTGATAAAAAAATTATGGATAAACCAGAGGTTAAAAAAACTGCGTCTAACTCTATAGCTAAACCGCAAATAGAGAAAAAAATTTTAAAAAACACTACTTTGAAAACTCCTCAGAAGATACCATTACATTCTCCGATGGTATCTTCTGAAGAGTTAAAACCTGTGGTTCAACCTCATGTTGACAAATCTTCTTTGACAAATTCTAATGATTCAGACACCAAAAGTGAATCTAAAAATGAATTGTCAAAAAACCAAAACTCTAGCGAAAAAATAGGAGGGGCAACGCCAGAGCAAATATGGAATATGATAAAAAATGCTCTCAAATATCCCCCAATCGCCCGCAAAATGAAAATAGAGGGTGTGGTGGTTGTATTTTTTATCCTCAATCCAGATGGCACAGTAAAAACAGCTAAAGTCAAAACATCTAGTGGAAGTGATTTGCTTGATGAGAGAGCAATTCAAACTATCCTAAAACTTAACGGTCGATATCCAGCGCCAAACAAATCCCTTGAATTAAGCTTCCCAATAGCTTTTTCATTAAACAAATCATAAGGAACAAAATGAACAACATATTTTTACGAATACTTTTATTATTGTTAATGTGCTTATCTCTTGAGGCACAAACGATCATAAATTCTGAGGGTAAAACCATAACAATACCAGACAATATCAATAGAGTTTTTGGGTCTTCTCCGCCGATGAGTTATCTAATCTACGCTTTAAATCCAAACAAAATGATAGGCTTAAATTTTAAAGCTAAAAATGCACAAAATGGCGCGGATAGCAAATTTTTAACTAAAAAATTTCTATCTTTGCCTGTAATTGGCTCATACCACGGAGGTGGACAAAATATCAATCTAGAAAATCTAATCAAATACAAACCTGAACTTGTATTAATTTGGCAAGACGATTTAATGGTTCAAACGATTAAAAAAGAGATGAAAAAAATAAATGTTCCTACTTTTATGGTTCCATTTCGTGAAATTGCAGATATGCCAAATGCATTTAGAGTCACTGGTAAAGTTATAGGCGAAAAAGAACGAGGTGAAGTGTTGGCAAAATATTCACAAAATATTATCAATGAAGTAAAATCAAATGCTTCAAAATCAACACCTACGAGATACTATTATGCAGAAGGTATCGATGGACTTTCAACAGAGTGTGATCAGTCTTTTCATGTTGAAGCAATAAACTTTGCTGGAGGAATCAATGTACACAAGTGCCAACAAAGTGGTCTTCTGGGGTTAGAAAAAATTTCATTTGAAACCTTGCTCAAATATAATCCTGACGTTATTATAGTTCAAACTCCAGTAGTTTACAATGACATCATGCTTGATCCGATGTGGAAAAGCTTAAAAGCTGTAAAAAATGGTCGTATACATCTAGTGCCAACTCAACCCTTTAATTGGATTGATCGTCCACCATCGTTTATGAGAGTGCTTGGCATACAATGGCTTGCCAAGATACTTCACCCAGAAAGTTATAAAGTTGATTTAAACAAACGCACAAAAGAGTTTTACAATCTATTTTTACATGTAAAACTTAACGATGCTCAATCCAAAAATATACTAGGAGTTAAAAAATGAGATTTTTTATACCAATGATGTCAATCGCTACTTCAACAATCATGTTTGCTGATACTATAGACCTTGGAGAGATTTCAGTAACTGATTATATAAAATCAAACAATGAATTTATTGGCGATTCTAATACATCTACTGGGGCACAAAGTTTCACAAAAAAAAGTATTGAGATATTAGGCACACAAGCCAATGTAAATCCATATGCTGTTATACAATATTCTCCTTCTGTAAACTTTACTCCCGTAGATCAATCAGGATCAAACGAACCTTCTTATCATGATCCAATCCGCATTAGAGGAAAATCCCAGTCTGGTCCAGGGGGAGTTTTTATGGTTAATGGGATGCCAATATCAAGCAACCCTGGTGGTGGCAAAGAAATGGTAGATATGGAAAATGCTGACTCCATAGATTTATATAAAGGGTACTTGCCGATAAATAAAAACTTGGGTTTCTCAAGCCTAATAGGAAAAGTTGATATTAACCTTTTAGAGCCAAGCGAAACTTTTGGAGGTATATTTTCTCAGTCTTTTGGAAGCGATAATTTTATGAGAACATTTTTGCGTGTAGATTCTGGTAAAGTGGGGGATATAAGTGCATTTGGTTCTTTTTCTTATCTATCAAATGATAAAAACAAAGGCGAAGGGGAATTAGAAAGAGAAAATGCGATGCTTGGTTTAAAATATGAACCAAACGATAAATTAAAAGCTAAACTTTTTGCCATTTATAACTCTAATGATCATCATAATTATTATAATCTATCATATGCACAAGCAAGCAACTTAGGGTTAAACTTTAATAAAGATTTTAGTACAACGCATCCAACAAGCGACAATGATGTAGATTATTATGATTGGAATAAACAAAATTTTAACACTACTGCTTTGATGGGGGAAATTGAATACAAACCAACAACTGAGGATAAAATTACTATAAAGCCTTATTATAAAAAAGACAAAGGCGATTACTGGTACTCAAACACTAAGTCCTCTGCGGCACAAAACCGTGTTTTAGACTGGAAGATTGATCATGATCTCTTCGGTGCAACAGCAGAATATGAACATACATTTTCTGAAGCTTTAAAAACAAAAGTTGGATATTGGTATCACAAACAACTGCCTCCTGGACCTCCCGTTGAACAAGTAAAATATAGAGTTGTTGGTGGGGCTCTTGTTTATGATGGATATGGTCTCCTGGCAGACAATGACTATCATGTATTACAAGCTCCATTTGCTGAAATTAGTGGAAAAATAGGTAATTTTAACTATTCTACTGGTTTGCAATATCAGTCATTTAAAATAGGTGCTTTAAATAGCTATACCTATGGTACTAACTCTTCTACTAGTCCAGACTATGGTACCGCTATTGCTAATGGAACATTAGACACATGGGCAAGCGTAGATGCAAAAACATTCCATACGCTCATTCCTTCATTATATCTAGGATATGAATTTACTCCATCAACTACTGGTTATATTGATTATTCAAGAACGTATGGTTTTGATGTTAATTTATTCCCAACCTATGTATCTAATCGTGCAACTTTTGTTGGTCAAGGTGTTTCTCTTCAAAATTTGTGGGATACCCTTGAGCTTGAAACTTCAGATAATATAGATATAGGTGTCAAAACAAAAATAGGAAATATCACGATAAACCCAAATGTTTTTGTTTCATTTGTTAAAAACAAACAAGCCAATATTTATGACCCAACATATAATGTGAATTATCCTGCGAATGTTGGAGATGCTTTAGGTTATGGGGCTGAATTATCAGCATATGGTGATATAATTGACAATCTAAACTTTTTAGTTGGTCTGTCTTACAATAGATATAATTTTACTCAAGATTTCCAAAGCTCTTCGACTGCAACCGTTCAAACAGATGGCAAACAATTACCAGATGCACCAAAATATATGGCAAAAGCAGCCGTCTCTTACCATTTGGGAGATTGGGCGTTTACTCCTAGCTTGCGTTACTCTTCTAGCAGATGGGGCGATGTTGCAAATACCCAAAAAATAGATAGTTACACGGTAGTGGATTTTGACATAGCATATGATATGGGTAGTTTCCTCGGCTCTAAAGATACTATGCTTAATTTGACTGTAACCAATCTAACAGATCAAGAATATATTGCCACTATAAATGCAGCAGACAATGTTTTAGCATCGTCTGGCACTTCTAGCACTTACCAAACAGGGGCTCCACTTGGAGTTTACTGTGGTATAAATATGAAGTTTTAAGGTACATGATGAAAAATTTTAAAGCCTTAGGAATAATTGGCAGTGCGTTGGCCGTTTTAATTATTATTACTATAGTATCTCTTTTATGGGGTCAATATCCGATTGATTTTTCTACATTTATTGGTTATCTGGATTTCAAACTATTTGGAGGGGTCGAAAATGATACTTATACACTTTTGGACAATATCATTCTTCAAATTCGTCTTCCACGAATACTTCTGGCCATTTTAATCGGGGCTTCTTTGGCAGTATCTGGGGCTTCTTTTCAAGCAATGTTTGTAAACCCTCTTGTTTCTCCTGGTATTTTAGGAGTTCTTGCAGGAGCATCATTTGGTGCAGCACTTGGAATGCTAATTAGCGAACAATGGTATATAGTGCAAGCTCTTGCATTTATTTTTGGATTTGTTGCCGTTGGCGTTGCTGTCTTAGTTGGCTCGATGGTTACAAATTCTCGTTCTACAATTATGTTGGTTTTGGGTGGTGTTATTAGTGGATCACTATTTACCGCACTTCTTTCTGTTGTCAAATATGTTGCAGATCCATATAGTACACTTCCTGCAATTGTTTACTGGCTTATGGGGAGTTTAACGATGGCTGATTTATCCGGAGTGCTTTATGTTAGCATCCCTATGTTACTTAGTATTGCTGGTATGATTGCTCTTTCTAAATACTTTGACCTTTTAAGCCTTGGGGATGAAGAGGCTAAAGCACTTGGTATAAATGTATCTTTGGTGCGTTTTTGTGCCATTATTTTAGCTACCTTAGCAAGTTCTTTGTCTGTCGTTATGGCTGGAATGATAGGGTGGGTTGGGTTAATTATACCACATATAGTTCGTATGGCGGTTGGTCCTTCTCATAAATTATTAATTCCTCTTTCTGCATTAGTTGGGGCTATTTTCTTATTATTAGCAGACTCAATCTCTCGTTTAGCATTTAGTGTAGAGATTCCTATAGGTATTTTAACATCTCTTATAGGCATACCTATATTTATAATAGTACTTAAAAATGCGAGGGCAGCATGGAATTAAATTCAATTATCGCTATAAAAGATTTACATTTTGCTTATTCTAAAAATAAGATACTTGATGGTATCAACTTTCATATCAATCGTGGAGAAGTGGTAAGTCTGCTTGGTCCGAATGGATGCGGGAAAAGCACTCTTATCAAACTAATGCTCAAATTGATACACGCTAATAGTGGTGAAATATGGTTAAATAAAAAAAATATTAAAAAAGCAACGCATAAAGAAATTGCATCTCATGTAGCATATATTCCTCAATACCATAATGTTCCATTCAATTATTCTGTACTAGAAATGGTGATGATGGGAAGGGTAAGCAAGTTAGGATTTTTTGGGATGCCGTCAAAAAAAGACTATGACATCGCACATGAAGCTATGCGTAAAATTGGTATAGAAAGTCTTGCAAACAAAGCTTTTGGGCAGCTCAGCGGTGGACAAAAACAAATGGTTCTTCTTGCTCGTGCATTTACACAAGAGGTGGATACATTTATCATGGATGAACCTGTTTCTGGACTAGACTATGGCAATCAAATTCGCTTACTTGAAACAATTTCAACATTAAGCGACCAAGGCTACACTTTCTTAAAAACTACACATTATCCAGATCATGCTCTGATGGTTTCAAGTCGTGTTGTTGTAATGAATGGTGGGAAAATCATCTCAAATGGCAATCCAAAAGATGTTATCAACCCTGATATGATTAGTAGTGTTTATGGTGTAGAGGCTGATTTTATAGAGCATGGTGAGCATACACGATGCATTCCTGTTTTTAAAACTTAAAATATGAAGTGCCAAGGAACAAAAAATGTATAATAACCGTTATATATAATTTTATATAACCAAAATAATATTCAAAACAAGGAGTAAAACAATGAATATAAAATGGATATCAACAAAAAATGCTTTTATAAGCCCTGTAACAGCTGCATTTCTCTGTTCAACAATTGCACTGCAAGCAAACGAAACAAGTGTTTATAAATATTTAGCAACCATAGAAGTAAAAGCCGACAGTAACTCTACGGCAAACAAAAGGGATGACTTGAAACTAGATAGCGTCACTAATTTGTATCGTGTAGAGTCAACTGCTCAAGCTGGTACTCAGGTGCTAACTCAAAAAGAAATTGATGCATATGCTCCGAAAAACTTTTTTGATCTTTTAGATAAAGCGACTGGGGTTGACGCCACATATCAAGGGCGGAAACACCCTTATTTTCTCAATATTCGCGGTGGAGGAAACATCACATATATTCTTGATGGTGTCATACTACCTGCTTCTGCTGATCGTATTTTACAAAAAATCCCAATGGCTGCTATCGAAGAAATTCAAATTGTACGGGGTTCTACGGCACTATCCCTTGCCCCTTCTATCGGAATAGGTGCATCAAATAGTGGCTCTGGGATAAATACTGGTTTTATTATCATTAGAACTAAACAGCCAAAAGAAACTGGAGGCTCTATCTCTACATATGTAGAAAAAGCAAACTCTCAACCTACAGCACATGGTCAAGATGTATATCTTGGAACTAGATTTACATCTAAAAACTCATCTGATGGCGGCTATATAAGTGCTATGGCTTCTACTTATGATCGTCCGAGTAAAGATAGCTGGTTTGATGGAAGCGATGCTGATGCTGGAATGATTAATGGTGGATTTAATGTCGGTAGATTTAATCTTAATTTGATGGGATATAAAGATAGTGGTAGTTTTGAAATGCAACGGGGGGTTACGGTTGCTGGAGTATTGGATAATTCTAAATGGTATTATGATCCTTTAAAAACATCTATATATTCAGCTGATATGAGTATGAAATGGAATGAAAATCAAATTACTCTTTTTTCTCTTGGCAAAGTAAATTATCAACAAACCGAAATAAATGAAAATTTTGCAAACACATCACATGTCGAAAAACATTATGAAGAAAATACAAGATCATATAGTTTGCGTCACAATGCGACCTTTGGCAATACTCTTATACAGCTTGGAGGACAGCTTTCAAACAGTAAAGGCTTTGGTCCAAATCTAAGTAGTAGTTATAATCGTTTTGATACAAGCGTAAAGGGATGGTCTGCTTCTGTAGAACAAAAACTATATGATGGAAAAGTGGTTTTAGATGCTGGATATCGTAGAGATATGAAGCACATAAACTACTCTAGCACAAAAGCAACGAACAATGATGCAAACAATGATGTTGATATGGCGCCAGCAACCATAATAGCTGCTGGTGCTTTGTGGCATATTAATAATACATTTACATTAAGCGGTCGTTATTTTAAAGGAGACGAAGGAACATCTGGTGATTTTGATCTAGCAACACAAAGTGGTGATCCTCTTCACCCTGAAAAACAAGATCGTGTTGAAGTTTCCTTAGAAGCGTCAATAGCGCCATATTTTAAACCTACACTAACTTGGTTTGATGTAGATATCAAAAATCAAAAATCAGCAACAACTAATACTTATACTGATACTGATGGCAATGTTTATTATTATTATACAGAATCAGACGCTCATCGTCGTGGTATTGAACTAGCTATAAAAGGAAATATTGGCTCAAATACTAACTATCAATTTGGGTGGACACACATGCTGGATAATTCAAATACAGTTAACGGTGTAACAACTGATACTGTAGGAATAGAAACTGCAAAAAATAGTTTTACTGCTCTTTTAAGCCATTCATGGAATAATTATCGTTTTAATGTCTCTGCTAAAAACATAGATGAATGGAATCAATCAACTAGTGCCATGGGAGTAGCTTATAATGTCAATTTGGGTGGTTATACTAGCGTAGATGCAAATATAGAAAAAGATTTTGCATTCAATAACTTTATCGTAACTGGAAAACTATATGGTCGCAACCTAGGCAATGAACGATATGCAACGCGTTACACTACTGGATACTATTATGATCGTGGGCGAACGCTTGGTTTAGAACTAAGAGCGGAGTTCTAATATGAAAAAAAATACTAAAATAATTACTTTAATATCTCTAATATTTTTGATTGCAACAGGTGAAGTGATGGCGAAAGAAATTATTGACATGACAGGACGCAAAGTGGAAATCCCACAAAATCCTAAAAAAGTTTATGCTCCTTCTCCATACGGATCTTATGCTTTATACGCTATGGACCCATCCATTTTAGCTGGGTGGATTTTTGATATAAATAAAAACGACTATCCATATCTCCATAAAAAAATGAAAACCTTGCCCACAATAGGGCGGGTATTTGGTGCTGGACAAAGTGCAAACATGGAAATACTGTTAGCATCACGCCCTGATTTGATTTTAATGTGGTCACATCAAAATGAATTTAATGATAAAGAGGCTCAAAAACTAAAAATCCTAAATGTTCCATTTATATATGCAGTAGATGAAAACATAAAAGACTATCCTAAAATATTTAGATTTTTAGGTAATGTCCTAAATAAAAAAGAAAGAGGGGATAAGCTTGCTTCTTATGCTCAAAAAACTTTTACTGATACTCAAAATGTTGTTGCAAAGGTTCCTGTGAAAAAAAGACCAAAAGTTTACTATGCAGAAGGCTTGGACGGACTTAGTACAGAGTGCGATGATGCTATACATGTTGAATTGCTCAAACTTGCTGGAGATGTAAATGTTCATAGATGCCATACTTCGAACCACAAAGGACTAGAGAAAGTATCTATGGAAACTGTCTTGGCTTATAATCCAGATGTGATAATCGTTCAAGAAAAAATGTTTTATGACAAAATCAAGAATATTTCTATATGGTCAAATATATCTGCTGTAAAAAACAAAAGAGTTTATTTGATTCCAAAAGCTCCATTTAATTGGTTTGACCGTCCACCATCATTTATGCGCATAATGGGTTTAAAATGGTTAATGAGTAAACTTTATCCCAATGAATATAAAATTGATATCAAAAAAGAGACTAGGGGTTTTTATCAACTATTTATGGGTATTTCACTAACTGACAAACAAGTTCAAGAAATACTATATCCAACAAATAAAATATAAGGAGAAAAGATGAACAATAAAATCTTAATACTCAAAGCCACAACTGTTGCTATAATGCTATCTTGTGTTATCACTGTGTTGGTAACTATTACAATAAATAAAATACTTGGATATAACATTGAGCTAATATTGTGGCATTACAGTGCTGGTATTGTTTTTTTGACTGCTCTTTGTTTTCATCTTTTTTTAATGAGAAGAAGATTTGCAAGACTTTTTAAATCAATGTATTACATCGCGACAAGAAAAGAATATGCCTCTACTTGTGAATCTCAGTTACTTCCAAATGCTCTAAAGAAAAAATCATTACAAGAAATTTGTGATTTTTTCGAAGTAGACAAAGCAACTATCATGCCTATATTATTGCAAAAGAAAATATATAGATGTGAGCTAAATAACACAATAGAAAATATAGCCGCGGAAAACAATCATGATGTATCAAAGATTTTTACAATGATTTTAGAACGCCATACATGGAACACTTTTTCAACAAAAGGTGCATTTAGTGTATGAAAGCTATATCATTTAAAAAACTAAAACAAATTTTTTACAAGGAGACAAAATGAAAGGCGCAACGAATCCTCAAAGTTTTGATCGAATAGTACGAGAGGTATTTGCCCCGATATATCCTATTATTGCGGAACAAATAGTCACAAAAACGGCCATAAAAAGTGGCAAATGTCTAGATGCTGGTTGTGGTACAGGAGCATTAGGACGAGCCATAGCTAGAATTACAAATCTGGATATTACTTTTTTTGATCAATCTGACGAGATGTTAGAACTCGCAAAAGGATATGCTAATGATGAAAATATTGGCAATAGAAGTACTTTTTTGCAAGGAGATATTCACGCCATCCCTCTCAAAGACGAAAGTGTAGATATCGTAATTAGCAGGGGATCTTCTCCCTTTTGGGATGATTGGTATAAGGCATACAGTGAAATAATACGTGTATTGAAGCCTGGAGGCATGACATATATTGGTGGTGGATTTGGTAATGCCCAACTAAGAGAAGATATTGTCAAAACGATGAGTGAAAACAATCCAGACTGGCGTAATTCATTTAAAGACAGACTTAAACCAGAGAGAGATGCCTTGCCTAGCATACTTGCATCGCTTAATCCGATAGGCTATGAGCTTGTAAACGATGATAGTGGATTTTGGACTATTATTACCAAATAAGGAATATTAATGAAAATAGGAATTTTTTGTCTCACCGAACACTTTGAAGACACAGTACAAAAAAGTATTATGAATCAATTAAGACTTGTGGAGCTTGCCGATAAACTTGGTTTTGACGAAGCATGGTTTGGCGAACATCATTTTAATGGTTTTAGTGTCATACCAGATCCTGCTGTGATGATAGCATACGCGATAGCAAAAACAAACAATATACGACTAGGAACCGCGGGTTTTCTTGCCCCTTTTTATCATCCAGTGCGATTGGCTGAAAGCATTTCAGTATTGGATAATCTCTCCAATGGAAGGATTGATGCTGGCTTTGCAAAAGGCGGATTTGCCCCAGACAATAAACATTTTAACCGAGATCCTGAAAGTCTGCGTAATGCTATGTTTGAAATTACACAAGCAGTTGATAATCTTTTACATTTCCCAAATCCATATTTTGATGGTACATTTGCATCATTTAAAGATGTTGTTTTACATCCAAAACCCATACAAAAACGAATTCCTTTTTTTGTTGCCACTTTTGCCAATTCTGACACAATCAGATTTGCTGCTCAAAATGGATATGGACTATTGATGTCACAAGGTGCTAGCTTAGAAGATTGCATAAATGCACAAAACCTATATCTCTCTATCGCTGGGTTTGTGCCAAAGATTGTATTGATGCGTGTTTTTTGTATATCTGACACATATGATGATGCTTGCCGTATTGTTCGCCCATCCATAGATCACTTTGTTAAATCAATGCGTGCTGCTTCTTCTGAAGTTCCAGCTCCTAAGTGGAATCGTGAAAATTATGATGCCATACTTAAAGAACGTGAAGTATTTTTTGATGGGCAAAAATTCTTTGATAATGCCATCTTAGGAACACCATCACAATGTATCGACACTATCCATACTCTACAAAAATGGTTGCCAAATATACATTTGATCTTAAAACCATCGTCAAGTGATTTTGAGCAAAACTGTTTGATGTTAGAAGATTTTAATACAAAAATTAGACCTTATTTACAATAAGGAACAAAAAATGTATAATAACCGTTATATTATTTTGTGTATAACGAATAAAATAAATTTAAAGGGACGTAATGAGTGAAACAAAAGAAAACAACAGTTGTCAACATGGAGATATAAAATCTTTTACGCAGGTAGCAAATATGGCTGCAAATGCTAGCAAGCCCAATTTTGGTGGTGATGAAATTAGGATAGTGGATGCTATGATAGATGTCATATATCCTCCTGTTCCATTCCCATCCAATAAAATTTTCAAAGCTATTGGGGAAGATAGGATACGAGAAATGGTTTGGCATCATCATCGTTTACTGGCAAAAACAAAAGTTGGAAATATCTTTCCTCAAGATGAAGATGGTTTTAAAATGGCTGTAGATAAAAGTGCTGATTTGTTTGTAGAGGCTTTAGGCGGGGAACCTATATTTACAAAACAACACGGAGGATTTCATCTAAGAATGCGTCATTTTACTGTTCCGATAGATGAAAGTGATCGTGAAATTTGGCTTGCAATGTATAAAAAAACACTCAAAGAGATAAGTTTTCCAAAAGAACATTTAGAAGAGTTTTGGAATTGGATTGAAGCACTTTCTATCCGTATGATCAATAGACGCACAACAATGGATGGTATTAAGCGTCATTATTGGAGTAGTGTTAAAAAAGAACTAGGGGTATAAAAAATGAAAGTTAAAATGAAGGACAAACTATGAATAAGCACTTACTTATTCTCTCGATTGCTGCTTCGGTAGCATTGGCTGATACTTTTACCTTGGGGCAGATTAATGTCTTGGATGGTTCTACAGAAGATAGCTTATTTGAAAAAACCATAACTTCAGAAGAAATTGCACAGCACAATTCTGAAAATATTTCAGATGCCCTTGATAATATAAGCGGTATCAACCAAGATACACAAGGAGGACGCAATGAGTCTACTTTGTATATTAGGGGATTTGATTCTAAGCGTATAGGAGTCTTTATAGATGGTATTCCTATCTATGTTCCATATGATGGTAATTTTGATTATGGTCGTTTTTTAACCGCCGACATAGCACAGATAGATGTTTCCAAAGGCTATTCTTCTATAGCTTATGGAGCAAATACGATGGGTGGAGCTATCAATGTTATATCAAAAAAACCAACCAAAGCATTTGAAGGAGAAATAAAAACAGGGGTTGTGCTTGATAGTGATGGCTCAATGTCTCGTCATGTGGAGTCTATCAATATTGGAACAAAACAAGATCATATTTATGCTCAATTAGGTGCAGTATATAGCAATCAAGATCATTTTAGATTAAGTGATAATTATGGTGGCACATCTTCTCAACCTAAAGGCAATCGTTTACGCTCAGAGGCAAAAGACTATAAAGTTAGTTTTAAAACAGGGTATATTACGGATGATGGAAGCGAAATTGCCATAGGATATGCAAAGCAAAATGGAGAAAAACAACAGCCACCAGCGACAGATGTAACATTTAGTAAAACAAAATATTGGGATTGGCCATATTGGGATAAAGAAACCATATTTATAAATGGACAAAAAAATTTAAGTAATGGATATATAAAAGCTCTTGTGTATCATGATACGTTTAAAAACTCTCTATATGGTTATGATGATGCAACATATTCTACAATGACTAAAAACTCATCCTTTAAAAGCAAATATGATGATTATAGCATAGGAACACATCTTGAGTATGGAGTAGAGCTGGGCAATCATACTTTAACCACTTCGGCAAACTATAAAAAAGATTCGCACAAAGGTTATGATATAAGCAAAACAACAAATGTGGCAACCCTAAGCGAAAACTATGAAGACCACACCATTTCATTTGGTATCGAGGATGTATATACCCTGTCTCCAAAATGGCAACTTCTTGGCGGGATAAGTTATGACATTAGAGAGGGAGATAAAATTTACGATACGAACACGGCTTATCTAGATATGCTTGCTTTGGAGAGTCAAAGTGCATTTAATCCACAAGCTGCACTTATATATACACTAGATCCGACATCTAAAATACGAGCTAGCATATCTTGCAAAACATATATGCCTTCTATGAAGGATCGATATTCTCGTAAATTTAACTCTTATGTTCCAAATCCTGATTTGGAAAATGAATTAGCTACTCACTATGAATTAAGTTATCAAAAAAGTATAGGGGCATTTTCTGGTAAATTGAATGGCTTTTTTACTCGTGTTGATGATGCAATACAAAGCGTAGTATACCCTCTAAATACCGCCTATTATCAAAATCAAAATGTAGGAAGTTTTAACCATTATGGCTTAGAAGCAGAATTAAATTATAAAACCGATATTTTAGAGGTAGGAGGAAACTATACATATATATCTGTTGAAAATAGAACAGATGAAAACATTAAACGCATAGATGTTCCAAAACACCAGTTATTTACATATGCTGAATTTGACATTGGCTCAGACATATCTCTTTATGGTGACATGAAGTTTCGTAAAGGAGCATATGAACAAAAACTTGATGGAACTTATGTTATAAATCCTACATTTACAATATTTGACATAAAAGCCATTTATAGACCAACCACTAATGTCACCACAGAAGTAGGAGTTAAAAACCTCACCGATAAACTATATCGTTATGATATGGCATTCCCAATGGCAGGGCGTGAATTTTTCTTTAATGTGGGGTATAAATTCTAATGCGTACTATTATTATATATATTTTGTTTTTTTGTTTTTCTTCGGCTTTACTACACGCAAAACAAGAACCTGCTTTGCGTGTAGCTGTCATAGGAGGAATGACAATGAGCGGAATGTGGGAAAAGATTGTCCAAGAGTTTGAAAAGACTTACCATATTCCTGTAGAAGTAGTAGTTTCTGGCCCAAAACATGAACTAGATATATATGTTCGCTCTCATGAGGTAGACTTAGTCACAATGCACTCAAGTGACACAATGGTTGATTTGGCGGCTGATGGAATAGTAGAAAATCTAACTCCATGGGTGCGCAATTCTCAAATGTTAGTTGGAGATCTTTCTAACCCAGCAAAAATTAATAATAATGATTCGCTAGATGACGCTATGAAAAAAATTATCAAATCCAATTCCCCTGTCCTTATACATGCTAGCGGTGGAACATTTGAAGTTTTTAACGATGTAAGTTCTTCTTACAAGTTAGCTCCAAGTCAAATCCATCTTGTCACCACTAAATATGGTTTTTTAGACGATGTTGCAAAACTAAAAGGATATACTTTCTATGGTGTTATCCCTTTTCTAATGCAAAAACAACACAATTCAAATATGCAAGGCTTTATATTTGATGATAAAAAACTCCGTCGTCCGTATCTTGTGGCGATAGGAACAAAAAAATACATAGGTACAGAAAGATATCAGAATGCAAAAAAACTTCTAGAATTTCTTACCTCGAAAAAAACACAGCAAATTATCAAAAACTTTAGAATTGAAGGTTTTGATAGTACCCCTGTATTTTTCCCAATAAAATAACAAGGACAATAAATGTTTTTAGAAAAAATTGATTTTGCCAAAATGTATCAAGAGCATAAAAAAGCTACTAATTTTAAAGGCAAAAACAGTAAAGACTGGGATGAAAAATCTAAAGATATGGCAACAACTGCACTAAATAGCCCATATGTAAATGATTTTATATCGAGAATGGAATTAACTGGCGATGAGGTAATTCTTGATATAGGATGTGGTCCAGGGACACTCGCGGTTCCTCTAGCTAAAAAAGTAAAAAAAGTTATAGCTATTGATTTTTCAGAAAAAATGCTTGAAGAACTTAAAGAATATGCCAAAAAAGAGGGTGTAACAAATATAAACACATACCTTTTAAGCTGGGAAGACGATTGGAGTATCTTGCCAAAAGTAGATATCGTTGTTGCATCTCGTAGTATTGAGGTACAAGATATCGATATAGCGTTAACAAAAATCTCATCTCAAGCCACAAAAGCATGTTATGTAACATATAAAGCAGGGGGGAGTTTTGTGGATATGAATATTCTTGATTATATTGGGAAAAAAATAGTTACAAAACCGGACTTTTGGTACATACCTATATTGCTTTATAAAAAAGGTTATTTGCCTCATGTTGACTATATAGATACTCAAAGAGCGTCTGTTAACTACTCATCAGCTGATGAATTTGTATCTTCGCTTATTTGGAGTGTTCATGAACTGGACGAAACCCAACAGCTCAAAGCTCATGAGTATTATGAGAAATTTATTGCTAAAAAAAATCGTTTGCCTAAACCATTTACTTGGGCTTTTATTTCATGGAAAATAAATTGAATAAACTGGCTTAATGATAATATAGACGAAAGGTAAAAAATGAGTTTTGCAAAAACAAATTTAGAAATACTTGATGTTGAGAAGCTTGTTGATTTAAAAACAAATCGCAACAAATCACAACAGCTTATTTCTAGTAACAATAAAATTAAAAACAACCATATCCAAAAAGAGTTTATTCTAAAAATAAATATAATAGATGCGAGTGCTATTTCTTCTTCGTTGGAGAACAAAAGCGTTGCTCCTAAATTTAAATATCTATACGCTAATGATGACTATCGTTTTGGTACAACTGAGCATTTTATCAATAACTGCAATTTCAATAACTTAAATAAAATTACAACCTTAGATGATAATTGGAATGATGAATGGAATAATTTATATCAATTTGATATAATTGTCTCTTCAAAAGAAGAGGACATAGAACTTATAAAAAACTCTATGCTAAAACTCGATAATGGTTTGGAAAATAGATTTTGTGTAAATCTCTCTATGGATAATGAATTTAGAGAAGAAAGCATTTTAACTCAGTTGCAAAAACATATTAATCCAAAATTGGACAAGTCTTTTATAGTAAATATATTAGAATCGATGGGAGTATGTGCAAAAATAGATTTTATTCACAGAGAAAATAAAAGATTTTTAGCAAAAACAGAAGATCTGTTTTTCGAAAAAGTACAAATGAGCCTAAAAAATCTTGATGACAATGAAAAGATAGACATAAAAAAATATTTCCAAAAAACCTATAATTTTAAAAGAGATACAAGCTTTATAAAATGGGTTATGTTATCTTGGATAATTAAAAAATAAAACAGGAATTATATGTTTAAACTAAACGACAACGAATTATTAGAATATATCAAAGAAGATGTACCATATTTTGATCTCACGACTACTCTGCAAGATGTTTCAAACAAAAAAGCTAAATTGCAAATTTTTACAAGAGAAGATGTTATGGTTGCTTGTAGCGAAGAGGCATCGAGAGTAGCTCAACTTATCGGTTGCGAAGTAAACTTTGTCCTTCCATCAAAAGCAGTTGCAAAACGAGGCGATATCCTGCTTGAGTTTAGTGGGGATTATGAAAATGTCCAAAGCGCTTGGCGATCTGCTCAACTTATGCTAGAATATTCATGCAAAATAGCCACATACGCTTATGAAATGAAACAAGAAATTGCAAGTATAAATCCACATTGTGAATTATTAGTAACTAGAAAACATTTTCCATTTGCAAAAAGATTTTGTATAAAATCCATCATGTGCGGAGGGGCTATGCCTCATAGGCTTGGGCTTAGCGAAACTGTTCTATTTTTTGATCATCACCGAAAAATATATGATACTAATGAAGTTTTTTATAAAGCTTTACAGGAAATAAAAATAAAAGCTCTAGAAAAGAAAATAGTTGTAGAGCCTAGAAATTTTGATGATGCTATAAAACTAATGGAAAAGGGGGCAGATGTATTGCAGATGGATAAAACCTCTCTTGAAGTTATAAAAGAAGTTGTATCTTTCAAAAACAAACATTATCCTCATATCAAGATACTTGGTGCTGGTGG
>FAXN01000064.1 GCA_001493195.1 Sulfurovum sp. enrichment culture clone C5 | reverse complement strand
AATTAATGTTTGATTAACATTTAATGGATAAGCTGTGTGGGATTATACAAAATTTTGCTTATGAAAAAGATAAATTACGCTTATTATATTGAGTTTAAACGTCATTTTAATTACCGTGTATCAAATCGTATCATTATCATAGATGCCCTTATCAAGCAATTTATTATAAGAATAGCAATATATTTACTTTAAAATGCTCTGCCCCATAATATATATTAATTTAAAATTTATAAAATAAATTAAAATATAAATTCAAATCCAATTTTTTAATTGTGGAGTAAAATAATTTTAATGGTTATTTAATTTACTAATAGAAAAAAGTGCTTCTATAGTTTTATAAACAATCATAACAACACCTATAGAACCTAATATAATCAATATTTCGCTGTAGTGTGGCAAGAAAAATATATAATCTTTTATAGGCTCGTACTCTCCATATTTTTGAAATCCTGTTCCAAAACTATCACTCATCGGAAAAGCATTACCACCATAAACAAACATTATTCTTCCTAGATATGTACCACATATGATAAATATAGAGGCAACAGTTATCCAAAAAATTGAGTGTGTTCTTCTAAACAGGATAACAAATGGTATACCAACCGCTGCTATTATATAAGCAAAAAAGTAAAATTTAAATTCACCAAATAACATCACTCCACCCCAAGCTTTGTCTATAAACAAATAAGCGGTAGCTTCGTATGCTCCAAGTATAACCATCGAATACAAAGCTACTCCAACCAAATAGTCTAAAAGATCTGATAACTTCTCTTTTAATGAGTCTTTGTACGTAATCATCGAATAAAGCATCATCAGCCCAGAACTTGCGACAAAAGAAGAGACAATAAAGTATACAGTCAACATAGGATATGTTGTCCATAAGTGTCTTGCTGTATTCATATAAAATAGTCTTGCTTGAATATAATATTCGATAATGTCAACAACTATACTCAAAAGCAAAATAGGCACGGCTAATTTTTTGGCTATATCATATCTATCGGTAATTAAAAGATATATTTCAAACATAACAAATGGAATATATATAATATACAGTGGCAACATTAGCCACATTCCAGCAGTAAAGTGTGGGCTTAAAAACATCCAGTGCATATGCAAAATATTCAAATCTACTGCTATCGTAAAAAGTCCGCCAAAAATCATAGCAAGTCCTAAGGTCATAAATCCTGCTGCTGTTTTTTTGATAATATCTATATTTAAAAGCTCTGCTAATGCTACCAAAAATATGATGCCACTTCCGCTATACACCATATACATATAGTTAACAATATACAAAGTCCAAGGAGCCTCTCTCTTAACCTCTCCACCTTCTCCCCAAATAACTTCCTTTAGTCCATTTAAAACTTCTTTACTTTGTGGATTTATAGCCATATCATGTGCATTGATGGCTGATAGAAAATATCTTTGAGAATATACATCACAAAGCCCCCAAAGCCCTAATGCCAATAAAATATATGGCAAAATCATACTTTTGCTTAAAAGAAAATCTTTTAAACTGAATTGATTTATATGCAATCCTGCTATTTGACTTTTTTCCATTGAGGTCTCCTTTTGGCTGTTGCTTTTTCTATAAGAGGCTTGAACTCGTTCCATGTATAAATTTTTGTTTTGTGTCCAATAGAATTAAGTGCTGTATTTTCGTCTTCTGGTACTAGATATAGTAGCTTTGGTACAGTGTGCTCTTCTTCTTTTAATACAAAAAATCTTCTTTCTTTAAGAAGTTTTACAATCTCTCCGTCCTCTGAATCTAAATCTCCAAAGGTTCTGACCTTTGTGGGACATGTCGCTTGACAAGCTGTTGTTGTCTCTCCTCTAGAAATCCTAGTATCATAACAAAATGTACACTTATCTACAGCTACTGTCTTATCATTGACAAATCTAGCATCATATGGGCATGCTTCCATGCAGCCTTTACACAATATGCACTTCTCTTGTTCAACCATCACCAGTCCACCCTCGGCAAAGTAGCTAGCTCCAGTTGGACATACTTCTACACATGGAGCATCTTGACAATGATTGCATTGCGATGGATAAAAGTTTACATAGGGTCTTCCAAATATACTATCCTCTGTTATTCCCACCCAAATTCTTTTTTTGTCTATTCCTAGTTGAATTCCATTCTCTTCTTTACAAGCTGCTTCACATGCCATACAGTCGATACAATTTTGAAAATTTAATACCATTGCATAATTTGCCATCTTCTCACACCTTTCTTATTTCAACATTTGTTTCATGCATTATTGCTGCACCGTAAGTAGGCTCTATGGCATCTGATATTATGGCATTATCATTTCCACCATTTTTATACGCCCACGTAAGCCATTGGCTCTCTTGCCCAAACCCATGAACAAAAA
>FAXN01000063.1 GCA_001493195.1 Sulfurovum sp. enrichment culture clone C5 | reverse complement strand
TTCAATGGCGAATATAGATTTATGCCAGACTTTAGTTTAGTTGGTATGTATAATAGCTATGATTATGACAATGATGTAGAAATGAATGGTTGGTTAGCTGGTGTTGCTTATAGCTACAATAAAAATGTTAAATTTATTGCAAACTACCTAAGTGAAGAAAAAGAAGATGGTACAGGCACAAAAACACTTGACAATGATTCAATTATGCTAACTGCTGAAGTTAACTGGTAAGAATTTAAGTTAAATATATACTCCCCAATTTATTTTCCCTATGCATTTTTCTCCCCCTTGCATGGGGATTTTCTTTTTTAATCCTATTTTGATATAATTCCATCTTTATCTCTTGCACTCATAGCTCAGCTGGATAGAGCAACGGTTTGCGGTACCGTAGGTCAGAGGTTCGAATCCTCTTGGGTGTACCATACTCATATTTAATCAAACTTATATTACAATATATCAAAACTTATAGGTGATAGCATATGAAAATTTTAGTAATCAATAAAAGTCCTGTCGTTTCAGAGTTGTTGGCATATGCTTTAAAAGATACCACACATTCATATAAAATAATTAATCATTCTGATTACTCAAATGAAGAATTTGATTTAATGATATTGGACGATCCTCTTTTAAATGATAATGAATGGCTAGGATATGATAATAAACCATGCATAATTTTATCTACAAAACATCTTGTTGATGATTATAAAAAACTAAATGCCAATGCTCTAGTTATCCAAAAACCTTTTTTGCCATCAAATATTTTAGAGGCTATAAATTCGTTTAATGATGAGCTAAAAACTGCCATTTTAGACAAAGGAGAGGTTGAAAAGATACAAGAGTTATTAGATGGCAATGAAGTTATCCAAGATTGGAATGATAATGTATTAAATTCTAATGAACCTACTAAAACCAAAAAAAAGTATAAAGACAATATTAGCTATATATTTGATAAAAATTCACAAACAAAAGAGGAAAATTTAATAGAGGCTATTTTGAGCATGAAGCCTAAAAAATTAAAAAAATTTCTAAAAGATTCGAATATCAGACTCAATATAGAAATAAAAGAACAATAATGTCAATAGTTGTTATATCTGGTCCAAGTGGTGCAGGCAAGAGTACAATTATAAATAAAGCCAGTGAACATATCGGTAGTTTTTACTTTTCCATCTCTACTACTACAAGATTGCCAAGAGCAGGAGAGATGAATGGTAGAGAGTATTTCTTTGTTACAAAAGAAGAGTTTGAGGCTGATATAAAAGAAGGTAACTTTTTAGAATATGCCAAAGTGCATGATAATTATTATGGGACATCTCTAAAACCTGTATTAAATGCACTGAATGAAGGTAAACTGGTTATTTTTGATATAGATGTGCAAGGACATAAATTAGTTCAAGAAAAACTAAGCAAAATTACTACATCTGTTTTTATTACTCCTCCAAGTTTATCTGAGCTAGAAAATAGGCTAAAAAATAGATCTCTTGATAATGAAGAGACCATCATGAGAAGATTAGAAAATGCAAAAAAAGAGATTAAATCAATAAAAGAGTATGACTATATAATCATAAATGATGATATTGATAGAGCGACTGATGAGTTTATATCTGTTTGCAATGTGGCAAAATTGAAGTTAAGCGATGAGAGTATAGATAAAATAATCTTTTCTTGGGAAAAGTCATAAGGCATAAATCGTACTTTTTTATCAGAATAGATAAAAAATTGTGTATAATTTGCATAAAACATTAAAAGGAAATTTAAATGGGATCTTTTAGTATGGGTCATTGGCTAATAGTTTTAGCTGTAATTGTACTTCTTTTTGGAGCAAAAAAAATACCTGAACTTGCAAAGGGTTTAGGAAAAGGTATCAAAGACTTCAAAGAAGCTGTTAAAGAAGAAGAAACTGATGATACAAAAGAGTTGACATCAGCTGAAGATAGCGAAACAAAATCAACTAAATCAACCAAAACTACAAAAAAAAGTTAATTTGCTTTAGCAAATTAACTTTGATTGCAATATATGAAATTTAAATCATTAATCAACAATAAAATACAAGAGGCATTCAGTAAAATAGATATTGCCCCAGAATTAATAACAGTAAGCGATGCATCAAAACCAGAGTTTGGAGATTTTCAATACAACGGAGTAATGGCAGTTGCTAAAAAGATTGGAGCCAATCCTAGAGATATAGCTTCTCTTTTGGCTAAAAATATCGATAGCGATATGTTAAGTAAAGTAGAAGTCGCAGGACCAGGATTTGTAAATATACATATAGATAACAATTGGCTAGAGAGTCAACTAACTAGTATATTTAAAAGTACAAATTTTATGATAGAAAAAAATCAAAACCCTAAAACAATACTTGTAGATTATTCTGGACCAAATATGGCAAAAGAGATGCATGTGGGGCATTTGAGATCTACTATTATAGGAGATAGTCTAGCAAATTTGTTTGAGTTTTTGGGAGAAAATGTAATTCGTCAAAATCATATAGGCGATTGGGGCACACAGTTTGGTATGCTCATTGCTTATCTTGAAGAGATCCAACAAAATAGTAATTTTGATGAACTTAAAAATTTAGAGAATTTTTATAAATTAGCTAAAAAGAGATTTGATGAAGATGTGAATTTTGCTAACAAGGCTAGAGAGTATGTGGTAAAAATTCAAAGTGGGGATAAGCATTGTTTAGAACTTTGGCAAAAATTTATAGATATATCGCTATCTCATTGTGAAGAGGTTTATGATAAGCTAGGGATAAATCTTACAAAAGATGATGTAAGGGCTGAAAGTTTTTATAATGATTTGTTGCCGATAATCATATCAAAATTAGACAATAGTGGATTACTTAAAGTAAGTGATGGTGCAAAATGTATATTTTTACCAAATAGTGAAGTTCCAGTAATCGTGCAAAAAAGTGATGGCGGATATCTTTATGCCACAACAGACCTTGCAGCTATAAATTATAGAAATGATGTTTTAAAAGTTGATAGGATATGTTATGTAGTTGATGCAAGACAAAGTGAACATTTTGCTGGAGTTTTTTGGACTGCAAAAGAATCCAAATTATGCAACCATGATGTTTTGCTAGAACATATTGCTTTTGGAACCATGATGGACAAGAGTGGTAAGCCATTTAAAACTAGAGATGGTGGAACGGTTAAGCTCATAGATTTGCTTGATGAAGCTATCATTAGAGCCAAAGATACTATAAACGATAGAGCAAATTTTGCTGATGAAGAGATAGAACGATTAGCAAAAACGATAGGCATAGGCGCAGTAAAATATAGTGATTTGAGTATCAATAGAGAGTCAAATTATATTTTTGATTGGGATAAAATGCTCTCTTTTGATGGCAATACATCACTCTATATGCAATACGCATATGCTAGAATACAAAGTATTTTAAATAAATTTAACGGTGAAATCTCTGGTGATGTAGAGTTGCAATCTGATATTGAACATAAATTAGCAATTATGCTTTTAAGTTTTGAAGATGTTTTAAATAGAGCGGCAAATGATGCAACTCCTCATACAATAACTAGTTATCTATATGATTTGGCGACAATCTTTATGAGATTTTATGAACAAAGCCCGATATTAAAAGAAGATATACCAGCTAACGTCAAGATGAGTAGGCTTATGTTGTCATCAATTACTGCTCGTACAATCAAAAAAGGTTTGGAAATTTTAGGAATAGAAGTAGTAGATAGATTGTAATATTATTTTATGTTACCAATTTTTACACTAGTTCTATATGTGGCAACAGTGCATATAATCCAAACAAGAGATTTTATATTTCTTGGATAAAGGGCTAAAACAAGGACTTTTTATATATAAGTCTTTGAGCCTTTATCATTTTTTGGCTATAATACGCTGTCACTATATAAAAAAATACGAGGAGTGTCAAATGGCAATATTTGATGATGTGAAGGAAGTAGTTGTTGAGCAACTTAATGTAAGTGCTGATGAAGTAAAAGAAGATTCAAAATTTGTTGAAGATCTAGGTGCTGATAGTCTTGATGTTGTTGAGCTTGTTATGGCTCTTGAAGAGAAATTCGATATTGAAATTCCTGATGATCAAGCAGAAAAAATTGCAACTGTAGCTGATGCTATTAACTTTATAGAGAGCAATAAATAAGCGAATTAATAAAATAGATGGTTGAAAAAGAGCGACTAGTCGCGAGAGCCGTCTGCTGAAGACCTTTTTTGGAGCTTGGCTTCAAAAAAAGTTTATTGATTGTTTATTGATTTGACTTGTGTAAAAATTGTTTTACATTAGTCAGAGCAAAAATTAGGAGAAAGTGTGAAAAGAGTAGTTGTAACAGGTCTAGGAATGATAAATAGTCTTGGGCACGATAAAGAAAGTTCTTTTAAAGCAATATTGGATGGCAAATGTGGAATCAAAAAAATTGAGCTTTTTGATGCAACAGAGCAATCCGTGCAGATAGCAGCTGAAGTTTTGGATTTTGATCCAAATACAGTCATGGATCCAAAAGAGGTAAAAAAAGCAGATAGATTTATACATCTTGGTATCAAAGCAGCACAAGAAGCTATGCAAGACGCTTCTTTTGATGGCGAATTTGATAGTGAGAGATTTGGAATATCTTCAGCTTCTGGAATAGGTGGACTTCCAAATATAGAAAAAAATTCACTTGTTTGCGAAGAGAAAGGTCCTAGAAGAATTTCTCCATTTTTTATACCTTCATCTCTTGTAAATATGCTTGGAGGTTTTATATCAATAGAGCATGGCTTAAGAGGACCAAATTTATCTTCTGTTACGGCATGTGCAGCAGGAACACACGCAATAAGCGAAGCAACAAAAACAATTATGCTTGGTGGTGCCGATCGTATGCTTGTAGTTGGTGCTGAATCTGCAATTTGTGCTGTTGGTATAGGTGGTTTTGCTTCTATGAAAGCACTGTGTTCTGACAATGAAAATCCACAAGGTTCTTCTAGACCTTTTGATAGTGATAGAAGTGGATTTGTAATGGGTGAAGGTGCTGGTGCATTGGTTCTTGAAGAGTATGAAGCGGCAAAGGCAAGAGGAGCTAAAATATATGGAGAAGTTATAGGATTTGGTGAAAGTGGAGATGCAAACCACATCACAACACCTGTTGTTGATGGACCAACTCGTGCTATAAAAGCAGCTATGAATATGGCTGGAAATCCAAAAGTTGATTATATAAATGCACATGGCACAAGTACGCCTGCTAATGATAAAAATGAAACAGCAGCTATAAAATCTGTATTTGGTTCAAATATTCCTCCTGTTAGTTCTACAAAAGGACAAATAGGGCATTGCTTGGGCGCTGCTGGCTCAATAGAGGCTGTAATTACACTTATGGCAATGAGAGATAGCATTCTTCCTCCAACTATTAATTACACTACTCCTGATCCTGAATGTGATTTGGACTATATTCCAAATGTTGCAAGAAAAGCCAATGTTGATATAGCAATGAGCAATTCGTTTGGTTTCGGCGGAACAAACGGCGTTGTAATATTTAAAAAAATATAAGGATAATATCATGGTAACCTATCTTGATTTCGAAAAGCGTATCGAGCATCTAGATGAGGCTATTGAGAATGCAAAAGCTACTAACAATAATAAGTCACTTGAAAAACTTGAAGCTGATTTAGATAAAGAGGTAAAAAAGATTTATGGTAGTCTAAATGACTATCAAAAATTACAACTCGCTCGTCATCCAGATCGTCCATATTCACTTGATTATATAAGAGCTATTTTGGAAGATAGTTATGAGATTCATGGTGATCGTGCTTTTTATGACGATAGTGCAATTGTTTGTTATATTGGTTATATAGACGGGCATAAAACTATGGTTATAGGCGAACAAAAAGGAAGAGGTATAAAAAACAAAATCAAAAGAAATTTTGGTATGCCAAATCCAGAAGGTTATAGAAAAGCTCTTAGATGTGTAAGACTTGCCGAAAAGTTTGATATCCCAGTTCTTTTATTGGTAGATACTCCGGGTGCATATCCTGGAATAGGTGCAGAAGAGAGAGGACAAAGCGAAGCAATTGCTAGAAATCTTTTTGAATTTACAAGTCTTAGAGTGCCACTTATCTCTGTTGTAATTGGAGAAGGTGGAAGTGGAGGAGCATTGGCTATAAGTGTAGCCGATAGACTTGCCATGATGAGATATTCTGTATTTTCTGTAATTTCGCCAGAAGGTTGTTCGGCTATTCTTTGGGATGATCCTAAAAAAGTTGAAGTTGCAACAAAAGCTCTTAAAATTACTCCAGATGATTTAATAAAACATAAACTTGTTGATGATGTACTTAATGAGCCATTAACAGGTGCACACAGAGATAAGGCCGGGGCAGCAAAAGCCATAAAAGATTATTATCTAAAATCACTTAGTGAGCTTAGAGCAGTTAGTGTTGATGAAATGTTGGACTTACGATACAAAAAACTTATTTCAATCGGTTCCTTTAAAGAATAGTTGCATATATGATGCATGATATTGCTATATGGATAGTTGACCTTATAGGTGGAGTAGGATATATGGGTATATTTATACTCATGTTTTTAGAGAGTACTTTTGTTCCAGTACCTAGCGAAGTTGTTATGATACCAGCAGGATATCTTGCCTATAAAGGTGAGATGAATTTTATGATAGCTACACTTATGGGAACACTTGGTTCTCTTTGTGGGGCTTTGTTTAACTATTTCTTTGCCCTAAAGTTTGGTAGAGTATTTTTACAAAAATATGGTAAGTACATTTTATTTCCCCCAAAAAAACAAGAAAAATTAGAACATTTTTTTCAGCGTCATGGAGAGATTTCTACTTTTAGTGGAAGATTGATTTTGGGGGTTCGTCATCTTATATCATTACCAGCTGGGTATGCAAGAATGAATTTAGTAAAATTTATTGCTTATACAACATTAGGTTCATTTATATGGGTACTTGTTTTGATGTTTGTAGGTTATTTTGTAGGCTCAAATGAAGCACTAGTAAAGCATTATCTTGGCATTGCTACTATCATCGCTGTAATAACTATAATTTTAATAGCCGTAATATATGTTTATAGATTAAAAAAAGATGTTGAGGAAGAGGTATAAAATAAAGTTTAATTTTCTAGCCATTGGCTAGAAAGTTTGATTAGTTTTGAGCTTGTTTGTACTCAAGGATTAATTTAAGAGCTTCGTCTTTAAGTAAAAGTTTCTCTTTTTTCATAACTTCTAGCTCAGCATCACTTAAATGAAGTCTTCCTTCATCTGCATCTTTTGCTTTTTGATCAAGTTCATTATGTTTTTCAAATATTTTTGCAAAATGTGCATTTGTTTGCTTAAGTTCAGTTATTTCATCTCTATATTCATGTAGCATTATCACTCCTTTTATTTTATATATTATAACATTTTTAGTGTTACAATCATTTTAGTTATGTGCGGTATTCGGCATTTATCTTGACATAATCATAACTAAGGTCACATCCATAAGATGTAAAAGCACCATTGCCTAAACCCAATTCACAAGTTATGTGAAAGCTAGGCTGTTTCATGATTTTATGTGCTTTTTCTTCTATGTCTTTGTTGATTTCTCTTTGATCTTTTGAGTATATTAACAAATCATCATAATGAATTACAAGTTTTTCTTCATCACACTCTATGCCACTAGCTCCTATGGTTGATGCTATACGACCCCAGTTTGGATCTTCTCCAAAAAGTGCCGTTTTCACTAAAAGAGAATTACTTAAAAGCATACTTGCTTTTTTTGCCTCTTCTGTGTTTTTAGCACCTTTTACTTCGAATGCTACTGTCTTTGTTGCTCCCTCACCATCTCTTAGTATCATCATGGCAAGCTCAAATGTGATTTTGTTTAGAGCTTCTCTAAAAGCATCTTTATCATATGAACCACTTTGTTTATTTGAGAGTAAGAACACACTATCATTTGTAGAGGTATCTCCATCTACAGATATACGGTTAAAAGAATTTTCTACAGCAATTCCTAAAAGTTCATCCATGTCATCTCTTGGTATATCAGCATCTGTGATTATAAAACACAACATTGTTGCCATAGCAGGATTTATCATACCAGCACCTTTGGCAATGGCTGCTATATGAAATGAAGAGCCATTAGCAAGCTCAACCTTAAAGCATATCTCTTTTTTAAAACTATCTGTTGTCATAATAGCTCTAGCTGTAGAGTTACTATTTTTACTATTAAAATCAAAAGCATCAAATGCCGTTGTTATTTTTTCTAATGGTAGTCTGTATCCTATAACGCCAGTTGAGCTCATGATAGGATTTGTAATTTGCAATTTGCAATTTAGAGTTCCAAACAACTCTTCAATGTCTTCTATTCCTTTAGCTCCAGTCATAGCATTTGCATTTTTTGCATTTATGAGGATAAAGTCTGTTTGAAAATTTGCTGGGTATTTTAAAAAATGTTTTATAGGTGCAGCAGCAAAACGGTTTGTTGTAAATCGTGATACTACATCACAAAGAGATTCACTTCTTATAAAAGATACATCTCCATCTGTGGAGCCATCACTATTTGCCTTACGAAGTCCTACATTAGTAGATCCGCTATAAAAACCTTTAACATTGTCTAAACCATTTTTTAAGGAAAGTATTTGAAACATTGGATTTTCTCCAAATTAAATTTTGTAGTATTGAATTCTCCATAAATTTGAAGAATCTAAAAGAGCGACTAGTCGCGAGGGCACTCTGCCGAAGAGCTAATTTTGAGCTTTGCCCAAAATTAGTTATTTTCGATAGTAGCTTTTTGAGCTCTTTTTTTCATTGTTCTAAGAGTTGAAGCTGCTACTTTGATTTTTCTTGTAGTGCCATCTTCAAGTGTAACTCTAAGAGTTCTTAGATTTGGAAGTTGTCTTCTTTTTGTTTTGTTGTTTGCGTGTGATACATTGTTACCAGTTAATGGACCTTTGCCACTTATTTCACATCTATTTGCCATAAGTTTTTACCTTTAATTAATATATTTTGCTTTTAAAAGAATGCAATTTTGTGTGCGATTATATCTAAAATACTCTAAAATTTACTTAAATAAAAATATTTTTTGTGTTATAATTTGCATATACGATACCACTATACCATAAAGGATTTAAATGCTTGTAGCACCCAGTATATTATCAGCAGATTTTGGACAACTCTCAAATGACGTAATAGCAATTTGCGAGGGTGGGTGTGACTATGTACATATAGATGTCATGGATGGACACTTTGTGCCAAATTTGACAATCGGTCCAGTGGTGGTTGAAGCAGTTGCAAAAGCTAGTAGTAAACCTCTTGATATCCATTTAATGGTAGAAAATAACAATTTTTTTGTTGATTTGTTTGCTCCATTGAAACCTGAATTTATCTCTTTTCATATAGAAGAGGAGAAGCATCCTCATAGACTAATCCAAAAAATTAGATCTCTTGGCATCAGACCTGCTATTACTTTAAATCCTCATACACCACCAGAAGCGATAGAATATCTCTTAGAAGATGTAGATATGGTTTTGCTTATGAGTGTCAATCCTGGATTTGGTGGTCAATCATTTATCCCATCGGTTATAGAAAAAACAAAAAACTAAAAGCTCTTATAGAAAAAAGAAATCCAAATTGCCTTATAGAAGTTGATGGCGGGGTGAGTGATAAAAATATAAATCAACTAAAAGATGCTGGAGTGGATATAGTAGTAGCAGGTTCTTATGTTTATGGAAATAAAAATGGTATAAAATATGCAATCGACTCACTTAAAAATTAAAATCTGTGGTATAACAAATCTAGAAGATGCATTAATGGCTTGCGAAGCTGGAGCGGATGCATTGGGATTTGTTTTTTATGAAAAATCTCCTAGATACATAGAGTTTAGCGTTGCAAAAGATATTGTCAAAAAACTACCACCATTTGTAAAAATTGTAGGACTTTTTGTCAATGCAAATTCAGAAGATGTCAATGAAGTATGTCAATATGTCAAAGTTGATATAGCACAGATTCATTTTGATGCAGATGACGATTTTTTCGAGAGTTTAGAGGTTCCATTTCTCAGAGTTGTTAGAGCTACTTGCAAAGAAGACATTGTCAAATATAGTGACAACTATTGTCTAGTTGACGCTTTTGTAGAGAATTTTGGTGGAGAAGGCAAGAGAGTGGCATTGGAGTGGTTTGATGGTGTTGATTGTTCAAAGATTATACTAGCTGGCGGGTTAACAAGCGAAAACTTACATGAGCTTAAATCCTATAATTTTTATGGTGTTGATGTGAGTAGTGGAGTTGAAAGCTCTAAAGGTAAAAAAGATAAAACAAAAGTAAAAGAGTTTATAGCTAATGCAAAAAGTTTATGAACAGTTAACATCTGCTTTTAGAAAAAACAGAGGTGTTTTAGATGAGAGTAGTTTCGAGGGAATTGTTAAAAAACACACTTCTCTTTTTGAAGAATATGAAACCATATTTTTACTTTTACAAGCATCTGGTTACCCGATAGAATATGAAAATGGATATATCTATAAACCTTTTTTTACTTCATTTGAAGAAGAAAAATTCTGTATCATAGATGTAGAAACAAACGGTAGCAATCCAAACAATTCACAAGTCATAGAGATAGGCGCTGTTATGGTTCAAAATAATCAAATAATTGATAGATTTGAGACATTTGTGGAGTGTGCATTTTTGCCAGAATATATCACTAAAGTTACAGGCATAGAGCCTATAGATTTACTTGGTGCACCAAGTCAAAAAGAGGCTCTTACAAACTTAAGAGTTTTTATGCAAGATGCGGTTTTTGTAGCACATAATGCAAGTTTTGATTATAGTTTTCTTAACGCTTCTTTTAAGAGACACGGACTAGGCGAGATTGGAAATATGAAAATGTGTACTATTGATCTTGCGCGTCGTACATTTGAGAGTGAAAGATATGGTTTGGCTCATTTGATAGAGTCTTTGGAAATACCAACAACGGTTCATCACAGAGCTTATAGCGATGCACTATCAGCATCATATGTTATGAAAAAAAGCCTTGAGACTATACCACATCATGTAAAGAGTAGTGATGATCTCATCAAATTTGCACTCTCAAGCAAAAAAGAGAGAGGCAAGAAAGAAAAATGAAGAAATTACTATATAAAATTATAATAACTGGATTAATTTTCTTATCCATAGCTATATTGCTTGGTTTTTTATCTTTTATTCACCCATTGTTTGATTCTTTGACTCATTTCAGAATACATTTTTTAATCATACTAGTATGTCTTTTAATAGTATTATTTTTTTTCATAAGTGGCAAAATGAGATATGCCATAGTTTTTATACTTTTATCAATTGCACTATATATGCTATATATTTTACCGAGTCCAGTAATCGCAAGTATTATATGCAAGAAAGAGCGTATAGAAATGATGCAATTTAATCTTAGATTTGATAATAATCACATAGACAAACTTAAGACTTATTTATCAAAAGAATCATCTATAGATGTGGCAACTTTTCAAGAGGTTACTTATGCACACAAAGCTAAACTAGAAGAGCTAAAAGACAAATACCCATACCAAGCTTATTGTGAGTTTGCTACTGTTGGTGGCGAAATGATTATTTCAAAATATCCATTTACTAACAATGGTGGTTGCATAAAAGGGCAAGGATTGGTTTGGAGAGAGATAGATACTGGTAATAAAAAATTTTCATTAGTTTCTTTGCATTTGCATTGGCCATATCCATATGGTCAATATAATCAAATCACTACTCTTTCCAAAGAATTAGAGCAAATAAAAGGACCAATTATATTGGGAGGTGATTTTAATGCCGCTCCTTGGAGTCATGCAGTTGGACGAATAGCAAACGCTTCTCACTCACGTGTCATAAGTGGTGTTAGATGGAGCATAAAAGTAAATACACCTATTGCCCCTATTTGGTTACCGATAGATCATGTACTTACTTCTGATTTTAAAGTTGTAAATATTATAGTTGGCGATGATTTAGGTAGCGATCATTTGCCAATATTATCAACTTTTTGTATTGATTAACTTATTTTTTCTCCATAAAATCATGTAAAAATAATATAGCAGCAAAAAGCGGTGCAAATATATTTAGTATAGGGATATAGTTAAATAGTGAAGCTATCATCGCTAAAGTTCTACTTGATTTGGCATCTGGTTTGTGAAATAGCACTCCTACATCATAAGCCGTTGGTTCTTTTACTTGTATAGACCAAAGAAATAGCATTACAATTTGACCAATCACAGGGATAAAGATAAGTGGCAAAGCAAGCACAAATAACACTAAAAATATTACTGTTGCCTTTAGGTTTATGAACACCACTTTTGAAATATTTGGCTTACCATTAGGGGCTATATCTGGATAATGTTTCAATGAAATATCTTTGATAATATCATCACTCCATATAGATGTAGCCATAGATATAAGAGAGATAAAAATTATATAACCAAAAACCAACTTAATGAGAGTCATACTCGAAGTTTTTAACCATTCATAAGGCATAAACGAGAGGTAGCTAGAGATGATAGAGCTTATAATATCCCAAAAACCCCACATTATAGCTATCGTAGCAAGTAGGCTAAAAAAAGCTATCTTAAATACAAAAATAAATACTTTAAAACTCAAGATATCACTAAAGGTTTTTAGTATAGAGTTTATCATTTAATCTGCATACTCGTTTTTAAACTTGACATATCTAGCAGCACTTGCGTAGAGTTCCGCAACTTCATCATCGTTAAGTTCTCTAACAACTTTTGCTGGACTTCCCATGATGAGGCTTCTTGGAGGGAATATTTTATTTTTTGTTACCAATGCTCCTGCACCTACTATGGATTCTTTGCCTATAACTGCACCATCTAGTATTGTGGCACTCATACCAATCAAACAAGCATCTTCTATGGTGCAGCCATGAAGCATAACACGATGTCCAACTGTGACATCATTGCCTATGATCGTAGGGTAGCCATCACTCATATCATCTTTTTTGTAATGTGTCACATGTACCATTGAGAGGTCTTGGATATTGCTTCTGTCGCCTATTTTAATATAGTGAACATCGCCTCTTATGACAACTCCAAACCAAGCAGCGCTATCTTTGCCCATCTCAACTCTACCAATCACATCCGCACTATGTGCGATAAAGGCATTTTCTCCTATTTTTGGAGTATAATTTTGAAAATTCATTACCATGTTTTTACCTGTGCTTTAATTTGAAATTATAACAAATTTATAAACTTTATTTATTGTTTTGTTACCGATTTTATAGTGTTATAGCAATATTTACCTTTGGTTTAGAAAGTTTTTATATAATTTGCAAAATAAAATAGGAAATATATGAAATTTACACAAAACAGACTAATATTTATAACATCATTGTTTTTCGTTCTTTTTTACAACTTTTCATTTTTTTCAAATACACTAAAAGTATATCCATTAGCTTTTTCTAATGCTGGGTTTTTAATCTCATTGGCTGTTGTTCTTTGGGCTGTTACAGTTTTTGTTTTGGAGCTATTGAGTTATAAAAGAACCATTAAACCGCTACTGATATTTTTGCTTTTTGCATCATCATTTGCAGCATATTTTATGGATACATACGGTGTTATCATAGATGATGGAATGCTTATCAATGCTGTACAAACAAATGCCGAAGAATCATTGGGGCTTTTGAGCATTAAACTCGTTTTATATATTTTATTTCTTGGTATATTGCCAGCCATTTTTGTATATAAAGTTAAAATTAACTATCAAAGTATAAAAAAAGAGCTCATATCAAAAATGATTGCTATTTTTGTTATGTTGTGTGTTATTGGTTTGTCTGTATTTGCATTTAGTGGACACTATGCATCATTTTTTAGAGAACATAAGCCTCTTCGCCAACACACAAATCCAACATTTTGGATATATAGTGTAGGAGAACTTACAAAGTCACTTTTAAAAAACCAAAACAAAGAAGTTGTAAAAATAGGGCTTGATGCAAAGATAGAAGAAAATAGCACAAGAAAAAAAGTTGTTATCATGGTTGTGGGCGAAGCAGCTAGATGGGACCATTTTTCTCTCAATGGATACGCAAAAGAAACCAATCCAATGCTTAAAAAAGAAGATATTATCAACTTATCAAATGTATCATCATGTGGCACATCAACAGCATATAGTGTCCCTTGTATGTTTTCTTATAAAACAAGAAAAGAGTTTGATATAGATGATGCACCTTATGAAGAAAATGTTTTAGATGTTTTGAAACATACAGGAAAAATAGCAATTATTTGGAGAGATAACAACTCTAATTCAAAAGATGTTGCTCAAAACATAGGCGAGCAAGACTATAGAACAAACAAAAACAATACAATTTGCGATAGCGAGTGTCGAGATGAAGGAATGCTTGTAGGACTTGATAAATTTATCGAGCAAAATAAAGACAAAGATATCCTTATAGTTCTTCATCAAATGGGCAACCATGGTCCAGAATATTACAAAAGATACCCAAAAGCTTTTGAGAAGTTCGCACCAACTTGTAAAACAAATCAACTCGAGAATTGCAAAAAAGAAGAGCTTGTCAATGCTTATGATAATGCGATTCTTTATACAGATGCATTTTTATCAAAAACTATAAACTTTTTAAAAACATATGATACTAGTCATGACACAAGTATGATTTATATGAGTGATCATGGTGAGAGTCTAGGAGAAAATGGTGTGTATCTGCATGGGATGCCTTATGTGATGGCACCAGAAGCACAAAAACATGTCGGTGCTATTTTATGGTTTGGAGATAAGACTAAAAAAACTATTCCATACCAAAAAATAGTTCAAAACGCCAAAAAAGAATATTCACAAGATAATCTTTTCCATACCTTGCTCGGTATTTTTGGTGTTAAAACATCGATTTATGATAAAAATATGGATGTGATAAATGCAAATAAATAAATCAATACGAAATACTGTTACCATGCTAGCAGTAGTGATAGTATTTTTTGGTCTTAGTAGTGTTGATGTTTATATACAAGATCAATTTTATAATTTTCAAACACATAAATGGATTGTCGATGAATCGCTTCAGCCCTGGAAGTTTATATTTTATGATGGCATCAAAAGAGGCTTGCTTATAGTTGGAGCTATTTTTATTATAGTCTATATATATGCATCTCTCAAAAACAGACTAAAAAGTTATCAAAAAGGACTTTTGATAGTAGTATTATCAAGCATATTAGTACCAAGTGTTGTGGGTGGTTTAAAACAAACAACAAATATGCCATGTCCTCATGCAGAGATAAGATACAATGGAGAGTTGCCTAGAACAGCTGTATGGGAATGTTATACTCCACAATATGCCGAAAAAAAGCAAAGAGCTTGTTGGCCTGCAGGTCATGCTAGTGCTGGATTTGCCTTGCTTAGTTTATATTTTTTATTTCATTCTAGAAGAAATAAGATTTTAGCACTCAGCGGAGCGATGGTGGTCGGTTGGAGTATGGGTATGTATAAAATGTTAGTTGGAGATCATTTTTTTAGTCATACGGTTATAACTATGATGTTAGCATGGCTTATCATACTTATCATAGTTAAATTCATAAACAAAATATCCCGCTATAAACAAACGGAGGAAGCTAGTGTATAAAAATATTTTTCTTTTTTTGGTTTTGATTAGTCAGGTTGCAAGCGCAAGTAATGGGATAAAAAGTGAACTAAGTCATTTTGCTGGCGGACTTGTCATGACAGCTTTGGTAGCATTTGTTGTATTCAAATATTTTCCAAAATATAAAGCAAAAAGTGTATTGATAGGTTTTGCGGTAAGTATGATTTTCGTTTTTGTAGATCAATCTATCGATTATATAAAAGATGGTAAATTTTTGGATCAATTGTTGGACTTTACTGTTCATGCCGTAGGTTCAGCCATAAGTGCATATATAGGGTATCGAATCATGAAGAGACAAGATTATATATAAAGTAGTCAAGGAGAGTTGGTAATGAAGTTGCATTAACTACTTCATTACCTTCCTTGTTTAATACTTAAACATATGTAAAAAATCAATTAAGCTGTTATATTCACGAATCATCGAGTCATAATCACTATCATTAGGATTTGCTTTTATAGATCTAGCACTACCTAAAATTCTATTTAATTGATCAAGTTTTGACATATAGCTTGATTTTTTATCATCATTACTGCTATCGATCTCTTTTTTTAAATTAGCTAATTCTTTATCTAAGTCTGTTATCAAAGTAGCCACTTTGGTATCAGTTTTTGCATCTTTGGACTCCGAAATAGCACCAATCAAATCATTTGCTATAAGTAAACTTTGTTTCAATGAAGCTGCTCTATAGTTGCCATTGTCTTTATGATATTTTATTTCATCAAGTCTATTTTGTCTTTCTAAAGTAGAAATCGCATTTCCAAGTTCATGGTAAGTTACATTAAATTGCGTCCATTTATCAATAAACTCTTTATTTTGTCCTTTTATGAGTGCAAAATTATCTTCCATGTATTTTTTCGAATCAAAATAAGGTTTAATTTCTGTTGCTTGTTTAAATAATGGTTCCGCGATAGCTAAAAACTTTTTGCCCACTTCATCTATTTGTGCAAATTTTTCATCATCTACTTCCATTGCTTGTGCTTTTTTTACATTCTCTATCGCTCTACCTAAGGCATCTGTACTTAGGAATATGCTTGGGTTAGAAATGTTGGCTCCATTGTTAAAGTCTTGTTTTTTATAATCTTCTAGTGAATTGTCAGGACCTTTATCAAAAGGCCAAAACCATTTATTGATATCATTATAAGCATCAACATATTGGTTGAATTTATCTATGCTCAACTGATCGTTTTTTTCTGAAGATTCGCTTACTTCACTTGCTTTGTTTGTGTCATTGATGTCATTTTCTGCTTTTTTGTCACATCCTTGCATTACAAATAAAGCTGACAATATCAACAAGATTGATTTTAATTTCATTTTTGCTCCTAAGTTTTAAATTAAAATTATAGACCAATAAAAGCCTTTAATTTTTTTTGCAAACATATTATATTCTAATTTATTTAATTTTTTTTATACAAATTAACATTTTTTTAGATGAAATATAACTTTAAGTATTACTTAAATAAATAAATTTTATAATACGACACAAATTTAATTAAGGAGTAGTAATGCGTGGTTTTTGGAATTTTTTAGGTCATATTGTTAGCAATAATCCTTGGTTTGGAAGTATATTTAATCGTATATTTAATAAAGCACCTGAAGCAAATAATGATGTTGCAACAATTTTTGAGGATTCTTCTATAAATATAAATATATTAGGAAATGATATAGACTCAAATGGTGATAAACTTATTATAAGTTCAATAAGTTCAAATAATGGAACAGTCTCCATAAATAGTGACGGAACACTGCACTATGTGCCAAATGAAAACTACAATGGAATTGATACAATTCATTATACGATCAGTGATGGTAGAGGCGGCACAAGTAGTGCAGAGGTAAAGGTAACTATTGAAGCAGTAAATGATGCACCAACACAAATTACACTTATCACAAATAGTGTGTATGAAAACAGTGCAGGAGCAAAGATAGGAGACTTATCTACCCAAGACGTAGATGATACTATGCATATTTATAGTGTAAGCGATGATAGATTTGAAGTAGTTGATGATATATTGAAACTTAAAGATGGTGTGAGTTTGGATTATGAGAATGAAAATTCTATTAACCTTGATATTACTTCTACGGATGCAGCAGGGGAAAGTGTTACACAATCTTTAATAATCAACGTAAATGATATAGATGAAAGTGGCAGTGGTCAGGATGATGGATGTCAAATGGGATATAGGCTTATAGGACAATATAGTAATCAAGACGGCGGTTTTTTCCAATACAAATATGATATTACCTATGATGATAAAGGCAATATAATTAAGACCGAGGTTGATGACTATGGACCACAATATTATTATGATGTAGATGGTATTGCAGACACGACAAGTGAATATAACTATGATAGTAATGGAAATATTGCTACAATAAGCACAAGTCGTTTTGAGGAAATAAGTAAAGTAGAAAATTATATATATGATCAAAATAATAATCTACTTTCTAAAACCAGTGATTATAATGCAGATGGGATCATGGACTCAACAATTACCTATACTTATGATAACAATAATGTATCAAGCATGAATGAATATTATGGTGAAAATATGGCCATAGATTCTACAACAACTTACACTTATGATGAGAATGGCAACATGTTAGCGGAGGACAGAATTTCTAATTTTTCAGAACACGATAGAACTATATATGCTTATGATGAAAATAATAATATTATTAGTAAAAATATAGATATTGGTGCAAATGGGTCAATAGAATCTTCTACAACATATACTTATGATTATGAACAAAATGGCTACACGCAAACTATTAATTATGATTATGGAAATGATGGGTCAATAGATAAAACAGCATCTAATATATATGATAATAATGGTTTATTAATATCAAGTAACGATAATTATGTTAGTGCTATTGTAACATATGTATATGAGTATGGTTGTATTTCTCAAAATTATGAAGCACCATATTTAAATTATGGATATGTTATGTAAATGTTGCTTGAAACAATGTTAGATTGAATAGATTCCTCAAAATTATGTTTGATAGAGTGTGGTTTTTGCCTCACCTATCTTACAATGTGGTAATAAAAAATTATTTTTTCTAGGTTGTATTTTCGAAAACCTTACAAAAACCAAGCTTTAGTAAAGTCATCACGAGTCATATCTCTATATTTCTTTCCATTTTTATCATAATATATACCACTGATAGCTTCGTCATTTGCAAATTCAATTTCATACCACAATGCACCTGACTCATAATATTTTTTTTCTACACCATCTATTTTTCCATCTTTCAATGGAGTTTCACTCTTTAAGATACCCGATTCGTAGTACACTTTTAAAATACCATTTTTTTTAGCATTCTTATACAAAACCTCACTCAGTAATTTGCCTGATGGATAATAAACTTTTTGGATGCCACCTTTTTTATAATCTTTTTTAATGTCATCCTTTTTATTATTTTCGTATAAAGTTTCCATTAACAAAGCACCTGAAGCATAATACTTTTTTTCGACACCATCTTTTTTACCATTTTTATATGTAGTTTCGATTAGTAAAGTACCAGATTCGTAATATTTTTTTTCGACACCATCTTTTTTCCCATTTTTATATGGAGTTTCGCTCTCCAATACACCTGATGGGTAATATGTCTTTTTGATCTCTATTTCGCTCGCAAACAAAATATTTGTTGATAGAAAGGCTATTAATATAAACCATTTTTTCATTTGATGTCTTTTGATTTTTTGAGTATTGTATAATAGAAATGTTTTAGTTTGATTAAAAAAATTAAAATTAAATTTTATCTATTGAGCAGACAGTAAGCTTGCTTTATTAACATAAGGTATTAAAAGTTATAATTAAAAAAATTTTTAGGGGATAACAATATGTCAGTTGAAGAGAATGAAAAAGCATTGATATTTCATGGAAGTGGAAGAGAATATTTTAAAATATGGATTGTAAATATTGTACTAACAGTCATTACTTTTGGTATCTATTCGGCTTGGGCAAAAGTAAGAACAAATAAATACTTTTATGGCAATACATTTTTTGGTAGTGATAGCTTTGATTATCATGCAGATCCAAAAAAGATACTTATAGGTAGGATTATTGTTTTTGCTTTTTATGCTTTATTTGTAATTTTCAACGATTATCTTTTAAATCACACTGTTGCTGGAATCATTCTTTTTATATTTTTTATACTATTACCTTGGCTTATAAAACAATCTGTTAGATTTAAATTAAAATATACTTCATTTAGAACTGTTCATTTTAGTTATCATGCTACAACTTGGCAGTTTTATAAGTTTTTTATCTTGCATGGTTTACTTTTAATTGTTACATTTGGGATAAGTTATCCATTTAGTTTTAACAGTTTTAAAAAACTACTAATTAACCACACATCATATGGCGAAAGCAAATTGACATACAGTGGAGATGCTGGAAGTGTGTATGGTATTGCCATCATAAGTTCACTACTCTCAATGATTGTCGTACTATTAGTTGTTTTGCTTGGTATGATAATCTTTAGTATATTATCTCAATATCTACCATTGTCAGAGTATATGACAGCATTGACAAATGTTGGCAAAAATCCAAAAGCAGCTCCTCCTCCAAAAGCCTTTATATTCGCTTCTGTATTTATTATTTATTTCTTTTTCATAGTTTATATTATAATTAACAAGGGATTTTGGGAGGCGAAGATAACAAACTATATTTGGGATAATACTAAGCTTTCTGATGGTTTGTGTAATTTTAAGAGTAAATTGAGTGCCCTTGGCTTAATATGGATATATATCAGCAACTTTATACTTATACTGATAACATTTGGACTCTATATGCCATGGGCAAAAGTAAGAATTGCAAAGTATAAGGTTAAAAAATTTTTCATTTCATGCCAAAATATAGATAACTTCAAAGGAACTTTTGATGATAAACAAAATGCTCTTGGTGAAGAAACAGCTGATTTTTTTGATATAGATATAGGGTTATAATGACACTACTTGTAACATGGTTTAAAAGTGGAGATTCTGCCAAACATACTGATGTTATGGATATTTTAGAAGATGGATTTAAACTTAACGATATATATTATAGTATCAATGATATAAAGATTCATTCTAGGATAGCCAATACTCCTAGAAGAGTTGATTTTAGTGATGGAATAAGTGTGTTCATCTATGAAAATGAGAAGTTTGATATGGCACTTCAGCATGCTGGCTTCAAAACAAAAAAAACTGCTCATCACCTTGAGAGCAAGATGCATTATGCTCTTTTATCTTTGGCTGTTTTGCTATTGATGGGATGGTGGACGCTTTTTTATGGAGCAGATTTTGCTGCAAATATTGGAGCTAGATATATTCCATCATCTGCACTTAATGATCTAAGTGAAAAAACTATGAAATTTTTAGATGATGAATTTCTTGGCGATTCTAAACTTACAATTCAAGAAAAACAAAAGCTTCAAGCAGTTTTTGATAGAGTTACATCAGGTGACAAGAGTTATAAATTACATTTTCGCTCTGCATATATTGGACCAAATGCTTTTGCTTTGCCAAATGGTGATATAGTGTTGCTCGATGATCTCGTTAAACTTTCTACCGATAAAGAATATAGAGATATTGCAGGGGTATTGGCACATGAACAAGGGCATGTAGTCTATAAACATTCGCTCAAAAATGCTATCAAAACAACCATCTCAGGAGCTATGGCGGCATATTTTGTTGGCGATGTTTCAGCCTTAGCTAATGGACTTGGAGCATTTATGATTAACGGACACTACAGCAGAGAGCATGAAAGAGAAGCAGATAGATATGCACTTGATAGACTTCATGCTTTAAATATTGACACAAAGCCTACAGCAAAGCTATTTGAGGAGCTTCAAAAGTTAGAAGGCGAGAAAAAAGGGGAAAAAGGAAATGATATTTTTGCTACTCATCCTGATACAAGCGAGCGTATCAAACTCTTTAGAGATGGCAAATAGAGGTTTATAAAAATTATTATTTTTTAGATTGTGTTAGATTGTGTTTTGGTGGAGGTGTGGGGGATCGAACCCCAGTCCTAAAATAGCTCGAATTATGACTCTACATGTTTAGATGATATTGATAAATCTCATAATGCTTTGCTCAACATCCAAAGCTACACATTACCAGCCTAAAATTTCATCTATTGAGTAGGCGATCAATAGAATAAGTTATCATTTTATGATACCTAAAAATCTACCTATGATAACACTTGGCAGCAAGGCACTCCTAAAGTTTGTTAAACTTACGCAGCTAGGGCGTAAGCAGGAGAATAATTTGTATTTTTTGCGTTTGTTCGCGTTGGGCCGCGTAACGGAATTGCCCAGTCCGACATGCACATAATCCATACTACTCCAGTCGAAACCAGTCACCCCCATATATTGAGGAAGGATCAATGGGCGAATTCTAACACTTTTGTTTCTTAATGTCAATAGCAATAATATTAAACGAGCTAATCGACGATAACCCTTTGAATATTTGCATGCATTGCACAAGTTATCTCATAACTGATAGTGCCAAAATGTTTTGCAGCGATATTGGCATCTTCCATGATGCAAACTTCATCATCGTCGCCTTCTAGTGTTATGAGATCCATTGAAACACGCCCAAGTATTTTTTTGCCATTTGGGAGTGTGTATGGCGACTTTGTATCGCCTCTTCGCCATCCATCACCATATCCAAGTTCATAAGTAGAAACTATCATATCTTTTGTAGCTGTAAATTCTCCACCATACCCAACTCTCATTCCACTTTTTAGTTTTCGAGTTGAAATTTTTTTAGCATATAGTGACATAACAGGTTTTAGTTCTACTTTGTCAAATGTACTATCCATAGGATTGCATCCATAAGCACCTATCCCAACTCTGACTAAATCTTCTTTAAAATCCTTGACTCTCAAAATACCGCCAGAGTTGTGTATATGGAATCTGATATTTTCAACTCCAAGTGATGTGAGTATCTCTTTTGCTTTTTGAAAATTTTTATATTGATAAAAATATTCACTTCCTAGTTCATCTGCAGATGCAAAATGGCTCATGACACCATTTAGGATGATGTTATTGTCTTTGATTATCTCTATAGCTTTCTCTATTTCATCAAGTATGATACCGTTTCTGTGCATACCAGTATCTATTTTAAGCTCTATTTTTGTGCCTTGTGGACATGAAGTAAGTTTTTCCATAGAGTTAATCGCATAAGAGAGTTTTGGTGATGGGATAAGTGTACCACCTAAGACTATGATATCATCAAAAAGCTCTTCTATCTCTTTTGCTTCTTCATAATTTCTAACAACAGCTTTTTTGATACCAAAATCGCGTGCTATCTTGCCTATTTTACCTACACCATGCCCATAAGCATTATCTTTTAATACAATTGCTATTTTGTCCACTGAGCCAGTTTTCAGTGCAATTTGGTTAAGATTGTGTATAAGATTTGATTTATTTATTTTAATATATGCCATAAGGTAATTATACAACTTTGTATATAAAATTGGAGAAAAAATGAGAAGAATGCCAGCAGAATGGGAAAAACAAAAAGCAGTATTGCTATCTTTTCCTCATAAAAATAGTGATTGGAGTGATAATTTAAATTCAGCTTTAAGCGTATTTGTCAAAATCGCTCAAGCGATAGCTTATAAAGAGAGTGTTTATATAGTTTGTGATGATAAGCAGATGATAAAAGATCTCTTTTGTTCTACAAACAATATGAGTTTTATAGAATTGCCAACAAATGATACATGGACGAGAGATTATGGTGTTATTACAGTTGAAGATGATGGAGAGACGAAGTTTTTGGATTTTACATTTGATGGGTGGGGTGGTAAATTTGATGCACATCTTGACAATGATGTCAATAAAGCTTTACAACAAAAAGGATATTTTGGTACTACGCCATTTGAAAGTGTAGATTTTGTTTTCGAAGGCGGCAGTATAGAGAGTGATGGAGAAGGAACAATCCTTACAACAAGTGAGTGTTTGTGCAATTCAAATAGAAATGAAGGGCTTACTAAAGAGACTATTGAGGTAAAACTTACTGAGTACCTTGGGGCAAAAAGATTTTTGTGGTTAGATCATGGTTATTTGGCAGGTGATGATACGGATAGTCATATTGACACATTGGCAAGATTTGTCAACTCTAATACAATAGTTTATGTCAAATGTGATGACAAAAATGATGAACATTATGAGGCATTAAAAGCGATGGAGAAGCAACTTATAGAGTTTACAACAGTTGACAACAAGCCCTACAACCTAGTTGCACTTCCGATGACAAAAGCCATCTATAAAGATGGCATTAGATTGCCAGCTACTTATGCCAATTTTTTGATTACTAATCATGCACTTATATATCCAACTTATGATGATGAAGCAGATAAAATTGTGGGAGATATATTTAAAGAGTTGTTTTCAAATTTAGAGATTATTCCTATTAATTGTCTTAGGCTTATAGAACAGGGAGGAAGTCTCCACTGTTCAACTATGCAGATAGGAGCATAATTATTCTATAGGACCACCATTGCTTGGTGGATCATATTGCTTGAGATCATTTGGATCTACAACACCTTCTTTTCCTGTTAAATCAACAGGTGGTGGGTTGTTGACATCATTCCCATCAAAAACTGAACCGGCAGTATCATGTGCACCTTCTAAATTTCCAGAATTTGCTTGATCTACAGCATCTTGTCCAGTATCATTTGCATTTTGTAATTGATCCATCGCGCTATCCGCATATAGCTTTGGTGATAATCCGCCATTAGTTGTTACTAATGATGATATCGCCATAAATGCTACAATCGTAACTATTTTTTTCATATTAATACCCCCTTGATATGTTCTCAATTTTATTGTACTACTTATGTGTTTAATTGTCAATATGATAATTATGCTAAAATATCTTCATTAAAAAGCTTTGAGTTAAGAGAAGTAGAAAATCTAAAAAAAGGGAATCAATGAAAGTTGCACTAATACAACAAAAATACTATGGTTCAAAAGAAGAAACTGTAAAAGTAACTTCAGAAAAAATCAAAGAGGCATCACAAAATGGAGCAAAACTTGTAGTGCTTCAAGAATTACACCAAAATGAATATTTTTGTCAAAGTGAAGATACTGCATTTTTTGATTATGCTACAAGTTTTGATGATGATGTGAAGTATTGGAGTAGTGTAGCAAAAGAGAATAGTGTTGTTTTGGTTACATCACTTTTTGAAAAACGCACAGCAGGACTTTATCATAATACAGCCGTAGTCTTTGAAAGCGATGGAAGTATAGCAGGAAAATATCGCAAAATGCACATCCCTGATGATCCTGGGTTTTATGAAAAATTCTATTTTACCCCAGGTGATCTTGGATTTGAACCTATAACTACAAGTGTAGGCAAACTTGGAGTTTTAGTTTGTTGGGATCAATGGTATCCAGAAGCAGCAAGACTTATGGCATTAAAAGGTGCTGATATGCTTATTTATCCAACAGCAATAGGATGGTTTGATGGCGATGAGCTTGATGAAAAAGAGCGTCAAAAAGAGGCATGGATAACTATTCAACGCTCCCACGCAATTGCCAATGGAATACCAGTACTTAGTTGTAATCGTGTAGGGTTTGAAAAAGATAACAGCGGAGTAATGAGTGGCATTAGATTTTGGGGTAATAGTTTTGTCACGGGTGCTCACGGTGAATTACTAGCACATGCCAATAATCAAGATGAGGTCATTTTGTATGCAGATATTGATAACGAATGCACAAAAGCCATTAGGGACATTTGGCCATTTTTGCGTGACCGTCGCATAGATGCATATGGTAATATTCTCAAAAGGTATTGTGATTGATATGGAAAATAAAAAAATAAATTCCATTATCGAACAAATAAAAGCATTAGAGAACGAACTTGAGACAGAGGCACACAAAGAATACGAAAAGTTTAATTGTGAAATATCACAAAAAAAAGAACAACTTCTTGAAATGTATAAAAGTAACAAAGAAGGATTATTTAAATATTTAGCAACCGCTCCATTGTCATTTATGTTGACTTTTCCTATCGTTTGGTCTGTTTTGTTTCCAGCATTTATTTTGGATTTATTTGTAACAATATATCAAGCTATATGTTTTCCAATCTATAAAATACCAAAAGTAAAACGAGGTGAGTATATTGTTATCGATAGACATAGATTGGGATACTTAAATATAATAGAAAAAGCAAATTGTATGTATTGTAGTTATTTTAATGGTCTTATGGGATATGTATCGGAAGTTGCAGGAAGAACAGAACAATTTTGGTGTCCTATCCGTCATGCGAATATGACAAAATCAATACACAGCCAATATTATAATTTCTTAAAGTATGGTGATAGTAAAGCGTATCGTAAGAATTTGAATAAACTAAGAGAAGAGTTAGAAAAACTCGAAAATTAATTTCGAGTTTTAACTTTTAAGAGTTATTTCTTTTTCTTCTTTTTGCTAACTGGTTTTTTATCTTTTTTTGCTTCAAAAAGTTTTACAAGCTCATCAATATCTATATTTTCAGTAACATTGCTAGTATTGATACTAAAATTTGGATGATTAAAATTGTCATATTTTGTACTCATTTGAATATCTGCATTAAATTTCTTTTTATTTATATCTGAAATATTGAAATTGATATTATTACTATCTATATATCCACTATTGTTTATATTTGAGTCTATTGTAGTTTGCAAATCAATAGTGTAAAGAAATACCATAATTAAACTTTTTAATTGATTCCCACTAAGCGTTGCTGGTGTGTCTTTATCTTCAGAAGCATTTAGCTCATCATTTACAATAGCACCAAGTATCGTAGAGATAACATTGGCTGAGTCTTTGTTATCAAGAGTTAGTCTAATTTGTTTTTTGCTTAAATCTGTATATTTAAAATTAGAAACATTTATGTCATTAAATGCATCAGCATAAGCTTTTTTATATGATTCTTGTTGTTTTTTAAAATGCCCTTCGCTTAAATATTTTTGCATATAAGAGGCAAGCACTTTGCCATCTTCGCTTTTGTTGAGCTTCTTTGATAATGAACTATTTTTTGAAAAGTCCAACATGATAGTTTTTTCAAACATATTTGAAGGAAGCAAAACAGTGTTAAGTATAGACTTTCCAACATATATATGCTGTTTTTTATAATCAACAAGAACTGGAAATTTTATAGATGCATCTACATTGTTTTGATTATATCTAATATCAAAAACAATCTCTTGTTTCGCATTTATGCTATCAACTGCACCATTAAAACCAAGAGAAAAACCCTTCATAATGGCAATAATTTTGTCATCTTTTTCGGTAACATTTTCTTTCTTGATATCAAGTTTGTTTAGTTTCATTTCGGATTGATAGTTATATCCATCCAAAGTTAGATTTTTAGCAAATGCTTGTTTGAGTGCTATATCTGGGGTGCCACTTGAAGTACAGCCAGTTATAGTTATTATTGTTAAAAAAGCTAATAAAAATAAAACAATTTTTTTCATACATATACCTTGAGATAAATTTTTTATGATAAATATATTATCTAAAGATTTTGAAAGATAACTTATCTTAACGCTTGTGCAATTAGCTCAAGTGGATTTTTAAATATCGTCTCAACATTGCTATTGTTCATAGCTTCGCTTAGTTGAACTCTACACGCACTACACTCCGCACTTACATATTTTGCTTTTGTATCTTTTATCATTGCTGCTTTTGGTTTGCCAGCAAGTTCGGCTAAGTAAAATTTTTCGCTCTGCATAGTAACACCACCAAATCCACAACAGCGATTAGGATCACTCATCTCAACCATTGGATAGTTAGGTGCGAGAAGATTTCTAGGTTCTTGATATATACCTTGCACTTTTCTAGCATGACATGGATCATGGTATGTGACAAGATCATCAAATTTCTTACCTTTGGTCTCAAGAAGTTCTTTGAGGTTTGTATTGTCATGTAGCCAAGAGGTTGCCATATGTATTTTTGGTAAAAGTTTTTGTATGCGAGGAATGAGTTCGCTGTGATTGTTGTTTTTACAAAAAACTTCCCAATCATGTTTTATCATTGCGCTGCATGTTGCCTCAGGGATGATCATCGCATCATACTCGTCCATAAATGTTTCAAAATAATCTAAATTCTTTCTAATCAAATATTCAACAGTATTTGTATCTCCCGTAAAATATGCAGGTGCTCCACAACAAAGTTGTTTTTTTGGTATAAAGACATCAATTTCTAATTTTTTTAAAATCTCTACCAAACTATCACCAATAGTAGTGTAATTATAATTTGCCAAACAACCTATAAATACTGCAACTTTTTGCTTTGGTTGTTTTTTTGGAGTTATGTGTTCTGGATAGCTATTTAGAAAGCTTGTCTTTGCCATAGAAGGGAGAAGTCTTCCTTTTTTGATCATAGGTAAAGCAAATCTAGCTTTTAGCCCTCTGCCCTCAGCATCAACACTCAAAGCACATGTTTTAAACATAAAGCCAAGCTTCATGACAATATCCATAATAGTACGATTTCGAAGCAGAAAGAAAAATGCTCTTTTAAACCAAGATATTCCATATTTTTCGGCAATATCTGCGCGAACTTCTTCTATAACCATATCGGTTGCAAGTAGATTTGGACATACACTTACGCAGTTTGTGCATAAAAAACAACTTTCAAATATATCTTTAGCATTTCTATCTAACTCTAAATCACCTTTTTGGTAAGCCCCGAGCAAATCTATAAAACCTCTAGGAGATGTTGTTTCGTCTGGATTTATTTGATGAATTGTGCATACAGGCACACACTTTCCGCATTTTACGCAAGCGTCACTTGTTTCTTTGAAGTTAAATATATCTTTTGCTTCTTTGTTCACCCTTTTACCTCAATTCCTTTTGCCTATTATACAGTTTTTGAAAAACTTTTTTTATTATCTTTGTATTTGTTCATATACGCATCAAAAGGCATTGCTATATTTCTTATGAGCATTGCACCTGTAGAGTTTGCTTCTATTTTTTCATCGCTTATGGATATCAAATCAGCCTCTTCGTATTCTTTTAGAGCAGTTAGCGCATCAACAAAATAGTCTTTGAAAACTATTTTATGCTCATTTTCAACTCTTTTGATATCGATAGAAAAGTTTGCCATAAGCTCCATTATGACACTTTTTCTTAACTCATCATCGTCACTTAGGCTTATGCCCCTTTCAAATGGTAATCTGCCAGCATCTATGGATTGTTCATAGATGTTCATATCCTTGGTATTTTGAGCATAGTATCTTTGTCCTTCACCTATGCTGGTCAAGCCAATTCCGATTAAATTAGCACCACCTTTTGTGGTGTATCCTTGGAAATTTCTATGCAGTTCGCCTTTTGCAATTGCAGTAAATAGCTCATCGTTTGGTTTGGCAAAATGATCCATTCCAACCATTTTATACCCATTTTTTTCAAAGAAATCAATAGTGTATTTGAAAATTTCAAGTTTCACACTTGGATGTGGAAGTGTTGTTTCATCAAATTTTCTCATAGTTTTTTTAAGCCATGGCACATGAGCATAATTAAATACAGCAAGCCTATCTGGGTTAAGCGAAAATGCAAGCTCTAAAGTTGTTTTAAAGCTTTCAAAACTTTGGTATGGTAAACCATATATCAAATCTATATTGATAGAATTTATACCATACTTTCTAGCCAAATCAACGGCATTTTTTGTTATGTCAAATGGTTGTATTCTATGTATTGCTTCTTGTACTTTTGGATCAAAATCTTGTACACCAAAACTAATTCTATTGAACCCATGTTTTGTAAAAACTTTCATTTGCTCTTCTTTAAAAAATCTAGGATCAATTTCACAACTAATTTCTGCATCCTCAGCCCAAACAGTAAACTTTGATTTTATATATGTGACAATCTCGTCAAGTAAGGCAGCACTATAATAAGTAGGCGTTCCACCGCCAAAATGAAATTGTATTACTTCTCTTGAAGTGTCAATATGATTGACAAGTATGTCAACTTCTTTTTTAAGGTATTCAACATACTTTTCTAGTTTATCTTCTTTCGATGTAAAAACTACATTACATCCACAAAAATAACAGGCACTTCGACAAAATGGCAAGTGAATATATATGGATAATTTGTCTTTACCATTTTCTAAATATTTTATATAATCGTCATATTTGAAATCTTCATTAAATTCTAATGCAGTAGGATAACTTGTATATCTTGGACCTGCTTTGCTAAATTTCCCAAATTTTTCAAAATCTATTTTGCTCATCATCTCTTCTTTTGTGCTTTATTGTTTTGGGTGTCATTGCGAGAAGTCTAAAGACTTCGCGGCAATCCATGTATGATTTTTCTGGACTGCCACACTTCGTTCGCAGTGACGATATGTACTTGTTTTCATCTATGCTCATCTAACCAAACCATGATACCTTTTTGCATATGAAGTCTATTTTCTGCTTCTAAAAATACAACATTCTCAAATTTTTCAAAAA
>FAXN01000062.1 GCA_001493195.1 Sulfurovum sp. enrichment culture clone C5 | reverse complement strand
TTGATCTCTTTAATAATTACTAAAATCTTATTTTCTTGCCTATAGACATCAAACAATTCAATTCCTTGAACCATTTTATCAACTTCTACTTTTTTATCCATTGTTGGCAATAAAAAATCACTTCCTTCTATTCTAGCTAGTGTATTTTTATCTTTTAAAACTACCCAGCAAACTTTTGGTAAATCAAGCTCATATAAAGAATTGATAGTTGATGTCATACACAATCTAGTGTGTGTATTTTTTTCTATAGAAATATTTCCATCAGAACCCAAAATATCAGCTGATAATACTTTAAAGGTTTTATCAATTGGTGTTTCATTTTTAATCTTTTCAATTATATGTTTATTTGTTAGAGTCATTGAGCTTGTGATATTATATAAAGCCAATAAAACCAAAGAAATTAAAACAACAGAAATTAGCATTTCAATTAGCGTAAATGCTTTTCTGTTTTGTACTCTACCCATCAAGTAATCCAACTCTTAATGCCTCTTCATAGCTAGTTTGCCCTTTTACAAGCATCTCTTTAAGTGTATCTGATATAGTTGTCATACCAAGTACCCTCATGGCATTTCGTATCTCTGTATCATTTAATCTTTCTTTTATAAGCTCTTTTACTGAATTATTAACTACAAATAGTTCCCCAACTGCTTTTCTACCACTAAAGCCAGTAAAATCACAATGTTCGCAACCACAAGATGTATAAAATACCGTATCATTTGATAATTCCAGCTCTTTTGTTTGATCTATAGACATATTTGTTTTTTCTTTGCAGTGAGGACATAATATTCTAACCAATCTTTGTGCTAAAACACCAAGCAATGTTGAAGATAAAAGATAATCTTTGATGCCCATATCTATCAGCCTAGTCAAAGATGCAGTAGCATTATTTGTATGTAGTGTTGATAACAATAAATGACCAGTTAAAGCTGCTTGAAGTGCTATTTTGGCTGTTTCGGTATCTCTTATTTCTCCTACCATTATAATGTCAGGATCTTGTCTGAGGATAGACCTAAGCCCCATGGCAAAAGATAACCCAACTTTATCATTGGTTTGAATTTGACTAACATTTGGAGAGTTATATTCAACTGGATCTTCAATTGTTATAATATTTTTTTCAGGGGTGGACATATATTGTAAAAAAGAATGGAGAGTTGTTGATTTTCCAGAACCTGTTGGTCCAGTTACCAATATCATACCATGAGAGTGATGCAAAAGTTTATAAAATTCTTTTGTAAGATTCTCTTCAAAACCAAGCTGTTCAAGAGTTGGTATGCTTTCACTCTGCATAAGTATCCTCATAACAACTCTCTCACCATAATAAGTTGGTAAAGTAGAAACCCTCACATCAACTGTTTTGCTCGATATAGATATTTGCGTTCTGCCATCTTGTGGTATTCTTTTTTCTGATATATCAAGATTTGAAACCACCTTAATACGATTTATGACAGAATTAACTATATGTTTCTCAAGATTTATATGTTTTTTTAAAACACCATCTATACGAAACCTAACTTCGCCATCATGTTGCATGGTTTGTATATGAATATCACTAGCGCCCTTTTTCAGAGCTTGGAAAAATAGCGAATTAACAAGTTTTATGATTGGTGCTGAATTTTCACTTGCCAATAAATCTTGAGATTTTTGTATAAACTCCAAGAGATCAGATTCAACCTCTATAAGTTCATTATTTGATGGCAAGTGATCAAATTCATTGTCTGTAAATTTTTCAAGATACTTGTTTTTTAAAGATTCAAATATCAAATCATCTGCTTTATATACATCATAATCAACTGAAAGTTTTGACAAGTAATTTAGTGCGTCACTTAAATAATTTTCATTTAATACAACTATATTTTCATTTTCGATTTTAGAAAACAATAAATGATTTTTAATCGCTAATCTATATTCAATTCCTTCTTCTGCTAAAGGCTCTAAGTCATCTCTTTGTAGTTTTTTAATGTCCATAAATTCTATTGATTGTTTCATATTATTTCAACTTTAATGTTTTCTCTTTGCCATCAGCGGAAGTTACAATTTCAAGTTCGTCTATATTAATGTTATGGTTATCATTGTCGCTTAAAGTAATATTTTGTTCTTGTGGCATTATCGTTGATTTATTTGTCTTTTTTAACCCCTTTGAAACATAATCATTGTATCTTGTTTGGATATCTTCCAGTTCACTCAAAGCACTTTTTAGTCGTTTCATATCATTATTATTTTTTACAACATAAGGTGTTAAATATACTATAACATTAACATTACTATCTGCCGTTCCTCTAGATTTGAAAAGCTCACCAAGTATAGGTATATCGCCGAGTATAGGAACTTTTGTTATAGATTTTCCTCCAGAATTTTTTATAAGCCCACCTAAAACTATAGTTTCTCCATTGTTGACCACAGCAGTTGTTACAATTTTTCTTTTGGTTGTTGTTGGTCTATCTGCTGATGAGCCAGATCCAGGTAAAATATCTTCTATCTGAGTTTCCACATCTAAAGCTACCTTATTTTGATTTGATAGTCTTGGTTTGATTTTTAGTGTAATCCCTATATCTTCTCTACTGTAATTATTGATAATATTTGCTTGACCTGTTGTGGATTGTTGGGCTTGTGTCAAAATAGATTGTGTTTGACCTACATAGATTGACGCTTCTTTGTTGTTCATACACAAAACAGACGGCTCACTAAGTATATGAGCGGCACCATTTTCTTGCAAAAGATCTATCTTTGCTCCTACTGAAAATATTTCTGAAATATCAGAATTAAAACTGAAAGGTTTGCTTGTAGTTGTGATAGCATTTCCATTTGCATCATAAGCAGTGGTATCGCTATTTAAAAAACTTAGTAAATTATTAGA
>FAXN01000061.1 GCA_001493195.1 Sulfurovum sp. enrichment culture clone C5 | reverse complement strand
AAACATATCTAAGAGAGCTTGTAAATCATCACATATCAGGACAAATGAAGATAGCTCCTGAACATACAGAGGATAGAGTATTGGCACTTATGGGGAAACCTGGCAAACAAAGCCTAATAGACTTTAAAAAGCTTTTTGATAAAGTCAATGGCACCAAAGAAAACAAAAAATACCTCACATATTATCTCATAGCAGCTCACCCAGGGTGCGATATCAAAGATATGAAAAATCTAAAAAATTTTACAACACATGAACTTCGTATCAATCCAGAACAAGCTCAAATTTTTACTCCAACACCTGGGACATATAGTGCGGTTATGTACTACACAGGACTTGATCCAAAGAGTAAAAAACCTATATTTGTAGAAAAAAATATGACGAAAAAAGAGGAACAAAAAGCCATAGTTGTTGCAAAAGAGAGTTTTGGTAAAAATAGTTTCTCTAGCTAATGGTTACTTTATAGGTTTTTTAAGATAAAATTTCTAAAAATATAAGGCGAAAATAGGTATGTTTGGAATAGGCTTTGATGAGTTTTTACTTGTTGTTATCATAGCGATACTTTTTTTAGGTCCGGACAAGTTACCAGAAGCTATGGTAAAAGTCGGCAGATTTATCAAAAGTGTCAAAAAAGTTATGAATGATGCGAAACACTCTATAGAATCAGAAATAAAAATAGCAGATTTAAAAGAAGAGGCACTTAGCTATAAAAAACAACTTGACAATGCAACTAATGATTTGAAAAGTTTTAAAAATGTAAACATAAATCCAGCCAAAGAGATAAATGATGCTATCTCAGCAGCCAAAGATACATTTAACGATACTCCAACCGCCAAAGAAGTTGAACCAAAAAGAGAAACTGTCACATTTAAAAAAACGAAAGAGAATAAGGTTGACTGATGTTTGAAGATTTAAAGCCACATATCGTTGAATTACGAAAAAGACTTGGACTTTCAGTAATAGCAATTTTGATTATGTTTGCCATCTCTTTTTCTTTTCGCAATGAGATACTATCGTGGGTTATACAACCACTAAATGATGCCCTAAACATTGCATCAACAAGTATGAAAAAAACTCATGGATCAGTAACGACACAACAAGTTGGCGGTGCTTTTTTTGTTGCGCTAAAAGTTTCATTTTTTGCTGGATTTTTGGGGGCATTGCCTTATGTTCTTTATCAATTGTGGCTTTTTATAGCTCCAGGACTTTATGATAATGAAAAAAAATTAGCTATTCCATTTGTAGTGGGCGGAACTGTGATGTTTTTAGTTGGTGTGCTTTTTGCATATTATGTGGTAACTCCTCTGGGTTTTGAATTTCTCATCAAATTTGGATCAGAACTTTATCTACCAATGATAAATATAGAAGATTATGTTGGATTTTTTACCAAGATAATGATAGGTTTCGGGCTAGCATTTGAATTACCTGTAATTGCTTTTTTACTTGGGGCTATGGGACTTATAACAGATAGAACGCTTATAGACTTTTTCAAATATGCTGTTGTTTTGATTTTTATAGCAGCTGCCGTGCTTACGCCTCCTGACATTTTATCTCAACTACTTATGGCGATACCGCTTGTTGGACTTTATGGACTATCTATATTAATTGTTAGAATGGTAAACCCAGAAATAAAAGAAACTACAAATCTGCCTTCAAAAGTAAATAATGAATCTTGATTTACTTACTTCAAGCTATGATTATATTCTTCCAAAAGAACTCATAGCTTCGCATCCTGCTCATCCAGCAGATAGTGCAAAACTTCTCGTATATGATAGAGCGAGCGATACTATAACTCATAGTATATTTTCTAAAATACTTGATTTTATACCACAAGATGCCTCTATCTTTCTCAATGATACCAAAGTGATAAAAGCACGAATTTTTGGCAACAAAAGCAGTGGTGGCAAGATAGAATTACTTTTAGATAAACCTATAGGCAACAATCAATTTGTTGTTTATATCAGAGGTAAGGTTGATATTGGCACGATACTCTTTTTTGAAAACTCACTAAAAGCCAAGATAATCAATTTAAATGATGATGGAAGTAGGATAGTAGAGTTTTTTGAGAACGACATAAAAATTGATTTTGCTAGATTGGTAGTATTACTTGATAATTTTGGGCATGTTCCATTGCCTCCATATATACAAAGATCTGACACAAAAGAAGATGTAGCTGAGTATCAAAGTTTATTTGCTAAGGTTGAAGGAGCAGTTGCAGCGCCTACTGCTTCTTTGCATTTTACACCTGAATTACTCAATGAATTAAAACAACGTTTTGACACATACACACTTACTCTCCA
>FAXN01000060.1 GCA_001493195.1 Sulfurovum sp. enrichment culture clone C5 | reverse complement strand
TTCAATTTCTAGAAGATGTGGCATGGGGGGAACTTGACTTTTTAGTCATTGATATGCCTCCAGGAACTGGCGATATTCAGCTCACAATGGCACAAGAACTTCCACTCTCTAGTAGTATTATAGTTACAACGCCTCAAAGCGTAAGCACAGATGATGTAAGCAGAGCTATTATGATGTTCAAAGATATTGGTGTACCAATCGGCGGGATTGTTGAAAATATGAGTTACTTTATCGCTCCTGATAGTGGAAATAGATATGATATATTTGGAAGTGGTGGTGGAGAAATGATAGCTAGTCGTTACAATATACCTCTGCTTGGCAAAATTCCACTTACAATTTCTATTAGAGAAGCAGGGGATGATGGCAAACCTGCTGTTGTCACTACAGATGGCATACAAAAAAAATACTATCAAGACATTACAAACAATCTTTTAGTCCAAATGGGCATTTTGTAATTTTGTCATCCCGAATAAAACCTTGTCATCCTAGACTTGTTTCAGGATCTAAAATATAGATGCTGAACTAAATTCAGCATGACCAAATCCCAAACTCGACATTTCAATAATTCATCTCAATATCTCCCCATGAGACACTCAGATAAATTATATATTCCCTCGCCTCAAGGCGAAAGAAATATAAAAATTAGAATTTATATCTTGCAGAAACTCTAAGGTCATTAGATTTATCAACAACCATACTACCCATTCCCATGCCATTTGCTTGAGCCATAGTCATTGGGGCACCATCAACTCCAAAGAAGTTATTGCTTCCTGTATAATCATAATCTATCATTGTATATCTAGCTTCCAATGTAAGAGCTTTTGTTATAGGGTACACATAGTATGCTTCCCATGCATCCCCGCGAACAGCTAGTTTAGATCCGGCCATAGTATCTTCGCCATATGTAAATGGTCTCCAATATTTGCTTCCATGGTTATATTCTGCACCAAATTTACCGCCCATCAATGGAACTTGTGCGCCAACCCAATACGATGTTCCTGTTTCACTGTCCATAGAACCTAGCATTGGAGCTCCATCAGGATGAGTTTTACTCATTGCTAATGATGCAAACAGTGTTGTCTCAGCAAGTATTCCATCTTCTCCTATGCCATTAACCATTGTTGACCATGCAAGACCATCTATATTACCAAATTGGCTCATAACGCCAATAGCGCCATCAGCATTTAAATCCATACCGCTCATTTTTTCTTGCATATTTGTCATATCATAACCTGGCAAATCAAATGCTCTATAAATTTGTATTTTAGAAGTGATTTGTCCATCGTCATATGGTGTGATAATTAATCCAGCAAGCTTAATATCATCTATAGTACTTTGATCGTCTGTGTAATTAGCAGTGCCGCCAAACATAGGAGTTGCATTCGTGCTTCCTTGCCCTAAGCAAAGTTTCACTGATGCTCCAGGGATACCCACTATATTCTCTAGGTTTGCACTAGCACTTGCTCCATCAAACTCTACATTAATCATATGAGCAAGTGGTGATTTGTACTCATCATTGCCCTCTCTAAGATTAATAAGCATCCCATCTGTTGATGGTCTTCTACCAAAGCTTACCGTCCATGGCACATTTGCTTCACCCATACTATCTCCCATATATAGCCAATAAGCCTCTTTGACTTTTAGCCCATTACCACTAAGAGATTCATTTGTAATCCAGTCAAATGTATCCATACCCCAACCTCTAGGCATTCCAGTACCACCATTTGAACCAAAATCAGCACCAAAAGCTTTATTGTAGGCAAGTACTCCTCTAAATATATTATTATCATCTGGAGCAAATTCCATATTAAGATTAAGTTTTGTTGTCAATAGTGAATTGTTTGATTTTTTACTTCCGTCAGCCATTGTATAGTTTAAACTATCCATAGCCGTTCTAAGATCTACCCCCCACTTGATATTGTCGCCAGCATCATGAGCTTTTATCTCATTGACTTTTTTGGTCAATTTTTGGATTGCACTATCCCCTTCTTCACTTGTTGTCTCAGCTTTTGCTGCCTTCATAGCTGCTACTTCTTTTTTAAGTGCCTCTATCTCTGCTTTTAGAGCATTAAAATCGCTATTACTAGCTCCAAACGCCAACGTTGAAGCCAAAACAGCAGATATTGCTATGTATTTTTTCATTTTATTCTCCCTTTATCTATTTATACATTATAACTATAATACTTTTATTCTTAATTATTCTTAAATTGTATTTTAAACTATAATTTTTTTTTATATAACAAAACAATGTACATCTTATATTATTTTATATATATTAAATTTCTTATAAAAATATATTTTGTTTATGTATGAAGGCGATATAGAATGGAGAAAATATGATTGGCTATAGTGGCACAACAAGAGTTTTTTAACTCTTGTTTGATTGTATTAATAAGAATATTGCACAAAAAATCTTAAATCGCTTGCTTTAATATCAACTTCAGTTGGTGCAACCCATCCAGCACATCTAATGCTTGGTGTATAGTCATGCATTATATAGGTATATCTCACCTGTGAAGTCAAATTATCAACGCCGAATAAATTAAAATTCCAATAAGCTTCAAGAGCATCACCCCTTACTGCAACCTTAGATCCAATTGCAGTATCTTCAGCCCATGTCATTGGTGTCCAATATTTAGAACCGTGGTTGTATTCAAACCCAATTTTTCCTTTTTCAGTAATCATATCAGGAAATACAACACCAACCCAATATCCATATCCTCTTGTTGAGTCTTCTGATCCTAAAAGCTGATGACCATCATTTGGACTGTATGAAGTTGTAGCAATTGATGCAAACGCTGTCGTATTGTCCAAAAAGTCATTTATCTCATTTCCTATGCCATCTATCTGTAGCGATAGTGCTGTAAGATTTGCCATTCCTGCATCTACTGAAGTTTGGTGGGTTGCAACATTTTGCCCTTTTGTATTAAATATTGTTGCATTTTCAAACATTAGATTATATTGTCCATTATTGTACAAACTTCCAAGAAGAACTAAATAATCTACATTCTCATTTTTATCTCCATCGGCTTGTGCATATGGTTGATAACCTCCAACACTATCAAATAAAGTTTCTATTCCTCCACTATGTGCTCTACCATAAACTAATTTTAAATAAGAGCCTGGAGTTAAGTATTTATCAACATCAACTTTAAACATCACACCATCAACTTCCATATTTGTTATGTGTGCCAATGGAGAACCTGGTTCTTGTTTGTTTTCTCTATGATTTGCTAAAAAGCCATCGGTTGATTGTCTTCTGCCTATGCTAAAGTTGTATGGCAACCCATCTTCGCCTAATGTGTCAGACCATACAAAGTATGCTTGTCTAAGCCTAAATAATGTATCTTCGGCTTTTGATGAACCATCCCAAGTTTTCAATGCAGCGTCTTCTGCGTAAAGTTCTCCACCCCAAATTCCATACATTGCAAGCTGACCATTAAAGGTTAGTTTTTCGTGAGGCTGTGCTTTCATATTGAGATAAAGCCTACTCGTAAGTAACCCATTATTTGATGCACTAGTTCCAGATAAATCATGCGTACCGCCTGAATCTGTATATGAATAATTATCATAGTCATAATTTATAAAGTCTACGCTATTTCTAAAATCCATACTCCATTTGATATTATCAAATGCATCATGAATTTTAACCTCTTTTAGTGTCTTATTGTTTTTTTTAACTTCATTTTTCAATTCTGTTAATTGTTCTTCTAGTTGCTTAATTCTTTCTTCTGTAGATAATGTTTTCTTATTGCTAGAAAGTTCAATATCCTCATCAGCTAATGCACATATAGAAGATACAATTAATGAACTAAGAATAATTGATAAATTAATTTTCATACATTTCCTTGTTTTAAAAAATAAAGAAATATTATATATAATATTACATAAGATTATGATTATTATAAGTATAAAGAATGTTTAACGGAGTATATTGTATAAAATAATGTAGACATCGACAAGTATCTATGCCTCTTTAATAAAAGTGCAAAGCATAAAATAAGCTTTGCACTAAAGTAGAAAATCTACCACATAATTAGCAAGATGGAACGTTACCGCTATCTTTTGCATATTCTTTCATAAAGTCAAGCAAGTCATTAGTTGCTTTGCTCATATCAACATTTTTACATTTACCAAGCTCAGCTTTCATTGAACTCATTGTCCAATCATCAGCGTCTTTTTTCTTAGCAAATTTAGCACCTGTCATACCACAACCAGTTTTGAAAAATTTAGAATAAATTTTTTGACCTTTTGCAGGATCAGCAGAAACTGTTGAAGTTGTCATTGCAAGACCAAGAAGTGCTGCAAATACTAGAGTTGAAATTTTTTTCATTTTGTAATCCTTTTAGTGTTTTTACAGTGTGAGTATATCATATAAATTGTGTATATTTCGTGTAGAAGAATCAAAATTTTACAAAATTTT
>FAXN01000059.1 GCA_001493195.1 Sulfurovum sp. enrichment culture clone C5 | reverse complement strand
AACTCAAATATTTGATATAGAAACAGGTGAATTATTACTTGACTTGACAGAAGTTGGGGCAAAGGTAAAATTGTTTGAAGGAGGAAAGGGCGGACTGGGCAATATGCACTTTAAAAATTCAAGCAATCAACGCCCAACATATGCACAGCCAGGCTTACCAGGAGTTACCAAACAAGTTAGATTCGAGATGAAAATGATAGCCGATGTTGGACTTGTAGGATATCCAAATGTTGGCAAATCAACTCTTATCTCTGTTATGTCAAATGCAAGACCTCAAGTTGCTAATTATGAGTTTACGACACTTACGCCAAGCCTTGGTGTGGTTGACTATAGCGATTATGACTCTTTTGTCATGGCTGATATCCCAGGGATTATAGAGGGAGCAAGTGAAGGCAGAGGTCTTGGACATGAATTTTTAAGACATATTGAAAGAACTACAACTTTGCTTTTTATGATAGACATAAGTAATTATCGTACTATGGAATATCAGTACACAACACTTTTAGAAGAACTTAGTAAATATTCTCAAGTTTTGGGTAAAAGGGATTATGGTATAGCTATTACAAAAATAGATGCTTTGAGCATTGAAGAGTGTAATGATATGATAGAAAAGTTTATGACGAATATTGACTTAAAACCAAACAAGAATCTTAAAAGTGAAAATATCGATAGTAACTATTTGAGTTATGGAGTGAAGTTCGAGTTTGGCGAAAAACCTACATCGCCTTTGTTCGTTTTGCCAATCTCATCTGTATCACATATCAATACAAAAGCACTCAAATATATATTGGGAGATATAGTCAAAACAAGCAAAGAGAAAGAAGTGGTAAATGAATAGAATAGTTATCAAAGTTGGTTCACATGTACTAACCGAAAATGCTCAAATATCAAAAACAAGAATGAAATCACTTGTAGAGCTTATTGCTACTTTGCAACAAAATGGTAATGATGTTATATTGGTAAGTTCAGGAGCAGTTTCTAGCGGATACACAAAACTAAACCTTGATAAAAAATTTATACCAAATCGTCAAGCACTAGCTGCCATTGGACAGCCTTTATTGCTTAGAATGTATCAAGAGAAATTTGATAAATTTGACATTATATGCTCACAAGTTCTTCTAAGTGCTGCTGATTTTGATTCTAAAAAAAGAACTAATCACGCTAAAAATGCAATAGATGTATTGTTGGCAAACAAAGTTGTACCTATAATTAATGAAAATGATGTCACGGCTACCGAAGAGCTTGTATTTGGTGACAATGATAGATTATCCGCTCATGTAGCATATCATTTTGATGCGGATATACTTGTAATTTTATCTGATATTGCAGGATATTACGATAAAGATCCAAATAAGTTTAATGATGCCGTGATGTATAAAACACATTCATATTTAAGTGAAGATGTTTTGAATGCAGAACATAGTGCAAACAATGAATTTGCAACTGGTGGCATAGTTACTAAACTCCAGTCGGCTCAATTTTTACTTGAAAATGGTAAAGAAATGTTTTTGGCAAGCGGTTTTGATCTAACTGATGTAAAAAGCTTTTTACTTGATGGTGTACAAAAAGGTGGCACACTTTTTTGCACAGATATATAGCGAGGATAAAATATGAGTATTATTGCAAAATGTGATTCAAATGTAATAAACATTATAAGAACAAGTTTTAAAATGACCAAAGGCTTCAAGGGTACATTTTGGGGCATGTATATAGCAGTGGGATTAATTTCAATAACTATGCTTTTAGCAGTTGCTTATATATATTTTCCAAATTTTACTACTGAGACCATGCAGACTCAAGAGTTTATGGCTAAATTTAAATATACCTCTATCCTTTTTTTACCTGTTACTGCATTATTGATTACCGGGATGGAGATGGTGTCACTTAGATATACTAGGGGCGAAGAAGTATCAGTTAAAAATATATTTGATTATACTAAATCAATATGGAATTTGACACTTATTGCATTTATAATTTTTGTCATTCGCCAAATAGTTATTTATATATTCAATATAACAACCTTGACATTACAAATGGATTGGCTCGCTACAGTAGGAATTGCTATTGGTTGGATTATCAATATAATATTTCTTTTTTCATATATGCTTGTAATTGACAAAAGAGTTGGAGCCATTGAAGCTATGAAGCTATCTTTTATTGCAGTTAAAAAAAATTTATGCATTGTATTATCAATAGGCATCTTTTTTATCCTTTTGTTATCGGTTATTGTTTTTAGTAGTTTGCTTATGTCAATTTCTCCTTTTTTGGGCTTCATTTTGGGTCTTGCTGGATTACTAGGGATTATTTGGATTGCACCAGCTATGTTTATTTCACTTTTTGGACTTTTATATCGTATGATATTTGATGGTGTAGAGATTGATGGTGTCCAAAAAGGCGGTACACACTTTAAAGTTTAGTTTTGTCCAGCTAGATATCCACTAGCAAATGACCATTGGAGATTGTATCCTCCACATGGTCCATCCAAATCCACAACTTCACCACAAAAATACAAACCTTTTATAATCTTACTTTCCATAGTGCGAGGATCTATCTCACGCAATGATACCCCACCTCTAGTTATCATCGCCATTTTAAATCCATCATGTCCAGTGATAGTTAGTGGTGTCCATGTCAATAGTTTAATTAGATTATCTCTAGCTATACCTGGAACTTTAGAGCATTTTTCATTTTCGTCTATCTCTACCATTTTGATTAGCTCGTTAGCTACTGATATTGGTAAAAGTTTACTGATTGTCTCCAGTATGGTTTCTGATGAATTTTTAGATATGTGAGTTCTGATTTGTTCTTCATTCATTCCTTTTGTGAGATTGATAAGTATCGGAACTTCTCCATATTTATCCAGCAAGGGAGTAACTTCTCTAGCAAAATCAAGCACTACAGGACCTCTTATGCCATGAGCAGTAAATATCAAGTCGCCAACAGCTCGTAAATTTTTATGTTTTGGCATATCTACTTTGATTGTAACTTTTGGGATTGTATCAGCACGACAATTGTTTACCCATCTCTCTTTTGTGTGTAGAGGCATCATAGCAGGATGTAAATCTGTGATTTTGTGACCACAAGCTTTCGCCATCTGCAATCCATCCCCATTGGCACCAAGGATAGGGTATCCCAATCCACCAGTAGCGATGATTACTTTTGGAGCGTAGTAACTTATCTCCGCGGTAGATACCCCGCTTATATGGGCATTATCATATTTTATGGCATCTACTTTTGAAGAAGTAATTAGTTTAATATTAAGTTTGCCTATTTCCTGCCTCAATCCGTCTATAACACTTTTAGAATTGTGTGAAACTGGAAATATGCGATATCCGTCAAGTGTATGTGTATCTACACCAATCTCGCTAAAGAATTTTATCAAGTCTTGATAGTTAAAACGTTCTAACGCATGTGTCATAAATCGTCCATCACGCCCAAATCGCGACATAAATTCTTCGTTGGAGAGAGTATTTGTAAGATTACATTTGCCACCACCAGTGGCTTTTAATTTCGAAGCAACATAGGATAATTTTTCAAGCAAAAGTACTTTTTTGCCATTTCTAGCTGATGTGATAGATGCTATTAAACCTGCCGCACCACCACCTACGACAATGACATCAAAAGAATTTTCTGTGATATTTTGCATATCGTATTATAGCGTTAATGAGCTATTTTTTAAGTTTTTATAAATCACAACAGAGCATACTCTAATGAATATTTGAATATAATATATTATATATAGTAAAAATTATTTTGGGTATTTTGTGAGTAGAATTAAGAGAATAAAATATATTTGGGTTATTTATATACTATTGTTATTTTTCATGATAGTTCCTTTTATGGTTTTAAATCATATTAAACCAAAGCCAGTATATCAAGTAAAAAGTTATAAAATTGTTCATAACGCTCCAGAAGTAAAGGCAAAAGCTTTTTTGTTAAAAGATATTAACTCTTCAGAGATACTTTATGCGAAAGATATAAACCAAACAATGCCACCAGCGAGTTTAACTAAAGTGATGACAGCAGTAATTGCCATAGAGAGTAATAGGCTAAATGATATAGTAACGATACCCTATGAAGCAACTCGTGTTGAACAGTTTAAGTTTGGGGCAGAAGAAGGGGATAGATTTTTACTCAAAGATTTATTGGTTGCTTCATTGGTTTCTTCATCAAATGATGCATCAACAGCTATTGCCATACATTTATCTGGAAGTACAGGAAAATTTGCATATTTAATGAATGAAAAAGCCAAAGAATTGGGTATGAAAAATACACACTTCACTAACCCATGTGGATTTGATATTGGCACAAATGTAACTACTGCTTATGATTTAGCACTTTTAAGTGAATATGCGATTAAGTTACCGCATTTTAATGAAATTGTTAATTATAGACAAGCTACAATAACAAATATAGATAAATCATATAGCTATACTCTAGAAACACACAATAAACTATTAGAGTATTATCCATACGCAATAGGGATAAAAACAGGATATACTGCAAAAGCTGGACCTTGTCTTATCGCAAGAGCAAAGTATCAAAATAGAGATGTGCTATTGATCATCTTGCATTCAGATAAAGGTAAAAGATGGGAGATATCAAAAGAGTATTTTGATAAGATACTTTTTAAAGACCATCATTAAGAGTCCAATAGGGAGAACGAGTTGAAAAAAATAGTTTACATGGGTACACCAGATTATGCCAAAGTGATACTTCAAGGTCTGATAAACGATGGCAGTTTTGAAATATCTCTTGTGGTAACTCAGCCAGATCGTCCGATGGGTCGCAAAATGGAGTTAACTCCTCCTGAAGTAAAAGCATTGGCACTTGAACATAATATAAAAATTTTGCAACCACAAACTCTTAAAGAAGATGGAGTATATGAGACAATAGCATCTATAAAACCAGATTTTATAGTAGTGGCAGCTTTTGGACAACTTTTGCCAAAAATTATTTTAGATATTGCCCCTTGCATCAATCTACATGCCTCTTTGTTGCCACTTTATAGAGGAGCAAGCCCAGTACAACAGTGTTTATTGAATAACGATAAATTTACTGGCGTTACGGCTATGCTTATGGAAGAAGGACTTGATAGTGGACCAATTCTTGGCTATAGATATTTTAAAATTCCACAAGATATGAAAGTAAATGAACTTATGGAGCAGTTAAGCATTGATGCATCACTAATTACTGTTAATGTGTTAAAAGAATTCAACAACTTACTTCCTTTGATACAAACAAAAGCCATCTCTTCGCACTGTAAAAAAATAAAAAAAGAAGATGGCTTAGTGGATTTTGATAATGCAAATGAAATTTACAATAAATTTAGAGCATTTTATGGATGGCCTGGAATATATTTAGACAGTAAAATGAAACTTTTAGACATTGAGTTTTTAGAAGTTGAAAGTAGAAATAAAAAAGGAATATTACTCGAAATCGTAAATGATAGTATAGTTGTTGGATGTGAAATTGGTACAATAAAAATAAATATGCTACAGCCAGAATCAAAAAAAGCTATGAGCGCAAAAGCGTATTTGGTAGGGAAGGGACTTAAAGTTGGAGATTATTTCATTTGAAACATTGCCATCAACACAAAAATATCTGATAAATGCAATAAAAGGTAAATTACTAAAATCTCCAGTTTGTGTTATTGCAGACATACAGACAGATGGAATTGGTAGTAGGGACAATAGCTGGGTTTTTACCAAAGGAAGTTTATTTGCTTCTATATCTTTGCCAAGAGGCATGTTCCCAGATGACCTACCAATACAATCAGCATCTATCTATTTTGGTCAAATTATGCAAGAAGTTTTAGTAAAGTTAAATAAAAATGTATGGTTAAAATGGCCCAATGATCTATATCTAAGTGATAAAAAAATCGGCGGAATTATTACGAACATCGTGGATGATAACCTTGTATGTGGGATGGGTGTAAATATGGGTTCAAATAATACAGATTTTTCTAGTTTGATTATAGATGAAACGCCATATTTTATTTTAGAAAGTTTTTTAGAACTTATAGAAAAAAAACCAACTTGGAAGCAAACACTTAGTAATGTTAGGATAGAATTTTCTAAGAACAAAAATTATTTTGCTCATACGCTTTTTGGTAAAAAAAGCCTAGAAAGTGCCGTGTTGTGTGACGATGGTTCACTAGTTATTGATGGAGAAAGGGTATATAGTTTAAGATGAATAATGTAATATGCATAGCCAATCAAAAAGGTGGAGTAGGTAAAACTACAACAGCTGTGAATCTCGCAGCTTCTTTAGCAGCAAAAAATAAAAAAGTTTTACTTTTAGATATGGATCCCCAATCAAATGCGACTACAAGCTTGGGCTTGCATAGGAATAATTTTGAATTCAATATACTACATATTTTAAATGACTCAAAAAAGATATCCGAAGTTACTATCAAGACAAATATGCAAAATCTTTCTTTAATACCATCTAGCATAGGATTAGTTAGTTTTGATAAAGATTACTATGAATCATCAAAACAAAATCGTGAACTTATCTTAAAAGTAAAATTAAATGAGATAAAAGATGAATATGATTATGTTATCATAGATTCTCCACCAGCACTTGGACCTATCACTATAAATGCACTTAGTGCTTCTGATTCAGTTATAATCCCTATCCAATGCGAATTTTTTGCGCTAGAAGGTTTAGCACAACTTTTAAGTACCATAAATATGCTAAGACGTACAATAAATCCGAAGCTAAAAATAAAAGGATTTTTACCTACTATGTTTTCAAATCAAAACAATTTGTCAAAACAAGTTTTAGAAGATCTAAATAATCATTTTAAAGATAACCTTTTTTACTTTGGAAAAAGTAAAGAGTGCATAGTTGTTCCAAGAAATGTAAAAATAGCAGAAAGTCCAAGTTTTGGAAAGCCGATACGCGAATATGCAGCAGATTCAAAAGGCAGCGTTGCTTATGAAGAATTAGCGAAAGCTATAATGAAAGGTTAGCCTTATGGCATTAGGTAGAAGTTTAGGAGCTATTTTAGAAGACGTAGAGGAGGCTTACAGTAAAAATTTAATTGAGTTGGACTCTCTGACTCTTGCAAATAACAATGCTTACATAGAGGAGGTGGACCTTTCTCTAATAACACCAAATCCATATCAACCAAGAAAACATTTTGATGAAGATGCATTAAAAGAACTTAGTGATTCTATTTTAAAACATGGACTTCTTCAACCTATAGTAGTGATAAAAAAAGATGGCGGATATATACTAGTTGCGGGCGAGAGAAGATTTAGAGCCCACAAATTAGCAAAATTAGCAAAAATTAAATCAATAGTTGTAGAGATAGAGATTGATAGTATTAGAATGAGAGAATTGGCTCTCATTGAAAACATTCAAAGAGAAAATCTCAATCCTATCGAGTTAGCAAATTCTTATAATGAACTACTAGAAGTACACAAAATTACCCACGATGAACTCTCATCAGTTGTCCATAAAAGTAGATCCCAAATTACAAATACCCTTAGGCTACTTTCTCTCGTGCCAGAAGTCCAAGAAGAGCTTGTAAAAGGCAGAATAACGCAAGGTCACGCAAAAATTTTAGTAGGGCTGGCAGACGATAAGCAACGCATCGCACTTTCGACAATTATAGGGCAAAAACTAAGTGTTAGAGACGCTGAGATGATGATCAAAAACTACAAAAATCAAGAAGAAAAGAATAGTCCAAAGAGTGCCAAAACACTATCAACATTTAGCATTAAAAAACATGCAAATCTACTAAAGGAACGTTTACCATTTTCTCATAAAATTAGCTCAAATAAACTTGAGATATCTTTTGAAAATGAAGTTGAATTTGAAAAGTTTATAAATATGATAAAAAAAGTATAAACTTTTAACCTTTTTATTACCTCTATAATGGTAAGATATTGCGAAATTAAAAGAGGAGAGGACATGCTTGATATACAACCATCTTTAATGTTGTTTGTCTTTGTTGTATTTATAACTCTTTTGTTTTTATTGAATCAGATTCTATATAAGCCATTAATTGCTTTTATAGACAATAGAACTGAGTCAATAGCAAAAGATTTAGAAGCTAGCAAAAAATTAACTAGTAATAGTGATGAGATGCAAGCAAAAGCACAGCAAGTAATCAATGAAGCAAAAGCAGAAGCGACATTGATTAGACAAAAAGCTATTGACGAAGCAAAATTAGTCGCAGCTAGTAAAGTTGAAGCTAAGCAAAAAGAGCTAGAAAGTGATTATGCTAAATTTGCTAAAGCTCTTGAGAAAGACAAAGAGTCTTTAAAAGAATCAATACTTGCTCAGGTGCCTCAATTTAGAGATGCTATTAAAACAAAATTGAGTAAAATTTAAGGAGGCTGGATGAAAAATAAATTACTGTTTTTAAGTTTATTACTTTTACCAGCATTGCTTTTGGCAAGTGGTCATTCTGAAGGTGGCGAAACAACAAAATATTTTGCTACCACGGGACGAGAAACTGATATATGGTATAGAGTATTAAACTTTGTTATATTTGCAGGTTTGCTTTATTATCTACTAGCTGGCAAGTTAAAAGCTTTTTTAGTAGGTCGTCAAGAAGGTATTGCAAACCAACTCAAAGAGATAGAAAATAAACTTGAGCTTGCAAAAAAAGAAGAGAAAAGTGCAAAAGCATTGGTAAAAGATAGTGAAACAAAAGCAAAAACTATTGTATCTGATGCAAAAAATGAAGCAGTATTACTTAGTGAAAAAATAATGCAGGCAAATATCAGTGACATTTCAATTCTCGATAAGCAAATGCAAGAGAAAAAAGATCTTGAAACTAAAAAAAGTGTTAAAGATACAATACAAAGTATATTAAATGAAAATATAGGTATAGATGATGTTGAACTTAGCAACAAATCAATCGTATCTATCCTAGATAGAAAGGTGGTTGCATAATGGAAACTTTAATTGCACAAAAATATGCAAAGGCAATTTTTGCTACAAAAAACGACACCTTAATTTCAGAATTTGCAGAAGTTTTAAATAACTTATCAAGCGTTTTCGCAAGCTCAAAATCAATAGCATGCACACTTAATTCACCACTTTTGAGTGATGAGAATAAAATAAAAGCTATTGTTGATGCTTTGGGAAGCAAAGTTGATTCAAAAGTTATAAATTTTATTAAGCTTCTCGGCGAAAATAAAAGATTGTCTTTGATACCAGCAGTATCAAAAATAATTAATTCAAAATTGCAAAATCAGACAAATAATTACCAAGGTGTTGTTTATAGCAATAAAAAACTTGACAAAAGCGAAATGTCCCAACTTGAGAAAACACTCTCTAAGCATACAGGTTCAACAATTTCGTTAAAAGAGATAAATTCTGATATTGAAGGTATTAAAGTTTCAGTAGATGATTTGGGTATTGAGGTAAACTTTTCTAAACAGAGAGTTAAAGATCAGCTTATAGATTTTATTAATCTAGCATTTTAGTAAATTTATTTTTATAAAGGAGTATCAGTGGCAGTTAAATTACAAGCAGATGAAATTAGTTCAATTATCAAAGAGAGAATTGAAAATTTTCAAATTGATTTAGATATCAATGAAATCGGAAAGGTAGTAGGTATAGCCGACGGTATATCTACTGTTTATGGATTAAACAATGTTATGGCGGGTGAAATTGTTGAATTTGAAAACGGCATGGAAGGTATGGTTCTTAACCTTGAAGAAGCGAGTGTTGGTGTTGTTGTACTAGGAATTAGTGCAGGAATTAAAGAAGGCATGAGTGTTAAAAGAAAAGGTGAGCTTTTAAAAGTTCCTGTTGGCGATGCAATGATCGGCAGAGTTGTAAATGCACTTGGTCAGCCAATTGATGGCAAAGGTGCAATTGCATCAAGCGAAAGCCGTTTTGTAGAAGAAAAAGCACCAGGAATCATGGCTAGAAAATCAGTTCACGAGCCACTTCAAACTGGCATTAAGGCAATTGATGCCCTTGTACCAGTTGGTAGAGGACAAAGAGAGCTTATTATTGGTGATAGACAAACAGGTAAAACAACAATAGCAATCGATACTATCATTAACCAAAAAGGTCAAGATGTTGTTTGTATCTATGTAGCCATTGGTCAAAAACAATCAACAGTTGCAGCTATAGTAAAAAAACTAGAAGAGCATGGTGCTATGGATTATACAATCGTTGTAAATGCTGGTGCTTCTGAATCAGCAGCATTGCAGTTCCTTGCTCCATATGCTGGTGTTACTATGGCTGAATTCTTCAGAGACAATGGTAGACACGCTGTAATATTCTATGATGACCTTTCAAAACATGCTGTTGCATATCGTGAAATGTCTTTGATTCTTAGACGTCCTCCAGGTAGGGAAGCTTATCCTGGGGATGTATTTTATCTACATTCAAGACTTCTTGAGAGAGCAGCAAAATTGAATGATGAGCTTGGTGCTGGTTCTATAACAGCTTTTCCTATCATTGAAACACAAGCAGGAGATGTATCAGCATATATCCCAACAAATGTAATTTCTATTACAGATGGACAAATATTCCTTGAAACTGACCTATTTAACTCAGGTATTAGACCAGCAATCAATGTTGGACTTTCGGTTTCTCGTGTTGGTGGTGCTGCTCAAATTAAAGCAACGAAACAAGTTGCTGGTACACTTAGACTTGACCTTGCAAGTTATAGAGAGTTGCAAGCATTTGCTCAATTTGCTAGTGATCTTGATGAACATAGTAGACAACAACTTGAGCGTGGTCAAAGAATGGTTGAAATTCTTAAGCAACCACCATATGCTCCAGTTCCTATCGAAAAACAAGTTGTTTCAATATTTGCAGGAGCAAAAGGCTATCTAGATAATATTCCTGCGTCTAAAGTTACAAAATTTGAAGGTGAATTACTTAGTTTCATAGAATCTAAATATTCTTCAATTTTTGATAGTATTAGAACAAACAAACAAATTGATGCGGACACAGAGAGTGAACTTAAAAAAGCGATAGAAGATTTCAAAGTATCTTTTGAAGCGTAAAAGGTAAAAAATGGCAAATTTAAAAGACATTAAGCGTAAGATTAAAAGTGTTAAAAATACAGAAAAAACTACGCGTGCCATGAAACTTGTCTCTTCTGCAAAACTAAAAAGAACAGAAGAATTAGCTAAAAAATCTAAAGTCTATGCACATAAATTGACTGAACTATTGAGTGAAATCGCTCAAAAAATGGTTAGTACAAATGTTGAAGGTTTGGATATGCCTTATTTTAAAAATATGAGCAATCCAAAAGTAGTAGATTTGATTTTTATTACAGCAGATAAGGGTCTTTGTGGTGGTTTTAATGCTCAAACTATCAAAAGAATAAATGCTTTAAGAAAAGAGTACCAAGCAAATGGTGTAGAACTTAGACTTACAGCTATTGGTAGAAAAGGTATTGATTATTTTAGATTTAATCGTGTTGATATGCTAGATCAGGTTGTGGGTTTAAGTTCTGCCCCTGATTTTGAAAAATCATCAGCATTAATTGGTAAGGTTGTTGAAGATTATCTAAATGGCAAAACTGATAAAATAGTTTTAGTACACAATGGATATGTAAATATGATTACTCAAGAAGTAAGACAAACACAAGTTTTACCAGTTGATCATACATCTTTAACACTTAATAATGCTTCAACTTCTGAATTAGAAGTTGAGCCAGACAATGATAATACTTTGCTTGAGGCTTTGGTCAAAAAATACATAGAATATACAATCTATTATTCTTTGATAGACTCACTAGCCGCAGAACATAGTGCGAGAATGCAAGCAATGGATTCGGCAACAAATAATGCGAAAGATATGGTTAAATCTCTTTCTATTAAATATAATAGAGCTAGACAAGAAGCGATTACTACTGAACTCATAGAGATCATCAGTGGTATGGAATCAATGAAATAACAAGAGGAGAGGAAAGATAATGATAGGAAAAGTAGTACAAGTCCTTGGTCCAGTAATAGATGTAGATTTTACAGATTACTTGCCAGAGATTAATGAAGCACTAGAAACTGTATTTACAGTTGATGGAAAAGAACATAAATTGGTATTAGAAGTAGCAGCGCAATTAGGAGATAATCGCGTTAGAACAATTGCTATGGATATGAGTGAAGGTGTATTTAGAGGACAAGAAGTTAAAGCTACTGGAGACAGCATCAAAGTTCCAGTTGGAAAAGAAGTATTGGGTAGAATTTTTAATGTTATTGGTGATATTGTTGATAATGGTGCACCAGTAGAAGCAAAAGAGTATTGGTCAATACATAGAGATCCACCTCCTTTTGAAGAGCAAAGTACAAAAACAGAAGTTTTCGAAACAGGTATCAAAGTTGTTGACCTTCTTGCTCCTTATTCAAAAGGTGGTAAAGTTGGACTATTTGGAGGAGCTGGTGTTGGTAAAACAGTTATCATCATGGAGCTTATCAATAACGTTGCTATGAAACACAGTGGTTACTCTGTATTTGCTGGTGTTGGTGAGAGAACAAGGGAAGGTAATGACCTTTATCATGAGATGAAAGAGTCAAACGTTTTGGATAAAGTTGCACTGTGCTATGGGCAAATGAGTGAACCACCAGGAGCAAGAAATAGAATTGCTCTTACTGGTCTTACAATGGCTGAGTATTTCCGTGATTCAATGGGGCTAGATGTTTTGATGTTTATAGATAATATCTTTAGATTTTCACAATCAGGTGCCGAAATGTCAGCACTTCTTGGTCGTATCCCTTCAGCTGTTGGTTACCAACCAACACTAGCGAGTGAAATGGGAAAATTGCAAGAGAGAATTACATCGACTAAAAAAGGTTCAATAACATCTGTTCAAGCTGTTTATGTGCCAGCTGATGACTTGACTGACCCAGCACCTGCTTCTGTTTTTGCACATCTTGATGCAACAACAGTTCTTAACAGAGCTATCGCTGAAAAAGGTATATATCCTGCGGTTGACCCACTTGATTCAACATCAAGAATGCTTGATCCGCAAATTATAGGAGAAGATCACTATAAAGTAGCTCGTGGTGTTCAGCAAATATTACAAAAATATAAAGACTTGCAAGATATCATAGCAATTCTTGGTATGGATGAACTTTCTGAAGATGATAAACTAGTAGTTGAAAGAGCTAGAAAAATTGAAAAATTCCTATCTCAACCTTTCCACGTTGCTGAAGTATTTACTGGTAGTCCAGGTGTATATGTTACTATTGATGAGACTATTGCAGGATTCAAAGGACTTCTTGAAGGTAAATATGATGAATTGCCTGAAGCAGCCTTCTATATGGTAGGTGATATAAATGAGGCTATGGCTAAATTTGAAAAAATGAAAGCTAAAGCTTAATCCATTAAAGGAAAAATATGGAACTTTTAAAACTTGAAATTGTTACACCTGATGGTGTAATATTTGACAATGAAGTCAAACAAGTTACCTTGCCAGGCAGTGAGGGCGAATTTGGAGTGCTTCCTAAGCACGCTACATTGGTTTCTTTGCTTGATGCTGGTGTTATAGAAATAGAAACACAAGATAGTAAAAAAATAGCAATAGCAATTAATTCTGGCTATGTAAAAGTTGATGAAACTAAAACAACTTGTATAGTTGATGGTGCTGTTGCAATTTCTGGTGAAGGTAATGAGTTGGCTAATGCTCTAGAAGAGGCTAAAAAGCTTCTCAAAAGCACAGAATCTTCGAATGTTGCAATTGCAAATGCTGTTGCTAAAGTCGAACAAATGGCGAAAACGCTATAATTCGCAGATGACAACTTTTCTGTCCAATCTAAGTATTATCACAATTTTTGTTTTGATAGTACTTTCTTTGTATTTTATAATTACTTTTTGGGTTTTTATTGATAGATTTAAATTATTAAATAGTCGCATAAAAATAGAAGCCGAATCACTAAAAAGTATGTACGCATTTAACTCAAATAGCGTAAGTCAATTTTCTATTCTTTATTCTTATCTCGAAAAAGTTAAAAATCCAAATTCTACAATTTTAGAAGCAGCTTTTAGTGATGCTTTAAGAGTTTCTACAAGAAATCTTACTTTGTTATCTATCATTGCGTCAACTGCACCATTTATTGGTCTTTTTGGTACTGTTGTTGGAATTTTGGAAACTTTTGGAAAGCTTGGAGATCAAACAAGTGCCGCGTTAAATGTCGTTGCTCCTGCTATATCAGAAGCACTCGTAGCAACTGCTGCTGGAATATTAGTTGCAATATTTGCTTATACATTCCATTTGATATTGAAAAGAAAAGCCTACGAGCTTAGCTCTCTTTTAAATTCAGAATCAAAGATGATATTGGCAAAAAGTCATAATGAAGAACTCTAATGTTTAATTGGGACGATGATCCAGATTTAAACATTACGCCTCTTATGGATGTGATGCTTGTTCTCATGGCAGTCCTTATGATAGCAGCCCCTACTATAACCTATCAAGAGCAGATAAAACTACCAGATGGCTCAAAAACTACAAAATCTCAAAAATTAGATTCCGTAACAATAAGAATGGACAAAACAAGAAAAGTATACATAGATGATAATGTTTATGAGATGAATTCCTTTTCGGATTATTTTTCAAACAAAGATATTGATAAAAACAGTAGCATATACATAAGAGCAGATGAATCTTTGGCATACAAAGATATTATGGATGTTTTAAAAGATGTAAAAAAAGCTGGATTTTTAAATGTTTCACTAATTACAGAGTAGAAATGAGAAGAGCATATACTATAAAAAGCGGTTTGATTGCTATTTTGATTTATATTTTGATGATTTTTATCGCTATATGGGCTTTTGTAGAAAATGAAAAAGATACAGAGCCTTTTTCAAATGGAGGCGATGCCATAAAGGTAGATATGTCATCTGTTGACTCATCACCTAATTCAAATACGCCCAAAGTAAATACTAAAAATGAAGATTATGTAAAAAAAGAGCAAGATGTCAATAAGGAAGAAAAAGAACAAACAAAAGAAGAAGCAAAAACAGTACCAAATCAGGTAGAAAAAGAGATTGTAAAACCCAAAGACAATACTCCATCTCAAAAGCTTATCACAAAAACACAAACCAAGGAAATTACAAAAACTGCTACAAATGCCCCAAAAGTAAAAAAAGATGCTACTTCATTGTTTGATAATGTTGAAGCAAAAGTTCCATCGCAAACTGTAAAAAAAAGTGAAACTACAACACAAAAACAAATAACATCAAATTCTAATACACAAGTTTCAAAAAAAGCATCAGATTTGATAGGTGGAGCCACATCTACAAAAAGTAGTGGAATAGAAAATGGGTACAAATCAAAAGTAAAATCTATCCTCAATGGTTGGCCAGCACAAAGTGACTTTGCAGGCAATAAGGCTAAAATTAAATTTGTAATTGAACCAAGTGGTAGGTTTGAATTTGATGTAATAAGCAAATCTTCTAATGAAGAGTTCAACAAAGGATTGATACAATACTTAAAGCAACTTCAAAAAGTTGGCTTTGGAGCACATGGAGGCGATAGAGCCTATGTGTTTGATGTTGATTTTATTGCGGAGAGATAAATGCGTTATATATATATTTTATTTTTTATACTTACAATAATGAGAGGCGAGAGCGATGTTAGCTTGACAATCAAAAAAAACGTTGGCTCTAAAACTAATATATCAATAGAAAATACAAGCAATGGACTAACCACTGCTTTGGCACAAAAAAGCTTTGTACTTTTTAAAGATGATTTGACACTGAGTGGAAATTTTGATGTCAATGAAAATATGAACCAAATTAATAATTCAGATAGATATGTACTAAAATATAATCTTTCAAATTCAAGTGGTGCAAACTTGGTAGTTAGTTTATTTAATAATGATAACAGTTCTTTATTGTTTCAAAAAAACTACAATATCTCCTCTTTTGATAAATATCCATTCTTGATACACAAATCTATAAGCGATATAAATAAGTTTTTAGGTTATGGAAGTATGGATTGGATAAATCGTTTAGTTTTAATGTCTAGATATACAGGATCAGGGAAAAGCGAAATAGTTTTAAGTGATTACACATTTACATATAAAAAAGCGATAGTTACTGGTGGGCTAAATCTATTTCCAAAATGGGCGAATAAAAGCCAAACAAGTTTTTATTATACATCTATGAGTGGTAGCTTGCCAACTATTTATGAATATAATTTAAATAGTGGTATCAAAAACTATATCACATCAGGAGAGGGAATGCTTGTTTGCTCTGATGTTGGTAGCAATGGTACTAAAATGCTTCTTACGATGTCTCCAGAAGGACAACCAGATGTTTATGAATTTGATAAAATAACAAAAACTGCTAAAAGATTAACTGATTTTGGCGGTATTGATGTTAGTGGTCAGTATTTAAATGGAGAAAAAGAGATAGTTTTTGTTTCAAATAGACTAGGTTATCCAAATATTTTTAAAAAATATGTAGATTCTCCATCTGTAAGTCAAGTGGTGTTTAAGGGTAGAGAAAACAATAGCTGTGATACAAGAGGAAATAAAATAGTATATTCTTCTAGGGAAAGTAAAAATATGTTTGGAAGTAACACATTTAATATATATATGATTTCAAACTCTAGCACCTTACCCCTTACTTCAAACGGCGAAAATCAATTTCCTAGATTTTCAGATGATGGAGAAGTTGTTATGTATATACGACAAGCAAATGGCAACAGTTACGCAGGTTTTGTAAATCCAAAAACAAATCAAAATAAGCTTTTTATCATCAATAGTAAAGTTCAATCTATTGATTGGTAATTTATGGTAATATAACATTATATTGTAATTTAAAGGATTCTTATCATGAAAAAAATAACACTAATATCAGCATTTTTAGCTCTCTTGTTTTTTGCTGGATGTTCGCAAACTGCACCAATAGTTCCATCTGATAAAGACAAAATATCTTCAGGCGATATATCAAATAATCCATCTGTTAATACAGACAATGGTGTTAATATTGGTGAAGGAAATGCTACAACAAACCCCAATGATATAAAATCAAAAATGAGTTCAAGCGGAGGATTACCAAATGATGGATCATTCAACAATAGTTCATCTGGACTTCAAAGTGTATATTTTGGTTTTGGAGATTATTCTATAGTAAACGATATGTATAAAGCAGTTGATAAAAATGTAGATGGTCTTAAAAATTATAATGGCAAGATAAAAATAGAAGGCAACTGTGATGAGTTTGGAACTGATGAATTTAACTATGCACTTGGGCTAAAAAGAGCTAAAGCAGTAAAAGATGCTCTTGTTGCAAAAGGAGTTCCAGCAGGTATGTTTAGCATTATATCTTTGGGCGAAAGTACACCAATATGTACGGATGCAACAGATGAGTGTTACGCACAAAATAGAAGAGTTGATCTTAAAAAACAATAATGAAAAAAATATTATTCATACTATTATTAACATATCTTTTTGTAGCTAATTTTGCAAATGCCAGTGAAGCCGAATTGCAACAAAAGATAAATGAACAGAATGAAAAAATAGATGGGCTAACGAGTGTAGTTGAGGGGTTAAATGACAAAATACAAGCATTTGAAGAGATAGTCAAAAATAAAGACACTCAAAGTGAAGAAGAGACTAGGAATGAAAAGCTTATAAAAGATCTTGCTAAAATGATAGATGAATTAGACAATAAATGTGTAAAAAAAGATGAGCTCAAAGCTATGCTTGGCACACAAAAAAACTTAAATGAAGAAGCACAATCAACGGTAGGTTTGCCAAGCGATAAAAATAAAATATTAGAAGATGCAAAAGCATTTTTTAGAAACAAAAATTACCAAAAAGCAAAAGAATATTTTTTGGAATTAGATAAACAAAATTATAAAACTGCTATTGCAGATTATTATTTGGGCGAGATATCGTATTATGAGAAAAACTATAAAGATGCTTTATACTATTATAAAAAAAGTGCAAAATTAGATAGCGATGCGTCGTATGTAGATACACTACTTTTGCATAGTGGAATATCTCTAGAAAGCACAAAAGATAATGTTGGGGCAAAGAAATTTTATGAACTTATCATAGAAAAATATCCGCAAAAACCAAGTGCGAAAATTGCGAAGCAACATTTGGATAGCTTAAGTAAAAAATAAATATCATATAGATGTAGCAAATAATTGTAACTAATATTTTTTATCGTCTAAGAATTTATAAAGCTACTTTGGCTACAATCATGAAAAATCAATAATTATTTGGAGAAAATATGACAATAACAAAAGAAAATAGTGTTGTATCTTTAGGGTACACATTGACAGAAGCTGGACAAAGCGAAGTAATAGATAGTAATGTTGGCGGATCTCCGCTTGAATTTATAACAGGCAAAAGCCATATCATCCCTGGCCTAGAAAAGGCTCTTGTTGATATGAAAATCGGCGATAAAAAAGATGTAACAGTTGCTGCTGCGGAAGGTTATGGTGAAATCAATCCAGAAGCTATACAAGTTCTTCCAAGAGACCAGTTTGAAGGACTTGATCTTAAAGAGGGTATGGTTTTATATGGTCAAGGAGAACATGGTCAAACAGTACAAGTTATTGTAAAATCTTTTAATGATGCTGAAGTTACAGTTGATTTTAATCATCCTTTAGCAGGAAAAGACTTGATGTTTGCAGTTGAAATAATTGGTGTTAGAGAAGCTACTCCTGATGAAGCTATGACAGGAAGTCTTGCTTGTGATGATGAGGGTGGATGTTGTGGTGGTCATTCGCATGATCATGACCATGGTAATGGTGGTGGATGTTGTGGTGGCGGACACTGCCATTAATTATATCTGATGTCATTCTGAACTAGTTTCAGGTTGACATGCTTATTTTAAATCACTTACACTCTCACTCACACCAAATTCTTAAAAATTTTAAATATAATTTCAAAAAATAAACATCAGGAAATTTTATAATGGTCATCAAAATAGATACAAATTCTCAAGAGTTTAAAGCAGAGTATGCAAAAACGGTTGCTTTTACAGATAAGGTATGCAAGCAATTCGGTTTTGTTTACAGTCCAGAAAGTGAAATAAATGAATCAGTTACTATGGGATTAACTAGAAACAAAATGATATACAATAAAAGATATTGTCCTTGTTTTATGGTTGAAGGCGAAACAGACGAAGAGAGAAAAGTTGCAAACAACAGAATCTGTCCATGTAAACCTGCTCTTGAAGTTGAGATACCTAGTATGGGGCATTGCCATTGTGGTATTTTTTGTACTCCTGAGTACGCCAAAGATCATACAATAGAGAAAGAAGCTGCACTTATTTCCCATACGCACTCAAGGGGACTTACAAAAGATGAGTGTCAAGCACTACTGAAACAGCAAAATGTTGATTCGGATGAATTAATAAGTTTACTAGAGGCTAGAGAGCTTGGAATGGTTGATTTTATACTTGTAGATGTGAGAGAGTGGATGGAGTATAAAGATAGAAGAATAAAAGGAACAGACTTTTTAATCCCAACTACATCTTTTTATCAAGCATTGTCACAAATTGATGATAAAAAAGATTCAAATATAGTTGTGTATTGTTTTAGTGGAAGTAGAAGTGCGTATTGTCAACAGATAATGTCTAGTATGGGATATAACCATATAGTAAATTTAGGATATGGAATTGTTTCATACAACGGAGAAGTCGAGAAAGGCTAATGCACCAATTCCTAACCCTTTAAATGGTATAATATAAGTACTATTTATAAAGTAAGGAATAAAATATGTCGTTAAGATATGCATTTGTATTTCCAGGTCAAGGCTCGCAAGCTTTGAATATGGGAAAAGATTTTTTTGAAAATTCAAGCGTTGCAAAAGAGATGTTTAGTGCTGCAAAAGAGAGAACTGGTATCGATTTTGAAACACTCTTATTTACTGAAAATGAAAATCTAGCTCAAACAGAATTTACACAACCCGCAATTCTTTTAATCAGTTCTATTGCAAATAAACTTTTTGTAGAAAATACTGGTATCGTTCCAACATTAACTTTAGGTCATTCATTGGGTGAGTTTAGCGCTCTTGTAGCAAGTGGAGCTATCGATGCGATTGATGCCGTTGAGCTTGTAAATCTTCGTGGTAAACTGATGAGTGAAGCTTGTTCAAAACAAGAAGTAGGAATGCTTGTTTCTCTTGGACTTGATGATAAAACAGTTGAAGATATTTGTCAAAAACAAAGAGATGATGATAAGAAAGTTTGGGCAGTTAACTATAATAGCGATGGACAGATAGTCATCGCAGGTATCAAAAAAGATCTTGAAGAATTAGTGGATGTTTTAAAAGATGCAGGAGCAAAAAGAGCAATGCTCCTTAATATGTCAGTTGCTTCACATTGTCCACTTTTGGATAGTGCCACACAACCTCTGGCAGTAAAATTATCCGAGATGCTCAAAGATAGTTTTATAGCTCCTGTTGTTTCAAATGTTACAGCAAAACCTTATAACACAAAAGTTGAAGCACTGGAACTTTTGCCAAAACAGCTTGTTATGCCAGTGCTTTACAAACAATCTATAAAAAATATAGACGACATGGTCGATTGTTATATAGAGTTTGGACATGGAAATGTTCTAAAAGGTCTAAATAAAAGCTCAACAACAAAACCACATTTTAATGTGAGTGATATGGCAAGCCTTCAAGCAACGATAGAAGCTATCAAAGAGCTATAATGGGTACAATTGCAATTCTTGGGGCTATGAGAGAAGAGATAGAGCCGCTTTTGTCTCATATGGATAATATCAAAGAGGTTAATTATGCAAATAATATATTTTATGAAGCGTCATTCAAAGGAAAAGATGTTGTCGTTGCATATAGCAAAATAGGCAAAGTTTTTTCCTCTCTTACGGCCACTTTGCTTATAGAAAAATTTGGATGTGATACATTGCTATTTAGTGGAGTCGCAGGTGCTATAAGTAGTGATTTGAAAATAGGAGACTTAGTAATAGCTGATGGTCTTTGTCAACATGATCTTGATATTACTGCTTTTGGTCATCCACATGGATATGTGCCAGAAGGTGAAGTATGCATACCAACTGATGTGAGACTTAGAGAAATCGCAAAAGATATTGCAAAAGCCAAAGGTATCGAATTAAAAGAAGGGATTATAGCAACAGGAGATCAATTTGTAGCATGCAGTGATAGGAAAAATTGGGTTAAAGAGACATTTAACGCTCATGCTCTTGAAATGGAGGGAGCTAGTGTGGCTGTTGTTTGTAATGCTCTTAATATCCCATTTTTTATCCTCAGAGCTATTAGCGATACAGCAGATGGAAGTGCAGATATCGACTTCGATACATTTTTGGATAGTAGTGCCAAGATAAGTGCAGGATTTATACTTGAGATGGTTGAGAGAATATGAAAAAAATATATACATATGTTATCTTGTCTTTCGCATTTTTATATGCTAACTATAACATAGAAGCATATGGAACATTAGGTGATGTAAAAATCCATATTAATTTAGAAAAAGATGAAAATAATTGTTGGGCAAGATACTATTATGACTCTAAATTACTTGATATCGAATCAACAGAGTGCAATATATATAAAAATATATATAATATTTATATAAATCATGATATTAATGATAAGACGAAAAAAGCAAGCGATGGAGAGCATTTTGTTTTGAATATCAAAAATGGCACCATAGATGGAACTTGGCAAAATAACTCCTCAAAATCAAAAGTTGTAAATCTGAAAATATCTAAAGGAAGTTATAGAAAATTTAGGAATGATAATCTAAATTTTAGTAGAGATAAAATTCAAAATGTAAGTCAAAATAGGCAAATTATTTGGATAAAAGAAAACCATAGCAATATACTATATCCTAGGCTTGGTAATGGCTTTAACAATCAAGATATTGCTAAAACAAACAATATACTTGAGGATATTCAAAAAGATATGTCTATAGCTTACTTAACATGTGTAAGTAGATTTGATTATGGTAGTGGTATGGAAACAAACAATGAGGTGGAATTTGTAGGAGCAAATTTTATATCCATTAGTACATCTGATAACTATTATTGTGGTGGCGCACATCCTGATTTTAATTCATATGGCAATTTAATCGAACTTAAAAGTGGTAAGAGCTATGGGATAGATGAAATTTTGGCATTTGATAAGATTGTGCCAAAGTACAAAAGAGGCGATAGTGATGAAAAGTTTAGTAAGTATGCAGAGTATAGAGAGAAAAAGTTTGCTCCAGCGATAAAGCGTTTGATATTTGAAGAGCAAGGCTGGTCATTGAGTCAAAAGTTCAATGAAGATGAGTGTGACTATGGTGATGATGATGTGTGGGATTTTGTATCGTGGTATGCTACCAAAGATGGACTCGCTATTGTTCCTATTTTTGGAAGGGTAAGCAGAGCTTGCGAAGAGCCATTTGTGATTCCGTATAACAAACTTAGTAAATATAAAAATCCAAAATTTAAATATAGGTTAGAAGATATTGCGAAATAATGTAAACATAAGTAAAAAACTCTTGTCTGTTGCAGGGAAAACAAATGCAACATTCAAACTTATACAAGAGGGCGATAAAGTCTTAGTTGGTCTTAGTGGAGGCAAGGACTCTTTGGCACTAGTTCATATACTAAAATATATGCAAAGAAGTGCACCTTTTAAGTTCGAATTTGAAGCATGCACTATCAGTTATGGAATGCCTGGAGAATCATACGAAAATCTACATAATCATTGTTTAGAATACGATATCAAACATACGATTTATGATACGAATATTTTTGAAATTTCAAATGATACTATTAGAGAAAATAGCTCATTTTGTAGTTATTTTTCTCGCATGAGAAGAGGTGCGCTTTATACTTTTGCCGAGCAAGGAGGATTTACGAAAATTGCTCTTGGTCATCATTTCGATGATGCAGTTGAAAGTTTTTTTATGAATATGTTTTACAATGGTTCCATGAGAAGCTTAGCCCCAATTTATAAAACAAATAGAGGAGTTCATCTTATCCGCCCACTAATCCAAGCTAGAGAATCACAACTTCGTGCATTTGCCGATGAAAATAACATTCAGACAATCGGAGATGAGTCATGCCCAGCTATGATGAAAAATGTTAAAATGCCTCATGCTAGAGAAGCTACAAAAGAGTGGTTAAAAGAGATGGAGAGTAAACAAAAAAATATTTTTAAAATGATAAAAGCAAGTTTTTCACATATTCATGATGACACTCTTTTTGATCCAGAAAGATGGGTCAGAGATGATATAGATTAGTTGCAATTTTTAAATAGTTTCAATCTTTTTGATACCATAAGAATTTTATTGACAAACTGATAAAAGGAGATTATTATGAGAGAAATATTTGAAAGCAGCAGAAAAGAGTTAATCGATTTTATTATCAAAAAATATGATACATATGGAGAGATAGTAACTCAAATCCCTTCATTACATCTGTATAAAATTAATGAAATTTCAGAATTTATCCACATCATATACGAACCATCAGTATGCATCATTTTACAAGGGAGCAAGGCCGTTGGACTTGGCAATAATATGTATAGTTATGACCCAGGTAAATATTTGCTTGTATCGACAAATATACCAGCAAATATAAAGATAGAAGAAGCTTCGCAAGAATTACCATATTTTTCATTGACACTCACTTTTGAACTTGAGCAAATCTATGAAGTTATCAAAGAAATAGGCTGGAAAGATACATCCCCAAAATCCAATCCAGACATAGGACTTTATTTTGATGATATGAATGAAGAGCTAATAAGTCCAATTTCAAGGCTCGTAAAATTACTTGATACCCCACAAAAAAATATCGATTTTTTATCACCCCTAATTATTAAAGAGATATTGTATGTATTGCTCAATGGCAATAGTGGCGAGTTTCTTAAGCAATATGTCATGGAAGGCACAACAACTAATCAAATATCGAAAGCTATAACAGAGATAAAAAATAACTTTACCCAAACCATTAATATGAAGGAATTGGCTTATAGAATTAGTATGAGTGAGTCTTCATTTTATCATAATTTCAAGAAAATTACTATGCTTTCACCTTTACAATTTCAAAAAAAACTCCGACTAGAAGAGGCAAAAAAGATATTGTTTAACCAGGATATAGAAGCATCTCAAGTAGCATTTGATGTAGGATATGAAAGTCCATCACAATTTAGTAGAGAATATGTAAGAATGTTTGGACTTCCTCCTAAGACACATATTAATTACCTAAAATCAAGCATTTTTAATTTTGTAAATTTGCAGGATTAGGCAATGAGTATGGATTAATATTCTATCTTAAAATTGAACATTGATATATAATAATATTCTCGTTTGCAATTAAAGGAGATAATTATGAAAGCAAAAAACAGTAAACATAACTCAAGAAGAGAATTTATTAAAACAAGTGCCTTGGCAGGTGCAGGATTGGCATTGGTCAGTGGTTCAAATGTTTTCGCATCAACTAACAAAATATCCAGTATGACAACGAAATGGGATAAACTTTTTCCCAAAAGTAATCAAGTTGACCACAAAAAAGTAATGTTCAAAAATCGTTACGGTATCACCCTAGTCGCTGATTTATACCTACCGAAAAATCGTCCCAATGAACGCTTGCCAGCACTCGCCGTAAGTGGCCCCTTTGGTGCGGTAAAAGAACAATCTTCGGGGCTGTACGCACAAACGATGGCAGAGAGAGGATTTGTAGCGATAGCGTTTGATCCCTCTTATATCGGTGAGAGTGGTGGTGAACCACGAAATATGGCGTCACCGGAGATTAATACGGAAGATTTTAGTGCAGCGGTGGATTACTTGAGCATTCAACCGTTTGTTGACCAAAATCGAATCGGGATTATCGGCGTATGCGGTTTCGGAGGGATGGCATTAAACGCTACCGCGGTGGACAAACGGATTAAAGCGGTTGCGGTTGCCAGTATGTATGACATGTCACGCGTTATGGCAAAAGGGTACTATGACAAACTTCCCCTTGAAGAGCGGACACAGATGTTGGAGAAAATGAGCCTGCAACGCACCGAAGATGCCAAAAAAGGAAGCCCAACGCTCGGCTCTCGAATTTTGCCGGAAAAACTCCAAGGCAATGAACCTCAATTTGTTGTAGATTATTTTAATTACTACCGCACTCCACGAGGTTTTCATCCCCGTTCACTCAACTCAAACGGTGCATGGACGGCAACCAATGCATTCTCATTTATGAATATGCCGTTGCTAACCTACATCAAAGAAATATCGCCTCGTCCGGTTTTGATTATCGCGGGTGAAAATGCGCACTCTCGTTATTTTAGCGAGGATGCCTACAAAGCGGCAAACGAACCGAAGGAGCTTATGATTATCCCGAACACAAATCATGTAGATTTGTATGATAAAATCGACAAAATTCCTTTTGACAAGCTCGCATCATTTTTTACAAAAAATCTAAAATAGCAAATTTTAGAAAATCTGGGGCAATACGATTGTCTCAGATTTATTATTGATGGCTATCCATCAATACGTACCTTGAACCATGCCGCATACAATGCTGGGACAAAAACCAGTGTAAGCGCGGTAGCGACAATCAGTCCCCCCATGATTGCAATCGCCATAGGCCCCCAAAATACACTGCTTATTAGGGGAATCATAGCTAAAATTGCAGCGGCAGCAGTGAGTACCACAGGACGTGCTCGTCGTACTGTGGCTTCAATGATTGCATCCCATGCATTTATGCCTTGCTCAATATCCTGTTCGATTTGATCGACCAAAATAAGGGAGTTACGCATAATCATTCCCCCTAATGCAATGACTCCCAATAATGCAACAAATCCAAATGGGGCATTAAAGATTAACAAGGCTGGAACGACACCAATAAGTCCCAGAGGAGCAGTCATAAAGACCATAAGCATTAAAGAAAATCTCTGTAATTGAATCATTAGTAACAATAACATGACGGCAAACATTGCTGGAAAAATAGCAAAGAGGGCTTTGTTTGCCTTGTCGCTCTCTTCGATAGCACCTCCTGCTTCGATGCGGTAACCCGACGGAAGACTATCAATTAATGGTTGCAATGATGGCATGATTTTTGTTGTAGCATAAGGACCTTGGACACCGTCGATTAAATCACTGCGTACGGTTAGAGACATATCTCGATTACGACGCCACAATACTGGCTCCTCAAATGTGGGCTGAATTTTTGCCACTTGAGAGAGAGGAATTACAGCACCTGTACGCGAAAATAACTGGATGTCACTAAGTTGTTCGATAGATAAACGCTCTTGTGGCTCTGCGCGCACCACGACATCAACGAGTTCTTCATTTCGGAGAATTTGAGTGAGTGTTGCACCATTCGATACGGTTTGAATAGTGTTTTGAATATCTTCGTTACTTAGCCCCAATAAACGAGCTTTATCTTGATCAACTTGTACTTTAAGAGAGCGTACTTGTTCATTCCAGTCCAGTTGAGTATCTTTTACTAATGGGCTTTTTCGGACAATATCTCGAACTTGATAAGCAATTTCACGCACTTTTTGTGTATCTTTTCCTATTATTCTAAATTGCACAGGAAAACCTACTGGTGGACCGAATTCGAGTCGAAGTACCCGTGCTTTTACATTCGGAAAAGCTCTATTTTCTTCAAAGAGTTCCATAAGCCGTTTACGTACATGTTCTCGTTGCTCAATGCCGCGTGTATTTATCACAAACTGTGCATATGATGGGCTTGGGAGTTCTGGGGATACTGATAAGTAAAATCTAGGGGTTCCTGCTCCTGTATAGGCAGTAAATCCATTTATCTCAGAGTCACGCTTGAGTATATTCTCCATCTGCTGTACTTGTTTCTGCGTTGCTTCAAACGAGGAACCTTCACGTAATCGGAATTCCACCAATAATTCGGATCGTGAAGCTGTGGGAAAAAACTGTTGTTGGACAAGCAACATTCCGACACCAGCAAGCCCAAATATCCCCAAAGTGGCACCAAGTACCCACCAGCGTCGTACCACACTCCATTCTATTATGTGGCGTAGACGGGTATAAATAGGGCGATTATATAAATCGGAGTGCGACGAAGAGTGCTTCGTAGGTAATATTAGCGTTCCAAGATAAGGAGTAAAGATAACGGCGACTAGCCATGAAGCGATGAGTGCCACACCCACAACCCAAAAGATTCCTCCCGCATATTCTCCTGCAATTGATTTGGCAAAACCAACCGGCATAAAACCTGCTACTGTCACCAATGTACCAGTAAGCATAGGAAAAGCGGTAGACTTATAAGCAAAAGTAGCGGCACTTAAGCGATCCCACCCTTCTTCTAGTTTAACTACCATCATCTCCACGGCTATAATCGCATCATCAACCAATAATCCTAATGCAATAATCAATGCTCCCAATGAGATACGATCTAAATTCCAGCCATTCGCATACATCACAATCGCAACAAGTCCTAGTACAAGCGGTACCGAAACAGCAACGACAATCCCTGTACGCCAACCAAGAAATACAAATGATACGGCCAACACGATGGCTAACGCCTCAAGAAAAGAGCGTTCAAACTCCCAAACAGATTCCTCTACTATGTGTGGTTGATCCGAATATTTATCAATACGTACCCCCAGAGGTAGTTGCTTTTGTATTGTTTCCATACGCTCATCAAGCGCAGAGCCTAAGTCTAGAATATTACCGTTATGTTTCATTGTCACACCTATTGCTAAAACCGCTTCACCGTTACGTCTGATTGTAAAACGTTGCGGATCTTCATAACCAGTGCGGATAGTAGCTATATCTGAGAGTTTTAGTAATTTTCCACCAACTTGGATACTCACATTGCCAACATCTTTAGCATTATACAGCTTACCATTTATTCTAACCTCTATACGGTCATTAGCGGTATCGATTGAGCCTGATGGTGTTACCATATTTTGATGAGACAGTGCATCGAAAATCACATTAGGGGACACTCCTAATGCTGCGAGACGGCGTGTCGAAACCTCAACAAAAACACGTTCACCTTGTTTGCCTAGGATATCAACCTTATTTACTCCAGCGACATTTTGCAACTGACGCTTAATCTCTTCAGCACTATCGTGTATCTCAGCCATACTCAGTTCAGGGGCACTAAGAGCATATAAGACGCTGTAGACATCATTGTATTCATCATTATAAAACGGTCCTCGTACACCCAAGGGGAACTCGTGACGCATATCCGAAATTTTCTTTCGTGCCTGATACCAAGATTCGTCTAAATCTGCTTTACTAGTTCCACCTTTTATCCATATGGTTATAGCTCCATAACCTTGACGTGAGTAAGAACGAATATTATCAATATGCTCCAATTGTTGCATTTTATGTTCGATACGGTTGATTACTTGATCTTGAACCTCTTGAGCGGTAGCACCTGGCCATGCCACCACAATAGTCATAACGGGCACATTGAAATTTGGATCCTCTGACCTACCAAGCTTAGTAAATGATATAATTCCAGCTATCAATGTGATGATGATGAGAAAAAGTACCATTTGAGCATGCGTTACCGCCCATTCTGAGAGATTAAATTTTTTCACAGGTTGCCTCGATTATTCTCACTATCTTCAAATTTGCGTTCGATCGGGCGTACTTTCATCGAAGCATCAAGCTTTTGTGCTCCGACGGTGACAATACGCATATTATCTCTCACGCCGACAACTATAACGGTATTTGTTCCATAGCTCAGGATGTTCACTTTTACAAAAACAACACCATTACCTGCTGAATTTAATGCCCATACTCCTGGTTCTCTTGATGTTTTAACAAGAGCGTTTAATGGAACCGTTGTACCAGATGTTAATTGTCGGGACAATCGAAGCTGTATCGTACCGCCCAAAGGAAAGCTTGCTAGCTCGAAGGAAGAATTTGGCGCATAGCGTACATGATATGTTCGAGTTTGCAATGTAGCCAATGGGGATAGTTCTCTTAAATGAAGTGCTACCGATATATCATTGTTATTAAAAGAAAATGCACTTGCCGTGAATTGACTCACTTGATTCGCTATACCTTCAGGTAGATCAGCAACTACTTCACGCTCATCATCTTTTGCAATAGATACAATTGGAGAGCCTTCTGCAACAACTTGTCCAACCTCCATACTCATGGCGGTAATAACACCACTATAAGGTGCCTTAAGTGTTGCATAGCTATTTTTATTTTGAGCAAGTTCAAGTGCTCGGCGTGCTTGTTCCTCATGTGCTTTTGCCGCAACTAAGCGACTTTTTTGGCGTTCAAGGTCAGCCGAGGCTATTGAACCATCACTTACTAATCGTTTGAACCTATCAGCATCTGAAGCAGCTTGTTTTGCATCTACGCTAGCTGCCTTTAGTTGGTCTGTGGCAATCCCAATGGCTAATTGGTAGTCTGTAATATCAAGCTGTGCCAAAGGTTGACCGTAAGTGACTCTGTCACCGATATTTACAAGACGCTTAACTATTTTTCCACCGACGCGAAAACCAAAATCGGTTTCAATCTTCGCACGAACCGTTGCATTAAACCATCGTTCTTCCACCTCATCCGTTTTGCTGATAGTTGTGACATACACAGCAACTGGCAATGTCGTATGAGCCTGCTTGTTATCGCAACCACTCAGTGAAATAAGAATGAGAAAAAGCATAATGGTTTGTACACTGTTTTTTAGTAATTTATTCATAGTAATACCTTTGTAGAGTTAGATTCTACTTTTAAGCTATTTTGAGATGGATTCCACCCACCACCCAAAGCTTTATATAGTTGCACATCAGCCAAGAGACGATGTGTCTCATTATCCATTAAGGCTATTTCGCTAGTTAATACCAAACGTCGAATATCTAGTAGGGCCAATTTGTCTATTTGTCCTTCGCGGTATAACGACTGTGCCATACGCAATGATTGATATCGACTATTGACAACAGCTTTAAGTAATATACCTCGCTTTAGCTCTTCGGATTGTACACTGAGACTATCCTCTACCTCTTTGACTGCAACAATAACAGACTTTTGCCATATAAGTAAAGCCTCATTTTCACGAGCACTTTGAATATCAATGCCAGCTTGAATGCGTCCTGCATTTAAAATAGGCATAACAAAGGCCATAGCTACATTGCTGAAGGAGACTGGTGCCAAATTAAGTCCATTTATTCGCAGATCTTCACTCCCTATAAGGGCGTTTATGAAGAGTTTAGGCCATGTTTGAGACTTTGCTTCTTTGGATCGTAATGATTCGGCACCATAGTGTTCTTCAGCCGCCATGAGATCTGGTCGCCGCCGAAGCAGATCGCTAGGTTGACCTGTACCAATAAGCTGAGATTGTGGCCAGATATACTCAGGATTAGCGGATACTGGAGCAACAGATGGATTTTCACCAATTAAGAGAGCGATATGCGTTTGTGATATGGCAACCAATGTTTGTAATGATGGTATCTGTGCCTCGAGAGCACTAGCTTGTGCTTCGGCAATGGTTAGCTCAAAACGACTAGATTGACCTTGTTCAAAACGTCGGGAGATTAGGCGTGTAGACTCATGTTGGGTTTTTACTAACTCTTCAAGGAGATGTAGACGTTTCTCTGCACCGCGTAGTATAAAATACTGACGTGCTATTTCACTAGCTATCAATAGTCGTACGCCTGCCGCACTTGATTTTGCCGACATAGCATCTGATTCTGCCGCATTAGCAGCAGCATGTATACCCCCACCAATATCAATCTCCCAAGCCAAATTGATGCCACCTTGATAAATTCTCATATCTGGAAGACCTTGTTTCACCTGCTCAGGTAGACCGGTGTGAATTGTTGAAGTTGATGTTTGAATGTCTAAAGTCGGTAAAATTCGTGAAGATGCCACATCATAATTAGCGCGTGCTGCTTTTATGTGGCTCATTGCAATTTGAATATCATGATTGGATTTAAGCCCTTTTTCTATGAGGGCAATCAGGATGGGATCGTTAAAATTTCTCCACCACTGTATATCATCAGAGATAGTATAAGTTGTGTCTATATGATTAAAACTTGATGAAAGGTTTAAGTCAAGCTTTGGGATAGTTGCCCGATGGGTTGCACACCCAGATAATAAAAGTATTGGCATAATAAATAACCAAATCGTGTGACGCTTTAAAAATACCTTTTCCATAGTAAGCCCTCCTGACAAATATGAGAGAATTCTATAAAATAATTAAAATTATGTCATTCACATAAGTTCATAATCTCCATTTTACTTGCATTATTATAGTAAAAATAATATACTTTCATTATGCAAGTAAATTTGTGTACAAAATATTTTAAGGAAAGCAAAGAAGTAGCACGTTTAGCTACCCACATACGTTAGACATTAAGATTAAAGGAGAATACTATGAATACAAACATAAAGTTATATTTTAAGAATTTATTTCTAGCGGTATTTGCAGTTTTATCAATTAATAAAACCGCATATGCTGAAAATATTGATGAAACAAAGTATGATTTATCGGCTTTTGGACAAGTATTGGAAATACAAGTTGACGGCAATATAACGCTTCGCTACTTGAAATCAGGTCAAGGTGAGCCACTTATCTTATTGCATACAATTAGAACTCAGTTGGATTATTTCCAGTATGTAATTCCTGCACTTGCAAAAAATCACACTGTCTATGCTTTGGATTTACCAGGTCATGGGTATTCATCAATCGATACCAAGGCGTCTTATGATGAACCTTATTTTCGTAAGGCGGTGGTTTCATTTATAGAAAAACAAAATTTAAAAAGGGTAACTCTTGTTGGCGAATCGATAGGTGGGGTATTGGCACTAAGTGTTGCCGCTACGCTACCCGAACGAATTAGCAAAGTCGTATCTTCAAATCCATACGACTACGATACTTGCTATGCAGACGGAGTACGCAGGGGTAATTTTTTCGCAAATTTTATGCTTGCTAATTATTCGGTTCCAGTATATGGAGCTATGATTGCCAAGCTTGAGAATCGCTTATTTTTAGGGATGGCACTAAGTGGTGGTTTTGCAAACAAGAGTGCAATGCCAGATGATTTGCTTACAGAATTAAATACGGCAGGTTATCGCGATGGGTATCGCTATGTGGAGCGTAATGTCTTTAAAAACTGGGAATCATGGGAAAAAGCACATAATATCTATTCTGATGTGAAGGCACCAGTAACATTGGTCTATAGTGATCATGACTGGTCAACTTTACAGGAGCGAGAAAGAACTGCAAAAGAGCTCGGCGACGTAAATATTATAACGATTGAAAATACAGGACATTTTGGTTTTGTTGATAATCCACAAAAGTTGATAGATATTGTTTTGCAACATTAATATGACAGTATTTAAGCCTATAATCTATGTTATAGACTCGGGCGCATATATCATTTGCATTTGTTTATCTTTTTTAATCGGCTTAAATGTTGAGGGGTTATTCCGAGATACGAAGCGATATGATACTGCGGAACTTTATGTAAAAGATAAGGTGTTTTGATTAAAAATTCCGCAAATCGCTCTTCTGCGTTTTGGACCAATTGAGTAAAATATTTTTGATGCACCAAAGAGTACGCCATATCACTCGACCGTCTCATAAACTCCGACCATTTAAGATACTGTGAACACAAATATTCTATATCTTTTTTTTTCATAATCCAAACCGAGCAATCGCTTAATGCTTCAAAATGAAGTTTTGAGGGAGTTTGATTCAAATAGCTGTCATAATCAAATACGACCAAATTGGTCAGATGGGAGTTTTCATCATTAAAATAGATATACCACGTTGTATCTTTACCGTTTTCGTCGATGTAGTAGCCTCTTGCGGTACCTGATTCTATAAAGTAGATACCATCATGTATATGTTCACAATGATGGATTGTTTCACCTTTTTGAAAATGTTTTTGATTCAGGTTATTGTTTAGCAACTGGACTTCATCACTGCTCAAAGTTATATTTTGGTTCAAAAATTCAAGATATTTATTCATTATCATCACCAGAAAAATGTACTTGATAGGTTTCATGGCTCATAGCTTCCCCCGTTTTTCTATCGATTACCACCGGCTCTGCTATCTCTTTGGTTTTGATATTGATGAAATAACTTTTTACCCCCTTGGGGGCAGAATGTTTATTTCCCCATTCGAACATTAAAATAAGAATAGGAGCTAAATCCATACCGCGCTGTGTTAAAACATATTCAAACCGTTTATCGCTCTCTCCGTACTTTTGTCTCTCTAAAATACCGGATTCAACAAGGTCATTCAGTCTTCGAGTTAAAATATTCGGAGCTATCCCCAAACTTTTAGTGAGCTCATCAAATCGTCTTATCCCTCTAAAGAGATCTCTGATAATCAATATACTCCACCACTCCCCGACATGCTCCAAACATTGTGCTATAGGGCATGGCATTTCATTATAGCTTTTACGTTTCATGCAAATTCTCCCTTTTACTTTCACTATTATAGCAAAAACATTATACTTTCATTATGCAAGTAATTTTTCATAAAAGTTATTCTTAGGAAATCTTTTAGAGGGGAGAAACCATTTTGTGTTTACAGAACAGATGGGGGTGTCTCTCTAGACTCAAGAGCAAAGGCTTTGTGCCTTTTTAGCACTATCATGCTATAATCGCATCAATTAAACAATAAGAGTGTAGATGAAAAAAGAGAACAAAGAGAGTTTTGTCGCAAGTGAAGATAATCGTATTGATAAAATCCTAGCAACTCATCTAAATGTTAGCCGCAATCAAGTAGAAAAACTCATAGAAAAAGGCTTTGTAAGTATAAATGACAAAGTAGTAACAAAAACTAGTCAAAAAGTACATATAGATGACACGGTTTCATATGTTTTGCCAGAAGCTGAACAAAAAGAAGCTATTGGTGTAAATTTTGATGTAGAGATTCTTTATGAAGATGAATATCTCATGGTTATAAATAAACCAAAGAATCTTGTTGTTCATCCAGCACCAAGTGTCAAAGAGGCAACTTTGGTTGATTGGCTTATACAAAAGGGAATATCTTTATCTACAATATCAGGCGAAGAGAGACATGGAATAGTTCATAGAATAGATAAAGATACAACTGGAGCTTTGGTTATCGCTAAAACAAACGAAGCTCATGAAGCCCTTAGTCGTCAGTTGGAAGATAAAACTATGGGAAGGTATTATTTGGCAATTATTGATTACCCTCTGAAAGATAACCTTATAGTTGAAGCAAATATATCAAGAAATAGTACAAATAGACTAAAAATGGCAATAGTAGAAGATGGCAAATTTGCAAAAAGTGCTTTTGCTAAACTTTTGCTTGGTAAAAATTCTATCGAACTCATAGCTGCTAAGCTTTATACTGGAAGAACACATCAAATAAGAGTTCATTTAGCACACCTAGGGCGACACATACTAGGAGATACTCTTTATGGATACAAAGACAAAGAGATGCCTAGAGTTTTTTTACACGCAAGACTTATATATTTTAAACATCCAAAAACCAACAAATTAATGGAGTTTGAAGCTCCACTTTTTGATGATATGAGAGAGTTTTTGAACAATAATTTAGAGGATGATTATAGTGTTTTTATAACGCCTAAAAATTTAAAAGGAGTATTTGATGCCTCACATTAAATCTAAGCCAATATCTATTGATGAGCTTAAAAATAGAGCAATTAAATATCCAAATCTTATAGAATTTGTAGCCAATTCTATAAATTATAATGAATCGCTTATCTCCATAAATTATGAAAATGAAATTTTTTTACTCGCATATAAATATGATGAAAATGAGGGTTTATTAAAATTTGAAAAAGTCACAAGACCTTTAAAACTTGCAACATTGAAAGAAGCAATAGGAAAAGTTGCAAGAGTGCTTGAGTTGGATATCGTAAGTTCAAATATTGAAAATTTAAATAAAAAACCACCTCTTTTTGCATCAAACTATTATAAAAAAATAGAAGATTTCAAAGATATAAAATTTGATTTTGATAAAGTTGCTATTGAGGTTGGATTTGGAAGCGGCAGACATATACTTTATCAAGCAAATGCAAATCCAGATACACTTTATATAGGCATAGAGATACATACCCCATCGGCACAGCAGTTGTTAAAGCAAATAGAGATTCAAAATTTAAATAATATTTGGGTAGTCAATTATGATGCTAGACTTTTCTTAGAAATGCTGCCATCAAATATTGCAAAACAGATTTTTGTTCATTTTCCTATTCCATGGGATAAAAAACCAAATCGTAGAGTGATTGGTGTTGATTTTGTAAATGAAGCAATGAGAGTTTTGGATATCACAGGTACGCTAGAGCTTAGAACTGATAGTGATTTATATTATAAATATTCTATTGATGTATTTAGTTCTTTTGAAAAAATAAAAATGCAAATACAAAAGAATTTTGCATTGCCAATAATTAGTAAATATGAAGCTAGATGGAACAGACAAGAGAAAGATATTTATGACGTTATAGTTATTTGTGATGAAAAATCACAAGAGTTAAATAACAATTTCCTTTTTTCTTTTGATAAAATGAGTTATAATATAGATATGGTAAATAATTTACCAAATGAAAGTAATATTTACAAAAACTTTTTTGTTCATTTTGAGAGATTTTATATGATAAATAATGATTCAATATTAGTTAGATGTGCTTTTGGTGATTTTGCAAGACCTGAGCATAAATATATAATTTTAAATAAAACAAATTGCCATTACTATCACTCTCTACCGATTAGTTCTAGAGCAAATTTTGATGCACACAATAAAATTAAGGAGTTGCTCAATGCCCAATGTAGTTGAAGCAAGAGACCTGTCTCTTTCCTATGAAAAGGGACATACTGTTATCGAAAAGGCAAACTTTAACATAAGGAAGGGTGAGTTTGTTTTTATTACTGGTCCCAGCGGTAGTGGAAAGTCAACGCTTTTAAAATCGATGTATGGAAGTATAAAGCCAACTTTTGGGCTACTTAAAGTTGGAGAGTTAGATTTGAATACTGTTTCAACATCTAATCTTCAAGAGCTAAGAACGCATCTAGGTATTGTATTTCAAGACTATAAATTGGTAAATGAATGGACTGTTGCAAAAAATGTAGCACTTCCACTTATGATTGCTGGATATTCTATGGATTTGCAACAAACTCAAGTTCAAAGATTGTTAAAGCATGTTAAATTAGGTGATTATGCCAATAGGTATCCCTTTGAACTCAGTGGTGGAGAACAGCAAAGAGTTGGAGTAGCAAGGGCGTTAGCCAAAAATCCAATGATGATACTAGCAGATGAACCAACTGGGAACTTAGATGATTATTCATCAAATGTAATTTGGGATTTGCTAGAAAATGCTTGTGTGCAACTACAAACAACGGTCGTAGTTGTAACACATAAAATTCCAATGGTATTTTCATTGCCATATAGACATTTAATCTTAGAAAACAAGGGTGTTTATGAAGTCCATTAAAAATCATCTAATGTTTATATTGCCCCTAGTTGCAATACTCTTAGGAGTACAGTTTTTTTTAATTTTTGAAAGATTGGCAAATGCATACGAGGAAAAATTAAAAAATAGTTATACCATTTTAGCTGTTAGTGAAAACGAGCTTACGACAAAAGATTTTAAAGCAATGAATTCCAACATTGCAAGCAGTACAAAGGTTGAAAAAAAGGAAATCTTAAAAGAGATATCAGTTGGGCAAACGCCAGAGGATGTGGAAGAGATTTTAAAATCACTTCCAAATTTTTACAATATCAAACTAGCAAAATATTTAGATACGGAAGATATAAACAAGTTAAAAAAACAACTTATAGCTTCAGGCAAAGTTAAAAAAGTTGAGACTTTTGAGGGTAGTTACACTTCAAACTATAAGCTTTTTAAATTTATAAAATTTATTTTGAACCTATTTATACTTTTTATGGGTATAGTAAGTTTGTTTTTAGTTATTAAGCAGATGGAAGTTTGGGGTTATATTCATAGAGAGAGAATGCAAGTTATGGAAATTTTTGGAGCTCCACTTATGCTTAGAAGTGGAATACTTTTTAGAGTTGCTTTTCTTGATGCAATAGTGTCAACTTTGATAATAGTTAGTGTATTTTTATTTTTTAGTTATTATGGCATAGATGTTGGTGGCATAGATATAGTAGAGCAAAATAATAAATTACTATTTTTGCCTTTTGATGGTGCCATATTGTTTTCTAGTGCTTTATTGATGGTTATTATATCTGTATATAGTGTTGTAACATCTTCTAAGGAAAAAGATATATGATTAGGATTTTGCTCATCCTTATCTTTGTCTCTTTTGCTAGTGGTACAACAACAAACAAAAAACAATACACAAAAAAAACAGGTAGTGGAACACCAACTACACTTAAAAAGATTAAACAATCAAATTTAGCAATAAAAGAAACAAATAAAAATGCTTTAGCTATCAAAAATAAATTAGCAAATACAAAACAAAATATAAATAAAGCAAAAAATGAAATTAAACTAATAGACGGTAAACTTTCTGAACTGTCTAAAGATTATGTTTTTACAGAAGAAGAGTATAGACAAATAACAAAAGAAGTTGAGTTGTATGAAATGGCTCTGAAAAAAGTAAGCGTGGAGCTTGAAAAAAAACATAATGCCCTTATCGTTCTATCGGCAGAACAATTGTCTTTAAGTGTTGCTATCAAGCAAGTTGGAGATGCAACAAAAGGTTCTGTAATTTCTGGAGAATTTTATGAAAAGCAAAAGTTGTACAATCAAACAAAGATAGCCAATTTGGAAAATGATATACTAAAACTTGATAAAATAAAAAAACAGAGATTGCAAAATGCACAAAATGCACAAAATACATTGAGTTTTATAAAAAAACAGAGACAAGTATTTGCCGTGCAAAAAACAAATCAAGAAAAAGAGATAATTGCTTTAAATAAACAAGAAGAAAAATATAAAAAAGATTTAGAGTCTATAACAAAAAGACAAGATGAGCTTCGTTCGACTTTGGTAAAATTAAATATACTAAGAGCCAATGAAGTTGCACAAGCTCAAAAAAGAGCAAAAGAACAAAAAGAAGCTATTGCTCTTGAGGTTGCTCGTAAAAAAAAGCTTAGAAGTGAGATAGCAAAAGCCAAAGAGATAGAGAAAAAAACTGGCAAAAAAGTAGATATTTCTAAATTGGCATCAAGTAAACAGAGTGATAGTTTTAAGCAAATAAATTCATCATATCAAGCCATAGCAACATCAAGTTATAGTGGAGGAAAAACTATCTCTCCTATCGCAGGAGCTAGTGTAATCAAAAGATTTGGAACTTATGAAGATCCAGTCTATAAAATTAAAATATTTAATGAGTCAATAACACTTCAAGCGCCTTCTAATGATTCTCCTGTTGTTAGTGTAATGGACGGTAAAGTGGTGTATGCTGGAAATAGTAGTATGCTTGGGAAAGTTGTTGTAATTGCACATGCTGGCAATTTGCATACAGTTTACGCGGGGCTATCTAAAATACCATCAACGATTACAGTAGGAAGAGCAGTTTCAAAGGGATACACGATAGGAAAAGTATCTAGAAGATTGATATTTGAAGCGACAAAAAATTCAAGACAAATTGATCCTTTGCAGTTGATACAAATTTAGTTTAAACATCATATAATCATCTTTTGGATATACTAAAAGTAAACAAAAAAGGCAAGAATGTGAAAAAAAGAATTTTGGTAAAATTTTCTGGCGAAGCTCTAGCGGGCGAAAATGGATATGGAATAGATACAAAAATTTTAAATTTTATTGCCAATGAGATAAAAGAATTAATACAAAATGATATAGAAGTTGCTATCGTAGTTGGTGGCGGAAATATAATCAGAGGAGTTAGTGCTGCTGCCGATGGTATAATCAGTAGAACAAGTGGTGACTATATGGGTATGCTTGCAACGGTAATAAATGGTGTTGCTATCCAAGAAGCGCTGGAACATATGGGGCTTGAAGCTAGGCTCCAGTCGGCTATTGATATGAGAGAAATCGGAGAATCATTTATAGTTAGAAGAGCAAGAAGACATCTAGAGAAAGGTAGAGTTGTTATATTTGCTGGCGGCACAGGAAACCCATACTTTACAACAGACACAGCAGCTACTCTTAGGGCTTCTGAGATTGGAGCCGAAGTGCTTATTAAAGCAACAAAAGTGGATGGTGTTTATGATAAAGATCCAAATAAATTTGACAATGCTATGAAATTGGATGAAATTACTTATGATGAAGCACTCAGTGATCATATAAAAGTAATGGATGATACAGCAATAGCATTGGCAAAAGAAAATGGATTGCCTATAATAGTTTGCAATATGTTTAAAAAGGGAAATTTGCTTGCGATTGCAAAAGGCGATTTTTCCAAATGCTCTATAGTAAAATAAAGTTTAAAGGATAAAAAAATGATAAGATTAGAACAAGTTGCTGCAAAAGCTTTAGAAAAAGTTGGTTTTGACAGATACCTCTTGGCATGTGCTGTTAGTAAAAGAGCAATAGAATTAGCTGCTGGAGCACAACCAAAGATTGATATGAATGTTAAAAAAATGAAAAATACAGATATTGCTCTTTTGGAAATAGCTGAAGGAAAAATTACAGTAACTATGGAAAGTTAATTTTTGTGGATGCGTTTTTAGAAAATATCCAAAAATGTAGCTCTATCGAAGAATCAAAAAATATACTTTTTGCACAATTAAACAATAAGCCTTCAAAAGACACAATAAAAGCACTCGATATAGCCATTACTGCACACGATGGGCAAGTCAGAAAGAGTGGAGAACCATACGTTATTCATCCTATTTTAGTTGCATCTATTACAGCTTTTATAAGCGCTGACGAAACAATGGTGCAAGCTGCATTGTTACATGATGTTGTAGAAGATACATTTTTTGAAATAAGTGATATAGAAAGAGAGTTTTCTAATGATGTTGTACACTTGGTTGAAGGGTTAACAAAAATAGTTGCCATAAGAGGTGCAGAGCTTGCATCTTCTAAATCAAATGAAAAGATTATAAGCTCTGCAATGTCTTTTAGAAAAATGCTCATAGCGTCCATTGGCGATGTAAGGGTTCTTATAATTAAGCTATGTGATAGATTGCACAACATGATGACACTTTCTGCATTAACTCATGCAAAACAAGAGAGAATAGCACAAGAAACTTTAGTTGTATATGCTCCAATAGCTCATAGGCTTGGAATATCAAAAATAAAAAACTTATTAGAGGATTTGAGCTTTCGTGTCATATATCCAAAAGATTACAAAAAAATAAATGAGTATCTCGTTGCCAATAACCAAAATCTTCAACTTAGTCTAAATTCATTTATAGATAAAACAAAAAATATACTACTTCAATATGGACTTTTAAAAGATGACTTTGAAGTTATCGGTAGAGTCAAACATAATTATTCTATATATATCAAAATGCACAGAAAAGGTATAGATATAGACGAAATTTTAGATCTTATAGCCATTAGAATAATTGTAAATAATCCTATAGAGTGTTATGAAGTTTTAGGAGCTATGCATATCAACTTTACACCACTTATATCAAGATTTAAAGATTATATAGCATTGCCAAAAGAAAATGGATATCAAACAATTCATACTTCTATATTTGAAGATAAAAATATAGTTGAAATTCAAATCAGAACCAAAGATATGCACAAACTTGCAGAATTTGGAGTAGCGGCTCACTGGAAGTATAAAAGTGAAGATTCTGCGGTTAAACTTGATTGGCTTGAAGGACTTCAATATCAAAATGAATCCATAGAAGAGTTTTATGAGTTAGCAAAAGGAGATCTTTTTAGCGAAGATATTTCGGTATTTTCACCAAAAGGAGATCAGTTTACTTTACCCAAAGGTTCCGTGGCACTCGATTTTGCTTATGCTATTCACTCGGAAGTGGGTGCAAAAGCCGTAAGGGTAAACATAAATAAACAAAAATCATCATTGCTATCACCATTGAGAAATGGAGATATAATCAGAGTTATTACTAGCGATGAAGCTAATTATCACTGCTCGTGGATAGATAGTGTTAAAACTTCAAAGGCAAAAGAAGGAATAAAAAACTTATGCAAGGCTAGAATAAAAGAGTGTGATTTGGCTAGTTCATACAATATACTTTCCAATATATTTGATTTACCAGCTTATGAGCTAAAAAGTATCGTAAAAAATTTAACAGGAAGCAATAACTTGCATCGCTTAGCAACAAAGCTTGATTTTTTAAAAGATAAAATTGGTAAAATATCACAATCTTTGGGACTCAAAGAAGTTAGAGCTTGGGAGTTGTTTAAAAAGGGATATAAAAAACCATTTTTAAAAACAATAGAACTTTTTGAATTTTTTGGAAACAAAAATATAGATAGTGTTGAATTCGATTATTGTTGCCATCCTAAAATAAATGATGAAATAGTCGCTTTTTATGAAAACGGAAAAGCCATCATTCATCATAAGTTATGCAATAAAGCATATCAAATGATGGCAGAAGAAAAACCAATGGTTTTTGTAAAATGGAAAAATTCAAAACTTTCAAAATATAGACTCATCATAAGTCTTCAAAACCAAAAGGGGATGCTTGCAGGGTTACTGTCATTTTTGTCAAAAATGGATTTGAATGTTACTAGTATTGACCTTGGTATCAAAGTAAGTGATAAAGCAGAATTTTGCAAGATTGAAGTTGAGAGTTTTGAAAATAAAAAATCAAATATTGAAGCAAAGATTTCAAAAGCGTATAAGCTTATAGAAATCATTAGCTTAAATGATGCATATAATAATTAATACAAGAGGGGAATATGGTACAAAAGGCACTTAAAGAGATAAAAAGAGGGGTTAGCGAAATCATAGATTTAGAATACATTGAAAAACTTGTAACTAGATATTATGAAAGCGGAACATCTTATACCATAAAAGCTGGATTTGATCCAACTGGAGCAGATTTACATTTAGGGCATACTGTTCTTTTAAATAAATTGAGAACATTCCAAAAACATGGTGCAGTAGTACAGCTTGTTATAGGAGATTTCACAGCCACCATAGGAGATCCAACTGGAAAAAGTGAAACCAGAAAAGTTATGGATAGAGAAACTATCATTAGAAATGCAAAAACATATCAAGATCAGGCTTTTTTGGTTTTAGACAAAGACAAAACCGAGTCTGTGTATAATTCTGAGTGGTTTGAAAAACTAGGAGCTTCTGGTATGGTTGCACTAACAACACAGTTTAATGTAGCAAGAATGTTAGAACGTGATGATTTTGAAAAAAGATTCAAGTCAAATCAAAGTATATCAATATCTGAATTTTTATATCCATTGCTTCAAGGCTATGATAGCGTTGAGCTTAAAAGTGATATAGAGCTTGGCGGAACAGATCAAAAGTTTAACCTTCTCATGGGAAGACATTTGCAACGTTCTTATAATGTTGGAAAAGAACAAGCAGTGATTACTATGCCTATACTTGAAGGTTTGGATGGTATCCAAAAGATGAGTAAATCGTTAGATAACTATATAGGTATAACAGAAGAACCAAATAGTATATATGCAAAAGTATTATCAATATCCGATGAACTTATGTGGAGATATTATGAACTTCTTAGTTCGCTTGATTTGGAAGATATAAATGAATTGAAAATAAATGTGCAAAATGGTAAAGTTCATCCAAAAAATGCAAAAGAAAATCTAGCAATTGAGCTTGTTACAAGATTTTATAATCAAGAGTTAGCTAATATAGCAAAAGAAGAATTTGATAAAGTATTTAAATCAAATGAAATTCCTTCCAACATCGATGAGTTTGAAATTGATGAGCCTGCTTGGATATGTAAAATTTTGGTAGATGTAAATCTAGAGCCTTCAACTTCACAAGCAAGGAGAGATATAAAACAAGGTGCAATCAGACTAAATCAGGATAAAATTTCTGATGAACAGATGGTGCTAGAAAGTGGCGAGTATATAGCTCAAGTTGGAAAAAGAAAATTTGCAAAAATAAAGGTAAAATAAGTGTCATTTGCACCATTAAAAATAGGAAAACATATCATAAATACTCCAATAATACAAGGCGGTATGGGAGTTGGGATCAGCTGGGATAGATTGGCTGGAGCTGTATCTAAAGAAGGTGGACTCGGAGTTATAAGCTCGGTAGGAACGGGTATTTATGAAAATAGAAAATACGCACATAAACTAGCAGGGGACAATAGACCAGTAGATGCTATTAATTTTTATTCAAAAGAAGCTCTTCATGAAATTATTTCTAGGGCTAGAAAAATCTGTGGAGATAAACCACTTGCTGTAAATGTACTATATGCAATAAATGACTACAATAGAGTTGTGATAGATTCATGTGAGGCTGGCGCTGATATAATAATCACTGGCGCAGGACTTCCTCTAACTATGCCAGAAGCCGTTAAGAATTTTCCGAATGTTGCATTGGTTCCTATAGTATCTACTGCAAAGGCACTTAAAATCTTATGCCGTAGATGGGAAAAAACACATGGCAGAATGCCAGATGCTGTTATAGTTGAAGGACCACTTAGTGGAGGTCATCAAGGATTTAAATATGATGAGTGTCTTTTGCCAGAAAATCAACTTGAAGCAATTTTGCCTCCTGTCGTAGAAGAAGCAAAAGAGTGGGGCAACATACCAGTAATCGCTGCTGGTGGAGTTTGGGATCATGATGATATCAAAAAAATGTTTTCACTAGGCGCGAGTGGTGTGCAAATCGGAACAAGATTTATAGGAACACATGAGTGCGATGCAAGTGATAATTTTAAGCAAGTCATACTTGATGCAAAAGAAGAGGACATACAACTTTTAAAATCACCAGTTGGGTATCCTGCAAGAGGGGTTAAAACCAATCTTCAATATTCAATAGAACAAGGAACTGCTCCGAAAATTGCATGTATTTCAAATTGTGTTGCACCTTGTCATAGAGGCGAGGAGGCTAAAGCTGTTGGGTACTGTATAGCTGATAGACTAAGCGATGCGTATGATGGAGATTTGTCTCGTGGACTTTTCTTTTCTGGAGCAAATGGATATAAACTAAATGAGATAATTTCAGTTAAAGAGTTAATGCATAAATTGGTAAATGGAGAGTGATTTTAAAATATGATTTTTAGATTATTAATTCTCTTAAGCTTTATATTCATAAATTTTTCAAGCGCTATAAATACTTTAGAGAAAGTATCTTTAAATGGCAATGTTTTGGAATTAAAATTCAAATCTTCTTTGAAAGCAAGAGATGTACATTGTCTGACATTGCAAAACCCAAAAAGAGAAATTTTTGATTTTGAAAATTCCCAGTTAGGCGACAATATCGGTTCTGTTGATGCAAATGGTATGGTGAAAATCGCACAAAATACATCTACTAAAGTTCGAGTTGTTGTTTCTGGCGACACAAGTCGAGATGCAAAATTGGTCGGTAATATATATAAAATACCTTTAAAAATTAAAAATCAAGCACCTAAAATCGAAGATAAAAAAGAAGATAAGTCTCAATATAATGATTTTATTAGTATATTTTCAAATATACAAAAAGCTCCTGAAATAGAAGAAGAACAAACCAAGTCATCAGATGATCAAAAAGAAGAAAAAAATATACCTTCAAATAAGAAAAAAGAAGAAAATAAATATAACTATGTTAAAAGTGATAAAAATATAGATGAATCAAGCATAAAAGGTGAAGTTGTAGTTATTGATGCAGGGCATGGCGGAAAAGATCCAGGAGCTGTAAATGGCAATAAACAAGAGAAATATGTTACATTAACAGTAGCCAAAAAACTTGGTAAAATTTTAGCAAATAGAGGTTTTAAAGTATATCTTACTAGGGACGATGATAGATTTATAACACTAGAGCAAAGAACCAAGATAGCAGATAGAAAAGATGCAAAAATATTTATCTCACTTCATTGCAATGCTGCTCCAAATGATAGACTTGCAAACAGTATGCATGGCATAGAAACATTTTTCTTGCAAAGAAGTAAAGACGCTAGAAGCCAAGCGATAGCAGCTAGAGAAAATGCAGCTGTACTTCAAGGAGCCGATAGTAAAAGTAAACAAGTAATCGTAGATGCTGTTTTAAATGGACCAAAAATAGTTCTTTCAAATAAGCTTGCCATTGATATACAAAATAATTTATTGAAAAACATAGCTACAAAAAATGGTGGAGTTAGAAGTGCACCATTTTGGGTATTGGTAGGGGCTAGTAGACCATCAGTGCTTGTTGAGATGGGGTATATTTCTCATCCAGAAGAAAAAGATAGTTTATTTAATGATAGTTACCAAAATAAACTAGCAGATGGAATTGCAGATGGCATTGTTAGATACCTTGCAAATCAAAAAGCAGAAATAGAATTTTAAATTTAACTCGAATTAATTTGCTCCGATATTGAAATGTTATAATTTTTAGACAATATTATAAAAATTATTTTCAAGGGTTGACAAATATGAAAACTGAAGTTATAGAAAAAGTTTTGATAGAGTCAGACAAAACTGAAGAATCATTAGGCGACATTTCAAAACCTATTTTAGTAAAAGATATTTTGATAAATTCTCTAAGTCAAAATGGACTAGCTCTTGAATTTGTTCCTAAAAAACTTAAAAATGAAGAAATTGCACTTACTGCCATTAAGCAAAATGGTTTAGCTTTGAAATTTGTTCCAAAAAAAATTAAAGATCATAATCTATGTTTGATTGCCGTTAAGCAAAATGGTTTAGCTTTGAAATTTGTTCCAAGCGAGCATAGAACAAAAGAGATTACAGCAGAAGCAATATCTCAAAATGGCATGGCATTAAAGTTTATTCCAAAAAAAGATAAAAAAAGAGATATGTGTTCAAACGCTGTTAAGCAAAATGGTTTAGCACTCAAATATGTACCAAAAAAATACAAAACCAAAAAGATGTGTTTAGAAGCCATAAAGAGCAATCCATTTTCTATGAGGTTTGTTCCAAAACATCTAAAAACAGAACATTTGTGTATAGAGGCTATAAAAATAAACAGATGGGCATTTATAGAATTACACAAAAAGTATAAAACAGCAACGGTCTGCAAAGCGGCAGTTGAATTTGATGGAGGATTGCTCTCATTTGTTCCAAAATCATCAAAGAAACATGATGTGTGCCTAGCTGCGATAAAAAACGATGGAATGGCTTTGATGTTTGTTCCTAAGTCGAAAAGGACACAGGAGATTTGTATCGAAGCAGTTAAGCAATGTGCAGAGATGATAATAGGCATACCAAAAGAACATAAAGATGCATGCATGGATGCTCTAAATTAACCAACCTCTAATCTCTCTAGAGTATGGTCGGGGGAGTTTTATTATTTGTAGTTTTTGATAGCTTTTTCTAGTATTGCAGTTGCTTCCGCTTTGCCTTTAAACCCTGTAACTTTCACCCATTTGTTTGGCTCTAATGCCTTGTAAGTCTCAAAGAAGTTTTTGATACGATTTTGTGTATGCACTGGTATATCATTCAAATCTTGAATATTGTCATAAGTTGGGTCAATCTTGCTTGATGGAACTGCAAGAAGTTTTTCATCACCACCTTTTTCGTCTTCTGTTAGAAGTACACCAACAAGTCTGCATTTGATAACGCTTCCTGCTTGAAGTACATAATCACAAAGAACCAATACATCAGCCGGATCTTCATCATCTGAGAGCGTATTTGGTACAAAACCATAATTAGCTGGATAATGCATAGCAGAGTATAAAACTCTATCAACCATCACTACACCACTTTCTTTATCTAGTTCGTATTTGATATTTGAATTTAGTGGAACTTCGATGATTGCGTTAACTTCATCTGGATTTTTTCCGTATCCGATTTTATCTATATTCATAATTTCTCCTTGATATAATTGTTGCAATATTATCATAAAAATATTGATGTTAAACTAATATTTATCCTCTAGTGCATACTTAATATCGTTATTGTCTAAATATTTTGTAAATTTATCGAAATAAAAGTCGGCATCTTCTTTGTTTCCAGATGATATAGATAGAGCAACTCTGGGACCATCACTGTATATTTTAGGTAATGATGAAAGTTCTATACTGTTTGGCAAAATTTGCATTATAGGTATCAATTCACTCTCTTTGCATAAAGCAGTCAATGTGTGCCTATAGATTTTTCTTTTAGTTATATTGAGTTTGGGCAATATGTCAAGTACCATTTGGTGGCTCATCTCTGGGAAACCTGGCATAAAAAAGAATCTATCATCTATACTAAAAGCTGGCATTTTATTGAAATGATTTTCGATAATTTGAGAATCTTTTGGTAGATTTGCCATATTGATAGCATGAGGGTAAGCTCTCTCTCCAAGCGTATCTAGGATTATTTTTTTTGCTTCTTCATTGACATAAAGCACACCATCTCTAAGTGCATCTGCAGCTGCTTGTCTAGTATAATCATCTGGAGTAGAACCAATTCCTCCAAAACAAAAAACTTTTGCTTTTGGCAGTGAATCTAGCCATTTTAGAGTTGAAACTATGAGGCTGGGATCATCATATATAACTAGAGATGCTTTTAGGGTATGTCCATATTTTGCAAGCTGGGATGAGAGGAATTTGAAGTGTTTATCCTCTCTTCGTTTGTTTAAAATTTCAGTCCCTATGATAAGAGCGTAAAATTCCATTACTAATTAATCTTCTATATAATTTTTTAGTTTTCTGCCAACTTTTGGATGTTTTAGTTTTTTTATAGCCGAACTTTCTATTTGTCTAACTCTCTCTCTAGTAACACTAAGTTCTTTGCCTATCTCTTCAAGTGTTCGATCGCTCTCATCATCAAGAAGTCCAAATCTCATTCTTATAACAGCTCTTTCTCTTTCATTTAGTTGTTCCAAAACTTCATCAATTTGGTTATTTAAATCATCTCTAAGCACTTCTTCTGTTGGGCTTAATGTACTTTTATCTTCTATAAAGTCACCAAATCTTCCATCATCTTCGTCTCCTACTGGGGACTCCAAGCTTACAGGTTCTTTTGTGATTTTGATAACATTACGTACTTTATCGGCAGTCAATCCTATCTCTCTCGCGATTGTATCGATATCTGGCTCCATGCCATTTTCTTGTAAATGTTTTCTTGTTATTTTATTTATTCTATTGATAGTTTCTATCATATGAATAGGTATTCTAATCGTTCTTGCTTGATCCGCAATAGCACGGCTGATAGCTTGTCTAATCCACCAAGTAGCATAAGTTGAAAATTTGTAACCTTTTTCATATTCAAATTTATCAACTGCTTTCATAAGACCGATATTTCCTTCTTGAATCAAATCCAAAAATGGCAAACCACGATTTGTGTATCTTTTTGCAATCGAAACAACAAGTCTAAGGTTACTTTTTGCCATTCTTGTTTTTGCTTTTTCGCTTTTTGCCTTACCAAGTCTGATTTGATTTAAAATCTCTTCAAGTTTTTCGGGGCTCAAATCAAATCCACCTTTGCTAGCTTCTCTCGTCTCAAAGAGTTTTTTAATCTCTACATAAGTGCTTACCATGGTTGCTTCTGGAACAGCAAGAGCAATATCTTCTTTTGACATATTGATAATGTTTTTTAGTATGCCTTCATGGTTTTTTATAAGTATTTCATTAAAAAGTGGCAATTTATACTCAAGACGCTTAAGTTCTTTATCAAAACTATCATCACTTTTTAGTGCAGTTTCCATTGCTTTTACAAGCTCATTTATGAGTTTACTTGTTGGTCCAAGGTCAAGAAGAGAATGCTTTAATAACTCTTTTTTAAAAGCTACTTTAAGTCTCTCTGTAAACACATCCTCGGTATCGCTCTCGCCATTTTCATCTATGAATTTGATAAGTTCGCCTCTTGACTTCATCCACTCTTTTTTTGCTTTCTCTAGAGCTTTAAAGCTATCAAGAACTTGTCCTACCCTTTTGTCATCTTTTGCAGGTTTTGGTTTTGAATCTACATTTTCCTCAGAATCCGTTTCTTCTGTTTCAACCTCTTCTGTCTCTTCTTCTGCATCTTCAACATCTTCAAAGCTTTTGAACAACTCTTTTACTCTTCTTTCTCGGTTAAGTAATGGTTCACGATATCTAATGATGTAGTCGACCAAATAAGGAACAGAACATATAGCATCTATGATGATATCTTCGCCTTCTTTGATTTGTATGCTCAGATCAACCTCTTCATCTTTCGTAAGAAGAGGAATTTTGCCCATTTCTCTTAAATACATTCTAACAGGGCTGTCACTTCTACTCCACTCTAAAAGCTCTTTTTCTTTTGCAAAGTCAAATTCTTCTTCAAGATTTCCATCACTATTTTTTTTACGGATAACTTCACTATTTTCTATCTGTCTTCGGATAGTTAAATTTCTAGCTGCCTCTGAAGCACTTATGACATTTATATGTTTATCTTTTGTTATTTTATATATTTTTTTAGCTTGAGCACTTGTGATAGGTTTTGAAAATTCTTTTGCTATATTTTCGTATGTTATAAAATCATTATTATTTTTTTGATTCAATATATCTTCGATTGCTTTTAAACTATCTTTTTCTGCCATTGTTTTACTATCCTTTGATTTTTTATTATCGTTTTACTTTAAATTATGTAGATAAACTTTTGCTGTTCTTGTTTTTATATTATGTCATATATTATACCGAAACTTTTTTAATCGTAGAACTAATTTGTATTTTTTTCTTTGGTTTTTATGCTACTTTTGGATATAATCGCCCAAAATAAAGGACAAAAGGACAATCATTGCAAGGTAAAGTTTGGAAATTTGGAGAGAATATCGATACTGATTTGATAATAGCCGCAAGATACCTAAATACAAGCGACGCACAAGAGTTGGCAAAACATGTTATGGAAGATGCGGACCCGAATTTTGTTTCAAAAATGAACAAAGGCGATATCATAGTTGCTGGTGAAAATTTTGGATGTGGTAGTAGTCGTGAGCATGCACCAATAGCAATAAAGGCAGCAGGAATAAATGCGGTCATTGCACCTACGTTTGCTAGAATTTTTTATAGAAATGCTTTCAATATGGGGTTGCCCATATTTGAACTTAAAGAAGCGAACGAGATAGATGAAAATGATACTATAAAGATAGATATGGATAAAGGCGAGATTATAAACATAACAAAAGCCAAAACATATAAATTTGTTCCAATTCCTCCATTTATGCAACAGCTTGTTGATGCAGGCGGGCTTATGGAGTTTGCAAAAAAAGAGTTAAAAGGTGAGAGTAAATAATGTCAAAAACTTATAAAATAGGTGTCATAAGAGGTGATGGGATAGGTCCTGAAATCGTAACAGAAGCGTTGAAAGTACTTGATAGAGTTGGCTCTGTTTGTGATATGAATTTTGAATATAATGAAATGCTACTTGGCGGTGCAGCTATTGACGCTACTGGTGTTCCTTTTCCTGAAGCCACAAAAAGTGGCGTTAGTGAGTGTGATGCTGTTTTATTTGGAGCTATTGGCGGTTCTAAATGGGATAGTTTAGAGAGACACCTTAGACCTGAAAGTGGACTTTTGGCATTGAGATCTCATATGGGAACATTTGCAAATCTTCGTCCAGCTGTTGTTTATGATGAGCTTGTGAATGCTTCTACTCTAAAACCAGAAGTGATTAGTGGTGTTGATATAATGGTTGTTAGAGAACTAACTGGCGGAATATACTTTGGGCAACCAAGAGAGTATTTGAGTGACCATGCATATAATACTATGATATATACAAAAAATGAAGTTGAGAGAATCGCAAAAATTGCTTTTGAAATAGCACAAAAAAGAGACAAAAGAGTGTGTTCTGTTGATAAAGCAAATGTTCTTGAAGTTAGTCAATTTTGGAGAGATATTGTTACAGAGATTGCAAAAGGTTACCCAGATGTTGAGCTTAGCCATATGTATGTAGATAATGCAGCTATGCAACTCATTAGAAATCCAAAACAATTTGATGTTATACTAACTAGCAATCTTTTTGGAGATATTTTATCTGATGCAGCTAGTATGTTAAGTGGCTCAATAGGACTTCTTCCAAGTGCTAGCACTGGCAAGGGTGTGGGATTGTATGAGCCTATACATGGTTCAGCTCCTGATATCGCAGGACAGGGTATCGCAAATCCACTAGCAACCATCTCAAGTGCTGCAATGATGTTGAAATATGCATTAAATGAAATTGAAGCTTCACAAAAGATAGACAATGCTATCAAACAGGCATTGAAAGATGGCTATAGAACAGGAGATATCGGTGCGTATGACGCTAAGACAATATGTAACTGTTCACAAATGGGAGATGTTATAGTCTCATATATTAAATAAATTGAATGGATAAATCATGAGTGTAAGAGCTAGAGTTTTGATTGATTGTGATGATGAAAAAGGTTTGGTTTATAAAATATCGAAACTATTTTTTGATAAAAATTTAAACATAGAAAGCAATCAAGAATTTGTCGATAGCCAAACCAATAGATTTTTCATGAGAACAGTTGTAACTGGAGAATTTGATCCTTCGCTACTACAAAAAGAACTTATAGCCGTATTGTCAAATAATGCAAATATAAAAGTTATTATGCCTCAAAAAAAGAAAATAGTAATAATGGCAACCAAAGAATCACATGCATTAGGGGATATTCTCATTAGACACCAAGATGATGAACTCGATGCTGAGATAATTGCTGTTGTTGCAAATCATGATACTTTACAACAGTTGGTAAGAAGATTTGATATCCCATTTTTTCATGTAAGTGCAGAGGGGATTAGCAGGGAAGAACATGAAGAGATTGTTATAAATTTATTGAAAGGGTTTGAATTTGATTATATAGTGCTTGCTAAATATATGAGGATTTTGACTTCAAATTTTGTATCAAATTTTATGGGTAAAATCATAAATATACACCATTCATTTTTGCCAGCATTTATAGGAGCAAATCCATATAAACAAGCTTTTGAGCGAGGCGTAAAAATCATAGGAGCAACTGCTCATTTTGTAACAAATGATCTTGACGAAGGACCAATCATATCACAAGATGTGATACCAGTAAATCACAGATTTGATTGGATGGATATGCAACGCGCAGGAAGAGATGTAGAAAAAATTGTTTTATCTCGTGCATTGAATCTTGTATTATCTGATAGAATTTTTGTAAATGGCAACAAAACGATAGTTTTTTAAATGTTCAATATCGTTCTAATAAACCCACAAATTCCACCCAACACAGGAACCATTGGAAGACTTTGCGTAAACTTGGGCGCTACTTTGCATCTTGTAAAACCATTAGGATTTTCCATAGACGATAAAGAGGTAAAAAGAGCAGGGCTTGATTATTGGGAGAAGCTTGATCTAAAAGTTTGGGAAAATATAGATGATTTTTTAGCAAATAATCCCATAGATGATAGATTTCATTTTGCTACAACTAAAACTAAAAATTTATATTTTCAGAGTAACTACAAATCTGGAGATTATCTAGTTTTTGGTTCAGAAACCAAAGGCATACCGAGTGAGATTTTAGAGGCAAATCCTCAAAAATGCATAACGATACCGATGAGCAGCGAAAATGGAAGAAGTTTAAATCTCGCTCTTAGTGTTGGAATCGTAACCTATGAAGCTGTAAGACAAAATTTTGAAACAATAAAGGATTATTTATAATGGAGACAAAAGAGATAATTTACTATATAGCATTGACTTTGTTTATAGCTATTACAGTTCTTAATATCAGAAGTTATTATAGAGGTAAGTTTGATGAAGAGTGGAAAAGAAAAGATATGAAAGATGAAGAGAACAACTCTTAACCACCTCTTTACGAAATATTAGGTAAAATAATTAACTTTATTAACAGGATAAACAAATCTTATGTATGCACAATTATTGGTAGAAGTTGGAGTTGAAGAACTTCCGGCAATCCCTCTTTTAAAAATTATAGACAATATAAAATCATCTTGGAGCAATATTTTAGATAAATATATGCTGACAAGCGATTTTGATTTCTTTTATACCCCTAGAAGATTGGTTTTGATTCACGATGCAATACCACTTAAGCAAGCAAGTTCGGTTGTAGAGCTTTTTGGACCTCCTGTTGCAATAGCTGTAAAAGATGGCGTTCCAACACCAGCTGGAGTTAGTTTTGCCAATAAATGCGGTGTTGATTTTGACTCACTATCTACCAAAGAAGATAGAGGGAAAGAGGTACTTTATTACTCAAGCACAAAAGAAGGAGTTGATACAGCAACTTTACTTGAAGAGATGTTAAAAGAGTGGATAAGTTCTATGGCATTTGGAAAAATGATGAGATGGGCGGATAGAAGTGATGAATTTATAAGACCGATTAGATGGCTTCAGGTTAGACTTGATGATAGTGTTGTGGATGCTGAGCTTTTCGGCGTTAAAAGTAATAACTTTACCTATGTTCATAGAATGAATAGTTTTGAAAAACAAGAAGTTGTAAAAAATAGTGATTTTGAAACTATTCTCAAAAATGGGAATGTATTGCTTGATCCGAAGAACAGAAGAGAGTTGATACTCCAAGAATTTGCAGAACTTGAAAAAGATAATAACATAACTATAGAGATAGATGAAGACTTACTTGATGAAGTTGTAGCGATTACGGAAAATCCAAAAGCACTTTTAGGTAGTTTTGATGAGTCTTTTCTTGAACTTCCACCTGAAGTTATCATAACTTCTATGAAAGAAAATCAAAGATATTTTCCTGTTTTTAATAATGATAAATTATCAAATCACTTTGTAGTAGTGAGTAATGCTTTGACGGATGATTATAGTAAAGTTATTGCAGGAAATGAGAGAGTTTTAAAACCTCGTCTTAGTGATGCTATGTTCTTTTATAAAAATGACTTAAAGCGTGGACTAAAAACTGATGGGCTTGAGCTTGTACAATTTATGGATGGACTGGGCAGTGTTGCTGATAAGATTGATAGAGAAGAGAAAATTGCACTTTATTTGGCAAATAAATTTGGCGTTAAAGGTGAAAAAATAAGCCAAGCTATCAGACTAGCTAAGGCTGACCTTACAAGTGAGATGGTTTATGAATTTACTGAACTTCAAGGGCTTATGGGGCATTACTATGCCAAAGCTTTAAATCTTGATAGTGATGTATGTTTGGCAATCAAAGAACAATATATGCCAGTAGGCGAGGGGAGTGAGCTTCCAAGCACTATTTTTAGTGCAATAGTAGCAATGGCTATAAAGCTTGACACCCTTATAGGTCTATTTAGTGTTGGCAAGATTCCAACAGGCTCCAAAGATCCATTTGCACTTAGAAGGGCAGTTAACGGGATAGTTAGAATTGTTTTAGAGTTTGATTTGCCTTTTGATATAGATGAGATGACAAAAGGGCTTTCAGGTGGATATAAAGAGTTTGACTTAAAACAATTAAAAGCATTTATGCTTGAGAGAATTTCAAAAAGTATAGATATGAATCCTTCTATCATCAATGCGGTATTAGCCTCTGGTGAAAGCGATATAGTCAAAATATTTAAAAAATGTGAAGCGTTAAATAGCATTGTTAGCGGGAGTGACTTTAAAGATATCTCTATCACATTTAAAAGAGTAGCAAATATATCAAAAGATGTAAGTAACTTTGATGTTGATGAGGATAAATTTGAGTTGGATGAAGAAAAAAATCTTTATAAAAAATTCAAAGAGATAACCTCAAAAAATTATGAGAGTTACGAAGACAATCTAAAAGCACTTTTTTCTCTAAAAGAGTTACTTGATAATTATTTCGATAAAGTTATGGTAAATAGTGATGATGTGTCTTTGAAAAACAACCGACTAGCAACTATCGGTCAAATTTACAATAGCTTCAAAGAAATTGCAGATATAAAAGAGATAACTATCTAATGATTTACGATACTATAGTCATAGGCGCGGGAATCGCAGGCTGTAGTGTTGCTCATTTTTTAAAACAAAAAAATCAAAAAGTTTTACTGGTCGATAAAGAAGGCATTGCGAGTGGTGGAAGTGGTGCCGCAGGAGCATTTCTGTCTCCAAAGATAGGTGTGAGTTCGCCATTAAAAGATTTAACAGACGATGCATTTAATTTTACGATAGATTTTTATGAAAAGAATTTCCCAAAACACTATCATAAAACAGGAGTGATACGAGTACCCAAAGATGAGCTAGATGCTTCCAAAACTTCAAAATATTCCAAATTTCACAATGCAAAATACGAAGAACTTACATCAAGTCAGATAAGCAAATATGGCTTCGATGTTAAATACAACTCAACTCTGTTTTTTGACGGTGGCACATGTGATGCAAAAGAGATGTGTGCAGAATTAGTAAAAGACATAGATTTTTTATGCTTTGATGTCAAAGATATAACAAGAAAAGATGATGTTTGGATGGTTGGAGAGAAAAAAGCAAAAAATATAGTCCTCTCAACAGGATTTGAAAATAATCTATTTGATATGAGATATATGGGCATAAAAGGCACTTGGGGCAATAGGGGAGATTTTAGCTCACAGCTCAAACTCGATGTTAGCTTGCATGAAAAGCTTTCAATTTCAGTCAATATGGGTGGAGTTATAAAACTTGGTGCTACTCATGAGCTTGAAGTTGCTGATATTAAGCCGTGTGATGATAGTAAAGCTTATGAGCTTTTGGAAAAAGCGTCAAATATGATAGATACAAGCGATTTTAAGCTCATAAAAACGTATTGTGGCATGAGAAGTGGGAGTAGGGACTTTTCGCCAGTTGTCGGCAAAGTGATAGACGCTCACAGGATGTTTGAGTATCCTTCTATACTTGACGGTAGAAAATATCCTACTATCTATCATGAAAATCTATATATTTTAAATGGACTAGGTGCTAGAGGATTTGTACTAGCGCCATATCTAGCAAATGAGTTGGCAAAACTCATAGTAGATGAAAAACCTATCGATAAAAGAGCAGATAGCGATAGGCTTTTTTGGAATTGGGTTAGGAAGATTAGATATGGTTGATTTTGATTATCTTTAGTTTTACCAATTATTTAGTATAATAAAAATATGACAATTTGACATATTTATCGTGGGGTAGATTATTTTTGGTAATAATATCAAAAAAAGGAGTAGGCAGTGAAGGTTGGTGGACTTTTTGCAGGTATTGGTGGTATCGAACTTGGATTTAAAAAGGCTGGGTTTGAGATTGCATGGGCAAATGAGATAGACTCTAGAGCTTGTTCTACTTATAGAGCAAACCATTCTCATACTCTTATTCATAAAGATCTTAAAGACTTTGAACCGACAGAAGTAGAAAAAATTGATATTTTAACTGGCGGTTTTCCGTGTCAGGCTTTTAGTGTGGCAGGACATAGAAAAGGCTTTAAAGATGAAAGAGGAAATGTTTTTTTTGAGATATTGAAATTTATTGATGCAATGAATCCAAAAGTTGTATTTTTGGAAAATGTAAAAAATTTGGCTTCTCATGATGAGGGGAAAACTTTTGAGAGAATAAAAAAAGAACTACAAGATAGACATTATCATATTAAATACCAAATATTAAATAGTGCCGAATTTGGAAATATTCCGCAAAATAGAGAGAGAATTTATATAGTAGCATTTAGTGATAAAGGAAGTGCAGATAAGTTTGTTTTTCCAAAAAGTATTAAAAGAACCAAAAGAATACAAGATATTATTGATCCAATAGCTGATGAGATTTTTTATTATCATAAAAGTAAGCTATACCCTACGCTAAAAGAACATATAACATCTCGTGAAACTGTTTATCAATGGCGACGAAAATATGTAAGAGAAAACAAATCAAAATTGTGCCCCACGCTAACAGCAAATATGGGAACAGGTGGACATAATGTGCCACTAATACTTGATAGTAAAGATATAAGAAAGCTTACCCCAAGAGAGTGTGCGAGATTGCAGGGGTATGATGATTGCTTTGTGTTGCCTAATAGTCTACCCAATTCTGCACTTTACAAACAAATAGGAAATTCTGTAAGTATTCCAGTTGTTGAAGCTATAGCCAAAGAGATTAAAAAAGCAATATGGAGTGAATGTGTCAGATAAAAAATGGGTTATTAATCTAACAGAAATTGATACTGGTATATTTAGATCAATGAATGGAAATGCAGATGAGCTAATAGCAATAGGCAGGACAATAAAAGCTGGATTTCCTTGTTCAAGAGTAGATGTAACAAATGCAAGATATGATGCAATTGTTGATATTGGTGAGGCACAAAAACTTTTAAGAATACAAATAAAAGGTACAGGAAGGGGCAGTATAGATTTTACTGGCGGTACAAGAAGTGGGCAACAAATATCAAGAGAGGCTCCAAGCAGAAAGTATAAATACACAAAGCAAGATTGCGATTTAATTATAGGCATTGACACATACAACGGAGATTGTTATATTATACCTATAGACGATATTGGGCAATGGGGCAACACGAAGTCAATAAGCAAACTTCAAAAATATAAGGAAAATTGGAATCTACTTATAGAAATAGCAAATAGTAATTAAATTGCAAATCAATTCAGCTTCCATAATTCCAATTCCCCAAAGAGGGAATGCATACTCAACTAAAACCATAGACTCCACATCAAGTGCGGAGTTACGGATATATTCTTTAAAATCCCTCCCAATTAGGTTCTTGGTCGATTGTCGGGAAGCCGTCAAGTATCTCTTGTGGTTGGAAGTTGGTTTTGTATCTGAATGCTTCGCACCCATCTACCCAGTAACCTAGATATATCCATGGTAGAGCCATGCTTTTTGCCAATGCAACTTGATATAGAAGAGAGAAAGTTCCTATTGATAGATGCGAATGTTCTGGATCATAATAGCAGTAAATAGAGCTGATGCCATCATCTAGCACATCTATCAGGTCAACTCCGATAAGCTTTTCATCTTGAAAATATAAAACTTCTCTAGCAAAATTGCTTGCTCCATCAACAAAGTTTTCAAAATACTCTTTGCCACTTATCTTTTTATGTCTCCAGCCATCTTTTTCTTGTTTGTGAAAATGGTATTTATTATAAAGATCCAAGTGATGACTTGTGACTGTTGGAGCTTGTATGACGACTTTTGTCTCTTTGTTTCTTTTGATAGATTTCTTTTGGCTTTTAGTAGGTATAAAATTTTCCACATCAATCCTAAGACTTTTGCATCCATTGCATCCTTGACAAACAGGATAAAAATAGTATCTTCCAAATCTTCTCCAGCCTCTTTGGATGACAGCTGTTGCAAATGTTTGATTTGGTTGTGTGACATATTTGTAATGCATTCTTACCAATTTATCTGGTATGTAAGAGCATTCATAGTCTATCATCGAAAAATCAGTTGATGGTGGATTTAGTAAATCATTTTTATTCATAAACGCGATTATACTAATTTTGTAGTAAAATTACACCAAAAAAAGATTAAATTATGCTTCTTTATCAATCACCTAATGGTTATTGTTACAATAGTGACTCCATTTTTTTAGCACACTTTATAGCTTCACATGAGCCAAAAGGGAAAATGCTTGATGTTGGCTGCGGGATAGGTGTGTTGTCGCTTATATTGGCAAGAGAATTTGATCTAAGAGCCAGTATTATCGATAAACAGCCACATATGATAAATTATGCAAAACATAATTTTGCTATCAGCAATATTGATATAGAGTTTTTCAATGAAGATTTTATAAGTTTTGAACCAAAAGAAAAATTTGATGTTATCATCTCAAATCCACCTTTTTATAGTCCAAGCGTATTGCAAAGTAGTGAAACTATGATAAATACAGCTAGATATGCTCATCATTTGCCACTTGATGATTTTTTTAAAAAAGTACACAATATCTTAACTCCTAGCGGTAAGTTTTTTTTCTGTTATGATGCCAAGCAAATTGCAGATATCATCGTTGCTCTAAAAAAATATCACTTAACACCAGAATTTATAAGATTTGTACACTCTAAAAAAGATAAAGACTCAAAACTTGTTATGATAGCTTGCAGACACAATTCAAAATCAGTTGCAAAAGTAGTTAAGCCATTGATTGTTTTTGATGATGAGAGCAGTTATACTTTAGAAGCGAGTGAGGCATTTAAGTTTGCCAATCTGCATAGCATAAAAGGCGAAATGGATGAGTGATATCACGGCTAAAGATGGCTATGGCTATTGTTTTGATTCTTCAAAATGTGCTACTTGTGGCGGTAAGTGTTGCAGAGGAGAGAGTGGATATATTTGGGTAAAACATGAAGATATTGAAGCAATATCTAAACTTTTAGCTATGAAGATAGAGGATTTTGCTATAATGTATATTAGAAAAGTAGGTCATAGGTATTCCTTGAATGAAAAGAAGCTTGGAGATGATGATTATGCTTGTATATTTTTTGATGAAGAAAAAGAACAATGCAGTATATACGAAGTAAGACCGATCCAATGCAGAACATTCCCATTTTGGGAACAATTTAAAAAAAATGAAAAAGAGGTAAGAGACGAGTGTCCAGGAATCGTTTAGTCACAATAGTTTTATCTTTTATATTTGTAGTAGCATTGTTGTTTATAGGAAACAAGGCAATGCACTATATTCTAAATACAAATCAAGATGATTTATTTAGTAAGCCTATGAATCTTGATGTTACAACAGAAGATGACAAGATAATGCAAGGCTTGTGGTATGAAGAAAATGGTGATTTGGCAAATAGTTATAAAGTATTTAATCAGCTTTACAAAGATACAAAAGCAGAGGCATATCAAATCAAAAAAATACATCTTTCACTTTTGTTAAACAAAGACTTAGATATATCTTCAAAAGAATTAGATGTGCTATATGCCAAAAATCCAAATAACAAAGATGTATTAAAGTTGATATTGACACTGCATTTGATGCAAAATAAATTTGACTTAGCAAATCAAGAAGCCCATAAATTGACACAAATATCAAATGATTATACAGATTTAGAAGTAGCAAGCGATGCTTATCTTTATTCAAATGAACCAAATAAAGCAATTGATTTACTAGAAAAAATATATAATGAAACAGGCAGGGATGATATCGTTCTTAGAATAGCCACAATTCTTTCTGATATGTACGGCGAACACAAACAAGCTGAAGACATTTTAAAGTCACATATACAAAAATTTGGCAGCAATCATGTAATTGAAGAAAAACTACATTCGATAGAAAACTTAAAAAAATAGTACAAAGGGTAGAAAATAGATGTCTAAAATCTTGCAAGAAATTATTAGAGTTACTAAAGATGATTTAGAAAAAAGAAAAGTTGAATTTCCAATTGATTGGCTTGGACGATCTTTGGCATACAATCCTTTTATACCAAAAGATGTAAAATCAGCCCTTAGATCTACACCTGAAAATCCATATAGGATAATAGCCGAAGTAAAAAAAGCAAGTCCTAGTAAAGGTATCATAAGAGAAGATTTTGATCCTATAACCATAGCACAAGCTTATGAAAAAGGTGGCGCAGATGTTTTGTCGATATTGACAGAGCCACATTACTTCAAAGGCGATAAAGAGTATTTGGGGATGGTTCGAAGATATTCATCGCTTCCACTTCTTAGAAAAGATTTTATAGTAGATAAGTATCAGCTAGTAGAAGCTCTTGTTTATGGAGCAGATTTTGTGCTTTTGATTGCCGCAGCTTTGGGCAAAAAAGAGTTAAAAGAGTTATATGAATATGCATTGCACTTAGGACTTGATGTGCTAGTAGAAGTTCATGATAAAAATGACCTTATAAAAGCTATGTTTGCAGGAGCAGATATCATAGGAATTAACCATAGGAATTTAGAGACATTTGAGATGGATATGAGTTTGAGTGAAAAATTAATTCCTCTTATACCAAATGGTAAAATCATAGTGGCAGAAAGTGGCATAGACAATCACGAAATAGTCGTAGAGCTCTCCAAAGTTGGTGCAGATGCATTTTTGGTTGGAGAACATTTTATGAGGCAAAATGACATCACTAAAGCAATTTCTGACTTGAAATATGGCACTAAATAACTTTTTATGAAAATGTTATTTCCTATTGCATTTTTAGGAGCAATGTCTTTGCTTCTAATGTATATAGACAAGAGATTTGCGAAAAAACTTCATTTAGGAAAAAGATACAAAAAAGCCTTTAGAGTATTTTTAATTATAAATTTTATAGGTGTATTTGGATACATGATAAGTAGATATTATCCTGCAATTCCAAGTGAATTATATTTTTTGTTATCTATACCAATAGGTATTATTTTCTTATTGTTTTGTGTAACTTTGTTTTATGATTTATTTGGTATATCCATTGATATCGTGCCTTTATCTCAAGACAGAAGAGTGTTTTTTAGAAAATCTTTGGATATCGCAGCACTTGGATTTGCTACTCTTTTGACAGCTAGGTCTATTTGGGAAGCTAGACATATAGTTATAGAAAATATAAATATCCCAATAAAAAATCTTAAAAAAGATTTTAAGATAGTGCAACTTAGCGATATTCACATAGGTGGTTTGATAGATAAAAAATTCATTAAAGATATGGTTACCAAAGTAAATGCTTTAAATGCAGATTTGGTTGTAATTACTGGAGACTTAATAGATATAAAAATAAAATTTGCAAAAAAAGCTATAAATGAACTTGCGAATTTAAAATCAAATTATGGAACATTTTTTATCACAGGAAACCATGAATTTTTTCACGATATAGATGAGATATTAAATGAATTAAAATTAAATAATATAAATATTTTAGATAACAAATCTATTTACATAGGTGAAAAAAA
>FAXN01000058.1 GCA_001493195.1 Sulfurovum sp. enrichment culture clone C5 | reverse complement strand
TGATTGTATGGATGCTATATGGGGTACTTATTGGAGATGTAAGCATAGGTGCATTGAGTATGTTTTATATATCATTTACACAGTCGCAGCGTATCATGAAATCTCTTTTGGGAAATGCAAGCGAACTTTATAAAAATATATTGTTTCTAGAGAATCTATTTGAATTTTTGGCAATCAAGATACCTGATATAAAATACAAAGGTAGGTTGCCAAGTAGGACTAGCTACGAAATAGTATTTGATAATGTTAGTTTCCACTATCCACATAACAAACAAATAGTACTTGATAGTTTATCTTTGACTTTAAAAGCAAGAAAGATTACGGCAATAGTAGGTACGAATGGTGCTGGCAAAAGCACATTAGTAAAATTATTGTGCCAATTTTATAATCCAAATAGTGGAGAGATTAAGATAAATAGCACACCGTTATCAGATATCGACCCCAAAGACTTACATCAGCACATGACAGTTTTGTTTCAAAATTATATACACTATCATATGAGTGTCAAAGAAAATATTGCACTAGGTAGCATTGGCGATGAGCATAATACGATTTTATCTGCAGCTATGGCAGCAGGTGCAGATAGTTTTATAGAACAGCTTGATGAAGGCTATGATACCGTGCTGGGACGTTGGTTTGGTGGTGTAGAACTTAGTGGAGGAGAGTGGCAACGTATCGCTCTAGCTAGGGCATTTATGCGTGATGTAGGATTTATTATCTTAGATGAGCCAACAAGTGCTCTAGATTCGTGGGCAGAGATCGATTGGCTGGATCGTTTTCGCACTCTATGTCAAGACAAAACAACACTCATAATCACACATCGATTTACTACTGCCAGACATGCTGACATGATATATGTGATGGATGAGGGTAAAGTTGTCGAGGCAGGAACTCACGATGAATTGCTCGAACTTGGCGGATTGTATGCATCTTCATGGTATGAGCAGACAAAGAAGTTTAAGTAATGAGTGCAAAAAATATATTGCTAAAGTTGCTTGGATGCAGATTAGATGATATTTCTAATATCAGCGAGCAAGCTTGGGCAGAAATCATAGATATTGCCAACAAACAGCATGTCACGGCTTATCTTTATTATCATCTAAAAGAGATAGAGGCATTAGGGCTAATTCCTGCTAAAAGTAAAGATACGTTATTTCAATCATTTAAACAAAGCACTTTTAGAAATATGGCATTAATGGCGGAATTTAAAAGGATTACCAATGCATTTATGGAAAAAGGTATACCTGTTATTGGCTTGAAAGGATTACATCTAGTTAGCAACATATATCCGCATATCGGTTTACGATTTATGAGAGATTTGGATATATTGGTTCCACTTGATAAGATGAAAGTAGCGTATGATTGTACTACAAAACTTGGGTATCAATGTGATAAAGTAATCACAAAACAAGATTTTAGTGCTCCGCATCATCATCTTTATCAACAATTCCATCCTGATAAAAATATAATACTTGAATTGCACAGATCTCTTACAGAAGAGAAAAATATCGATATGGATAAACTATGGGAAAATGCAAAAGATAAGGATAATGGTTTTTATTTTGATACAGAAGATTTATTGCTACATTTGTGTATACATATCAGCTACAATGATTTATTTAAAATAGATATCAGACATTATCTAGACATCAATTTGATACTTCAAAATCGGACTATAGATTGGGAGCAGTTCTTAAACCGAGTCGAAAATACGGAATTAACTAGAGGTGTGTTGCTGGTTTTTGATATAACATCAAGACTTTTTGGACTTCGTTTGCCAAATGAGGTGGAAAGTATAATAGTGCGCAATAAGAGCCATGAGGAATCTATGAAGTATGCGATCGAATTTATGTGGAAATACGATAAATCTTCTAAGGGATACAAACAATACAAATCGAAGTTATTTATATCTGATGAGCCAATCGTGAGACGCTTTTTTAGACGTATATTTATCACTAAAGATGAGTTGAGTTTTCATTATTCGCTCGATTCTGATTCGCGGAAGGTATATCTATATTATTTTAGAAGAGTGTACGATCTTTTTTCAAGACATTTTGTTGATACATTTAGAAGTAAAACCAATTTAAGGTTAATAGATAATATTACTAAAACAAAGATGCTATATGCATATTTGTTTGATAAATAAGAATCAAATTTTGAGATATATCCACTAAAATATCTTTGATGTGATAGAAAACCTAGAATGAATAGTTTACTCCAATTGTTCCAAGCATACCTTGTTCGTCTTTTTCAAGATTCCAGCGAGCTTTTGCATCCCCAGTAAGTTGAAATGAATCGTTTAGAGGTATTTTTATCCCAGCACCCAAGATGAAGCTCCAATCATCACGATCACTTACATCGCTTATGGTGCGATATCCAAAACCAGTGGAAATAAAAGGAATAGTAGAATTGATTGCATCTAAGTCGTAATTTACACTACCTATATAATCAACAACATCAACTTTTTGAGTGCCATATTCTGGTCTTGTGTATAGTACTTCTCCTGCAAGAGATAATTTTTCTGTCATATAGTATCCAGCCTTTAGTCCAAAACCTGGAAAATGACTATTGAGACCATCGCCACTAGAGCCTTCAAGCAATCCCACACTACTAACACCTATAAATGTTTTTGTGGTTTCATCTGCCTGCATAAAAGTAATATTACCTATAATAAATAATATAGTAAATGATATTTTTTTCAATAACATAGCTATTCTCCTATAATGAAGTAGTTCTATATTAAATCATATTTATAATTTTAACTAACTTAAAAAATATAACTAAATTAATTTTATAATTTTTTATGTTCTATCTTCGTGCATCTGCTTTGCACAACTTTCATGCCTGCATCCTCCGCCTTTTGGGCTGCTTCATTGTTAACTAAACCAAGTTGCGTCCATACACAATCAACATCGCCTCTAGCTATGCACTCATCAACCACACTTGCGATGACATCTGGTTTTCTAAATATATCAACAATATCAACTTTAAATGGAATTTCACTCAAACTTCTATATACTTTTTCTCCAAGAATAATATCTTCTTTTGGATAAACAGGGACTATCTTAAACCCAGCATCTTTAAGATAACTAGCAACCATATTGCTTGCTTTACTAGGATCTGGCGAACATCCAATAATCGCAATAGTTTTAGCGTTTTTAAAAATATCTCTCATATCTTTTGGGTCACTATTTACAGTTGGAAATTCACACTCCATATTTAATCCTTGTTTGCAGTATCTTTTCGTTATAATTTTACTTTAGGGCTTCTCTCAAACCCCTTAATTTATGTTATAGGAAAAATTAAATGTTAAACTTTGAAAATTTCAAAGATGCTAAAGTACGCCTAAAAAGTGTTGCATACAACACTCCATTATCGCTTGCACCGAATCTAAGCAAACTAAGCGGATACAATGTGTATCTAAAAAAAGAAAATCTTCAAATTACTGGTTCGTTTAAACTAAGAGGAGCTTTCAACAAAGTAGCATTGGTAGTAAGTGAAGATAAAAATGCCAATGTAGTAGCAGCAAGTGCAGGCAATCATGCACAAGGAGTTGCTTTTGCGGCAAGCCATTTTGGTATCAAAGCAACAATAGTTATGCCAGAATCAACACCACTTACAAAGATACAAGGCGTAATGGCATTTGGGGCAGAAGTAATTCTTCATGGTATGAATTATGATGAAGCTTATGCAAAAGCTTTAACATATGCCAAAGAAAATGGAGCAGTTTTTGTTCATCCTTTTGCAGATGATGATGTCATAACAGGGCAAGGAACCATAGCGTTAGAAATGCTTGAAGAGATAGACAATCTTGATGCCATAATCGTACCAGTTGGTGGCGGAGGTTTGATTAGTGGTGTTGCAATGGCAGCAAAACAGATAAATCCAAACATAAAAATTATAGGTGTTAGCAGCGAAGGTGCTCCTGCCATGAAAGAATCATTTGAAGCCAAAAAACCTATTGATACTTTAAGCGTTAGAACTATTGCTGATGGTATTGCCGTGAGAGATACATCACCATTTACATTAGAATATATACTAAAAAATGTTGATCAGATGATAACGGTATGCGAAGATGAGATAGCAAATGCCATTCTTTTTTTACTAGAAAAACAAAAACTTTTAGTTGAAGGAGCTGGAGCAGTTGGTGTTGCAGCACTTATGCATGGCAAGATAGAAATGCCAAAAAATGCAAATATCGGCATAGTAGTAAGTGGTGGAAATATAGATGTAACTATGCTCTCTCTTATCATAGAAAAAGGTCTTATGAAGAGTGCGAGAAAAATGAAACTCAAAGTCACACTAGTAGATAAGCCAGGTGCTTTGATGAGATTTACTGAAATTTTAAGAGATGTGGCAGCTAACATAGTGCAGATAGGATATGATAGAACGTCTATTGATTTGGAATTTGGAGATGCCCATGTGTCAGTTTCGCTTGAGACGAAAGGCGAGGAACATCAAGAAGAGATAAGAGCTAAATTAAAAGAGGCTGGATTTGGTTTTAAAGAAGTTTACTAAAATCTATAGCCTCTTTTTTAGTGTTTAATTTTTTTGGAGGACTTTAATGATAGCTTTTGATCTCGGTTCCAATACACTTAGATGTGTAGTTATCGATTGTGCTACATTGGAGATTGTTTTTGAAGATAGTATCATTGTCAAATCGGCTGATGGAATTGCTAAAAATGGTAACATAAGCGATGATGCTATAAAAAGAATTATAGATGCTATTTTACTGGTCGGTTCAAAATATGATATCGTAAATAATCAAGTCAAGGCAGTAGCTACAGAGGCTCTCAGACGAGCTAAAAATGCTACCATGGTGTTAGAAACTATAGAGAAGCAAACTGGTATAAAATTTGAAGTGATTGATGGAGATGAGGAAGCAAGATTGACTCTACTCGCCGTAAAACACAGATTAAATACTTTGGGCATTGAGAAAAGTTTTATGCTTGTAGATATTGGTGGCGGTTCAACCGAAATTATATTTTATGGTAATGGTGGCAATTATATATCCAAAAGTTTTCCACTTGGTATCGTTACACTTACACAAAAATATAATGATTTGAGAATCATTAAAGAGAAGATAGAAGAAGACAGTGTCGGTATATATGATTTTATAAAAACTACAACTAAAAATTTTGACAATATAGATATATTTGTTGCAACCGCAGGAACACCAACTACCATAGCTGCTATGAAGCTAGGAATGAGTTATGAAAGTTATGATAGTAAAACCATAAATGGCACTATTATAACTATTGACGATATTGATGTAGAGTTTGATAAATTATTGTCCTCAGATGAAAAAGAGAGAACATATATGGTAGGAGTTGGCAGAGAAGATCTCATAACCACTGGCGTTTTAATACTAAAATATCTACTTAAATCAGCAGGATTTAAAGAGTGTATAGTCATAGATGATGGACTCAGAGAAGGTGTGGCACTCGAAGAGTGTAAAAAGATTTAAATTTATAGCAGAAGAATTTTGAGATATTATAAATAAATATCGTGCTGGTGCATGGTAAGTTGTATAAAATCTAATAATTTTTTGTTATAATGATTGAAAATTATATTTTGGAGAAGAAAACATGAAAATGAGTGGTGCGCAAATGGTGTGCGAAGCCCTCATCGCCGAAGGTGTAACCACAGTTTTTGGTTACCCTGGTGGTGCTATAATGAATATATATGATGCAATCTATAAACAAGATGGATTCGAACATATATTAACTCGTCATGAACAAGCCGCAGTTCACGCAGCGGATGGATATGCTAGAGCAACTGGTAAAGTCGGTGTCGCTATGGTTACAAGCGGACCAGGCTTTACTAATGCTGTCACAGGAATAGCAACGGCTTTTACAGACTCAATTCCTCTAGTTGTCATTTCGGGACAAGTACCATTATCACTTATTGGCACAGACGGTTTTCAAGAGATTGATGCAGTTGGAATTTCAAGACCTTGTACAAAACATAATTATCTAGTTAACTCACTTGAAGAGCTACCTAGAATCCTGAAAGAAGCATTTTATATAGCTAGTTCAGGAAGACCAGGACCAGTTTTGGTTGATGTCCCAAAAGATATAACAGCTGAGATGGGAGAGTTTATCTATCCAAAAGAGGTACATATACCTACTTATAAGCCTAGTTACAAGGGCAATGATAGACAAATTAAAAAAGCCGTAGAAGCTATAATGGAATCTAAAAAACCTTTGCTTTATCTCGGTGGAGGGGTAATTTTAAGTAATGCTGGCGAACTTGTAAGAGAGTTTGCTAATCTTACACAAATTCCTGCTGTTGAGACATTGATGGCAAGAGGGATTATGGGTTATGATAATCCATTGTTGCTTGGTATGCCTGGAATGCATGGAAACTACTCTTCAAATATGGCAATGAGCGAAACGGATTTGATTATCTCATTGGGAGCTAGATTTGATGATAGAGTTACTGGCAAACTAAGTGAATTTGCAAAATATGCGGATATTATACATGTCGATATAGATCCTGCAAATATTGGCAAAATAGTTGATGTTGATTATCCTATAGTTGGATCAGTTGCGGATGTTTTAGAAAAAATGACATCTCTTTTAAAACATCATGTAAACCCTGATAGATATCAGCCTTGGAGAGAGATACTTACAAGATATAATGAACTTCATCCATTGAAGTATGAAGATAGCGGTGAGGTTCTAAAACCTCAATGGGTTATACAAAGAGTTGGTGAACTCGTAGGAAAAGATGCGATTATTACTTCAGATGTTGGACAACATCAAATGTGGGCAGCTCAATTTTATCCTTTTGATAGACCAAGACAATGGATAAATTCTGGCGGTCTTGGAACTATGGGATTTGGATTTCCCGCAGCAATGGGAGCAAAAAGAGGAGTTCCAGACAAGGTTGTAATCAACTTTACTGGAGATGGCTCTATTTTGATGAATATGCAAGAACTTGTAACTGCATCAGAATACAAGATACCAGTTATTAACATCATACTAAATAATCATTTCCTAGGAATGGTTAGACAATGGCAGACTTTCTTTTATGATAAAAGATATTCTCAAACAGATCTTAGTTTTCAACCAAACTTTAAAGCTTTGGCTGAAGCTTGTGGTGGTATAGGATATGATGTAACAACTAAAAAAGAGTTTGATGAAGCATTAGCTGATGCCATAAAACAAAATAGAGTTTGTTTTATGAATGTTATTATCAGTAGATTTGAGAATGTTTTGCCTATGGTACCAGCAGGTGGAGCTTTGTATAATATGTTACTTGAACACAAGGATAAATAATGCAAGAAGTTAGAAGAGTTATATCGGTAATTGCCATGAATGAAAGTTCGGTTCTTGCTAGAGTTTCTGGTCTTTTTGCGGGACGAGGATACAATATAGAATCACTCACGGTAGCCCCGATACCAAAAAGTAATCTATCAAGATTTACCATAGTTACAAAAGGCAATGCAAAAGTTATAGAGCAGATAACAAAACAGTTAAATAAGCTTATTTCAACACTCAAAGTTATAGAGCAAGATGAGATGGTGGAAAAAGAGATGGTTCTGATCAAGTTTTCATCTAATGAGAGTTTATCTGATATAAAAGCATTGTGTGATGCATATAATGGCGGTATAGTAAATGCTGGCGAAAATAGTGTTATAGCTATGGTAGCAGATGAATCAAAAAGAATAGAGTACTTTATTAGTGCAGCACAAAGATACAATCCGATAGAGATTGTTAGAGGCGGTGTTGTAGCCATCGAAAGATAGCCCTATGTTATTAAGCGCGATTTGCAAAGAGATAGGAGCTGAATTAAATGGAAGCGATAAAGAGATAACAGGAATTCATACGCTAAGTGAAGCCAGTAGTAGCGAACTTAGCTTTTTCAATAATGAAAAGTACAAAGATGGCTTAGCAAGCACTAATGCAGCAGCTGTTTTAATAGAATCAAAATACGCCAGTTTGTTGCCAAAATCTACAGTTGCAATAATTACTAACGAGCCTTATCTAAAACTAGCAATTGCTTCAAAGCTTTTTGCATACAAACTTCAAACAAAAATGGAACTTCCTAAAACAGGCTCAAATTGCGATATATCAGATAGGGCAACTTTTGGCGTAAATGTCACATTGGGGAATGATGTAGTAATAATGGCTGGAGCATATATAGGCGATAATGTAGTCATCGGAGACAACACGCTTATAAATCCAAATGTATCTATATATCATCATAGTTTCATAGGATCAGATTGTATTATACACAGTGGAACGGTTATAGGTAGTGATGGTTTTGGTTTTGCACACACAAGGATGGGCGAACATGTGAAAATTTACCAAAATGGCAATGTTGTTATAGAAGATGATGTAGAAATAGGTGCAAATTGTGCTATTGATAGAGCCGTGTTTGGTAGTACAACTATCAAAAAAGGTGCAAAACTTGATAATCTAATACAAATAGCACACAATTGCGAGATAGGAGAGTATTCTATCTTAACAGCACAAGTTGGACTTGCTGGTTCAACGGTACTTGGTAGAAATGTTGTGATGGGTGGACAAAGTGCTTCAGCAGGTCATTTGCGTATTGGTGATTTTGCTCAAATTGCAGGTATGAGTGGAGTTACAAAATCAATAAATGGTGGAAAAATTTATGGCGGTTTCCCAGCAATTGAACAAAAAGAGTGGCTCAGAAATCAAGCAAAGTTAAATCTTTTATTGAAAAGTAAAAAATAGTGATATAATATTTTTTTAAAAGAAATATTATGGAGCAATCAATGAAAGTTATAAAAGAGATAAGACTCGATGGAACTAGCAATGGTGAAATTTCTGTTGGAATTATAGATGAGCCATATGGGATAAATAGTGATAGTGTGGCAAGTATCGCAGTTTCACTCAATAGTGATTCTCATAATGTAGATTGGAAAGTTCATATCCCAAAAGCAAATATAGATGATGTTATCGAAGCTTTAAAAGCTACAAAAGAGTTGATTTAAACTTATAGTAGTTTTAATATCATAAATATGTTATTATAAATTAAATTTTACAAGGAGTCATCATGGGTTATATTATACTTGGCATTTTAGTTTTAGCGGGGATATACATAGCCGCTATTTACAACAACTTGGTAGCAAAGAAAAATCAGATTGATAATGGATTTGCACAGATAGAGGTACAGCTAAAACGTCGTTATGATCTTATACCAAATCTTATAGAGGTTGCAAAGAAATATATGGCACATGAGAAAGAGACACTTGAGGCAGTTATTGCAGCACGTAATGAAGCATCAAGTTCTTTGGCTAAGATGGAGAGTCACTTGGATGATTCTAATGCAGTAGCTCAATTTAACAAAGCTGAGCAAGGACTCGTTGGGGCTATGGGCAAGATGAATTTTGTTATGGAAGCTTATCCAGATCTTAAAGCCAATGAAAATATGATGCAGTTGAGTGAAGAGTTATCGACAACAGAGAATCGTATTAGCTATGCGCGTCAAGCTTATAATGATTTTGTACTTTCTTTTAACACATATCGTCAGTCGTTCCCTCAAAACCTATTTACTAATATGTTTGGGTTTACAAGTGATGCTAAAATGTTAGAGTTTGAAGATTCTAAGGCTATGCAAGCCGCACCTAAAGTTAGTTTTTAATCGTCATTAGATGAATTTTTTCGAACATCAAAAAAAAGCACGTCAGCAGACTTTTTATCTTATTGTACTTTTTGTTTTGGCGGTTGTGACACTTATAATAGTTACCTTGCTGTTTTTGATGGGGCTTTATGCTACTTCTGCAGATATACCGCTTGATGTCTTTTTTCTTAATCCTTTGGCATATATGCAAAGCACAACAATTTTTAAAATAGCACTGATTGTCATTGCTGTTGTTGCTGCTGGTTCGATATATAAATACATAAGTTTTTTTAGTGGTGGTAAAAATGTTGCTATCGCACTAGGCGGTAAACAGCTGAATTATAATAGTGCAACAGCACAAGAGAGAGTTCTTTTAAATGTTGTCGAGGAGATGTCAATAGCCTCTGGCATATCAGTACCTACGGTTTATGTCTTAGAAGAAGATGCCATCAATGCTTTTGCAGCAGGTCTCACATTTGATGATACAGTGATAGGGGTTACTAGAGGTACTATCGAAAAGCTTAATCGTAATGAACTCCAAGGTGTAATTGCTCATGAGTTTAGCCATATCTTTAATGGGGATATGCGTTTAAATTTGCAATTAGCAGCTGTGTTGCATGGAATTTTGCTGATTGGTTTAATCGGTCGTGTTATTTTACGCTCTATGTCAAGATCATCTAGTGCTATAAGATCTTCAAGCGGTAAAAAAGGAAATGGTGGATTTTATATTCTTGTTTTAGGAGCAGGTTTATTTATTATTGGTTACGCTGGTATTTTTTTCGGTTCACTTATTAAAGCAAATGTTAGCCGAAAGCGTGAATATCTTGCAGATGCAACAGCAGTACAATACACCCGTTATCCACAAGGGATTAGTGGTGCATTAAAGAAGATTGCCCATTATAGTTCTCGCTTGCAAGCTCCAACGGCAGAGACTTATAGCCATTTCTATTTTGCAGAGGGTATTAGCTCATTTTGGGCAACACATCCTCCTTTGCAAGAGCGTATCAAGAAAATAGAGCCATGGTGGAATGGAGAGATTCCAGACTATTCTAAATCAAAAAGTAGCGATCAAGAAGAAATTAAAGATAAGCAAAAAGAGAAAGAAAAAAAACAACACATAGCTCAAGGTGTGATAGCAACTTCTATGATGCATGTTGGAGAAGTAAGCGAAGAAGAAGTAGAGCAGGTACAATCAGATATACAATCGCTTGACAGCAAGATTTTAAATCGTCTAAATGATCCCTTGGGTGCCCAAGCTGTTATCTTATTTCTTTTTTATGACACCAAATACAAAAAAGAACTCTTTGCGATCTTACAAGAGGAGAATCGTTATCTTTTGTTGGAGTTCGTAAATGTTGTACGAGAACAGCATGTGGCGCTAGAGAAACAGAGTGCTCTTATCGTCTCATTGGGTTTAAATGCACTCAAAAGCCTATCTATAGAACAGTATCAGCATTTTAAAACTATATTAGCAACTTTCATAGAGATTGATAATAACATTTCTCTGTTTGAATGGAGTTTACAATACATTATCCAGCGTCCCGTTGAGATACATCTTGGACTTAGAAATGTACCCAAAAGTGGGCATAATCATTTGGGGGCTATTAAAAATGAATTAGAAACACTTTTTTCTATGCTTGCACAAGCACAATATGATGATGAAGTAGAGGCAAAAAAGGCTTTTGATAAGACAAAAAAAGCTATTTATGCAGGTGCACTTGAGTATCGTCCACGTGAGCAGATCAATCATAATCTTTTCATCAAATCTATACAGGCAATAGAGGCAGTTAAGCCAGGTGTTGCTGAACGGATATTCGAAGGAGTACTGTATATTGTAAAGATAGATGGAGAAGTCTCTGCGACAGAAAATACATTTGTACATGCCATCGCACAACTAATGCAAGTTCCATTACCACGAGAATTTAAGTTATAAATTTTTTTATCAATTACATTAAAAACTCCCATTTAGCCACTCTTCGATATAATAATTACAATTTATAATTTGGAGAAGTGATGAGTTATAATCCTCAAGAGATTGAATCAAAATGGCAAAAACATTGGAGTGAAAATAGAAGTTTTGAGCCAAGCGATAATTTTGATTTACCAAAAAAATATATACTAAGTATGTTCCCGTTCCCAAGTGGAAGACTTCACATGGGACATGTTAGAAACTATACTATCAGTGATGCGTTTGCTAGATTTTACCGTCAACAAGGATTTAATGTTCTTCATCCGATAGGCTTTGATAGCTTTGGTATGCCTGCTGAAAATGCAGCTATAAAAAATGGATCCCACCCAAAAACTTGGACTTATGACAACATAGATTATATGAAAAAAGAGTTTTACTCTCTAGGCTTTTCATTTTCAAAAGAGAGAGAACTCGCAACTAGTGATGAGCTTTATACAAAGTTTGAGCAAGGCTTTATCATAGATATGTATGAAAAAGGGCTTCTGTATAGAAAAGAGGGACTTTTAAATTGGTGTCCACATGATAAAACAGTTCTTGCTAATGAGCAAGTGATCGATGGTTGTTGTTGGAGATGCGATACGCCGATAGTCAAAAAAGAGATGAATCAGTATTATTTTAAAATCACACAATACGCCGATGAGCTTTTGAGTGATTTGGCTAAATTAGAGAATGGATGGCCAAAACAGGTTTTAACTATGCAAGAAAACTGGATAGGAAAATCAAATGGACTTGAGTTTGATTTTGATCTAAGCAAGGAGAGTAAAGCAAAGCTGAATGATAAATTTAGTTCATTTACTGTTTTTACCACAAGACCCGATACAATTTATGGTGTTACCTATGTGGCTCTTGCTCCAGAGCATGATATAGTAAAGTATTTGTGTGACAATAATCTTTTGGATAACAGTGCTATTAGTCAAATAGAAGAGATGAAAAATTCTTCAAATATAGAGAGACAAAAAGAAAAAAGCGGTGTTTCTTTGGGCATAGATGTTATTCATCCACTCACAGGTAAAAGTGTGCCTTTATGGGTTGCAAATTTTGTTTTGATAGAATATGGAAGTGGAGCAGTTATGGCTGTTCCAGCTCACGATGAGAGAGATTTTGATTTTGCAAAAAAATATAATCTCTCAATAAAAAGTGTCATAAAACCATCTGATGGAGAACTTGATTTGAGCCAAGCATATACTGAAGTTGGAGTATTGTTTGATTCAGATGATTTTAATGGACTTGATTCAAATAAGGCAAAAGAAAAGATAATAGAGCATTTTGAAACACTTAAAATTGGTAAAAAAACAACAAATTATAAACTCAAAGATTGGGGTGTTTCAAGACAGCGATATTGGGGTGCACCAATCCCATTTATCCACTGCAAAAATTGCGGTATTGTGATGGAGAAAAAAGAGAACCTTCCAGTTGCTCTTCCAAATGATATAGAGATAACAGGCGAGGGCAATCCTCTTGATATTCATCCAACATGGAAGTATTGTAAATGTCCAAAATGTGGTGGTGATGCGTTAAGAGAAACTGATACTATGGATACATTTGTAGAGTCAAGCTGGTATTTTTTGAGATTTTGTGCCGATAAGACCAATTGGGAAAAAGAACCATTCTCAAGTGAGCAAATAAAATATTGGATGGGAGTAGATCATTATATAGGTGGAATTGAACATGCAGTTCTTCACTTGCTTTACGCTAGATTTTTTACAAAAGTTTTTAGAGATTTGGGTTATGTTGATTTTGATGAGCCTTTCGAGAGATTGCTCACTCAAGGAATGGTGCTAAAAGATGGCGCTAAGATGAGTAAATCAAAAGGCAATACAGTAGATCCTGATGAGATAATAGCCAAGTATGGTGCCGACACTGCAAGACTTTTTATACTCTTTGCTGCTCCTCCAACACAAGAGCTAGAGTGGAACGATAATGCTGTTGAGGGTGCTTTTAGATTTATAAAAAGATTTTATGATAAATCAAGCGGAGCATATAAAACCAACACTAAGCCTAAGATAGATCATTCCAAGCTAGATAAAGATGAAAAATTTGCTAGAAAAAAAGTTTATGAAGCGCTTCTTAGAGCAGGAGATGTATATAACAATAGATATACATTTAATACCATGATAGCTGGAGCAATGGAGGCGATGAATGCACTTATGGCTCAAAACAATAGCGATGTACTAACTGAAGGATATTGGATACTTACTTCTATGTTGGAGCCTGTAATTCCTCATATATGTCATGAAATATCACAAAAATATTTTAACCTCAAAAATTTTGAGTGCCAAGAAATGGTTGATGAGGTATTGCAAAGTGACAGCGTAAAGTATGGTATATCGATTAATGGCAAAAACCGAGGCGAGATTGAGTTAACCATTGGTTTATCAAATGATGAGATAATAAGTTTAGCAAAAACCAATGTGGCAAAATGGTTAGAAGGAATGACTATAGTTAAAGAGATAGTCGTACCAAATAAATTAGTAAATCTGGTGGTGAAACCATGTTAAAGTCTTTATATCTTTTTATATCTACTTCACTGATTATGATAATAACTGGTTGCGGATATCAACCATCCTCTAAATATGTAAGAAATGTTTTTGACGAAAGTGTTTATGTTGAAGTAAAAGTAGATCCAGCAGAGCCAGAAAATGCACCATATCTCACAGATGAGCTTAGAAAAATAATAATTCAAAGATTTAATGGTAAGGTGGCTTCAAAAGAGACGGCTAAAAATAGCATAATCGCAACATACAAAGGCACACAATTTATCCCCATCGCTTATGATCAAGCAGGATACATAACGAGATACGCAACTATCGTTAAAGTTGAGTTTGATTTGATAGATAAAAATGGTAAAAATTTTCATAAAACAATAACTGCAACAACGCAAGAAGGTATAAGTGAGAGTGCTTTGCAAACATCAACATCTAGAGTTTCAAGCATAAAACTTGGATTACAAAAAGCATCGGATGAGTTTATCTCTTTTGTTAGTTCAACTGGTGCAAATGCGAAATGACACCAAAGCTCGAGTTGTTTTTAAACAGCAAACCACTATATTATAAACATATAGACTACAATAGAATAAAAGTGGCTTTTGATATAGTAAAGAAAAATTTAAAATTGCCAAAAATCATTCATATTGTTGGAACAAATGGCAAAGGAAGTACGGGCAGAATGGTTGCTCATCTTTTGCTTAATTCAGGGTTTAATACAGCTCACTATACATCTCCTCATATTTTGAAGTTCAATGAGAGATTTTGGCTAAATGGAGACGAATGTAGCGATGATATACTAGAAATTGCACACAAGAGATTGTATGAAATTTTAGATGATGAGTCTAGAAATAAACTTAGCTATTTTGAATATACAACACTACTAGCACTTTTTGCTTTTGAAGAGTGTGAATATTTGGTTTTAGAAGCTGGACTTGGTGGAGAAAATGATGCGACCAATGTGGTATCAAAGACATTAAGCATAATTACACCTATAGATTTTGATCATCAAGCTTTTTTAGGTGAGAGGATTGAGGATATAGCAACAACAAAAATAAACAGCATAGATAAAATAGCAGTTGTTGGTATGCAACCTCATTTGGAAGTTGTTGATGTCGCAAAAAAAATAGCAAAAGGGAAAAATACAAAGCTTGTTTTTGTAGCATCAGATTATCAAAAAGAAAAGATTACACAAATAGCCAAACAGAACAGATGGGGAGATTTTTTATGTGATAATGCTAAAAGTGCATGTGTGGCTTTAGATACATTGGGCATAAAGTACGACATAAACAGTTTAAATTCATGGCAAATGATGGGCAGATATTTTGCCTATTCGTCAAATGTTAGGCTTGATGTAGGACATAATACTCTTGCTGCAAATGCTTTGGTTAAAGTCATCGAAGACGATACCATACTGATTTACAATACATATGAAGATAAGCCATATAGAGAAATATTAAGACTTTTAAAGCCAAAAATAAAAAAACTTTTGATTATACCTATAGATTCTCCAAGAGCTGTAAATTTAGAAAAATTAGAAACTACATTAAAAGAACTTGAGATTGATTATGGCTTTTTTGATAATAAAATCGATAGCGACAAAAAGTATTTGGTATTTGGATCTTTTAGCGTAGTTGAAGCATTTTTGAAAGAAATGAGCAGTAAATGAAAAATAGAACTATTATAACAATCTCTGATATCAAAGGGACAAAGTCATATAGTATCTCTGGATTGCTTAGAAAATATATATTACGAGTTATATTTTTGATTGTTTTGATAGCATCCATAGGCGCAATTGTAGTTCCTATACTAATAAATAAGGTAATGGATCTTACGATTAAAAATGAAATGTATAAGCAAGATTTAGAAGAACAAATAACAGCATATGAAAAAGTTGATGATGACCTAAAAGAACTTCAAGAAACTATAAAAATGTATGAAGAGGGTGCCAAAATAACTCTTCAAAAAACAAAAGAGTATGCTAGAATCGCAAGCGTAAAAACATATATTTTGAAAATATTGCCAAATGGCTCTCCTGTTGCTAGACCTCGTGTAACTTCTGGTTTCGGATATAGAATACATCCAATATTTAGAACAAAAAAGCTTCACAATGGAATTGACTTTAAAACAAACATAGGAACCCCCATCAAGTCAACAGCGGATGGATTTGTAACAAGAGTAGTCGCTAGTGATAAGGGCGGTTATGGCAAGCTTGTAGTTATCAGACATTCATATGGTTTTGATACAGCTTATGCTCATTTGAGCAGCATTAATGTTAAAGCAGGACAAAGAGTTAAAAGAGGTCAAGTTATAGCTTTGAGTGGAAATAGTGGTAGATCAACGGGTCCACACTTGCATTATGAAGTTCATTTTTTAGGACAACCAATAAATCCAATCGATTTTGTTAGATGGAATATGATAAACTATGAGACAATTTTCAATACACAAAAAGGCATTCCATGGGCATCTTTAGTAAATCTAGTTCAAAAACAAAATCCAAAATTAGCTATAACGCAACCATAATAGCAGATGATTGTTCTATTGTTGGCGGTATCACAACAGGAAGTGATGTTGTAGTAAATGGCAAATTTGAAGGCATTTTGTCATCCAAACAAGCAGTAACAGTTGGTGAAAGTGGAGAACTTTATGGTGATATAAAATGTCAAACAATAGTTATTGGAGGACTTGTAGATGGTGTTGTTGATGCAAATGTCATACACATACTTTCTACTGGAAGAGTTGTTGGACAGTTAACTTACTCAAAAATAACGATTGAAGAAAATGGTTTTTTCGATGGGAAAACTACGCTGAAAGGTAATAGTTTACAAAGTAAATATGCAGAAATAGAGCATAAGTATGACAATATCACAGATACAAAAGTCGTAGATATAAAAGTAGAAGAAAATAATATTAATTAAAAATAGGTTTAATGTTCCAAAGCAATATATATGAATACTTAGAGTGCAATTTAAAAAAACTAGGTTCAAACCTACTTTTTGTTTGCAATAACAATAAAGAAGCAAATGAAATCTCAGATATAGTAAATTTGCTTAATATAAAACCATTCGTACTACCTGATATCATGGTAGAGTTTGGTGAGGATTTGAGAGCCTATCAAGATGAGTTATACGACTTTATAAAAGAGCTCGGATTGTATTATATGTGCCAAGAGACAAAAGTCCTTATTTCTCCATATAGAACATTAAATTTAACTTTCCCAAAAGAAACTTTTTTACAAACTATAAAATTATCCTTTGCAGACAAAATAGATAAAAACATAAAAGATAAACTATTTTTTTGGGGATATAGCTTTGTTGATATAGTTGCATCAAAAGGAGAAGTCTCTTTTAGGGGTGATATTATAGATATTTACCCTATAAATGAAGAAAGTCCATATAGAATTTCTCTTTTTGATGATGAAATAGAAAGCATCAGAAGATTTGATGTTAGCACTCAAAAAAGTATAGTTGAAGAGATTGAAAGTTTTGCTATATTCCCTGCTTTTTTATCTCTTGAGGAATCAGAATTTGAACAAATAAATCAAAAAGTTAAAAATTTTAAATCCGATACATTTGTAAAAGATATAGCATCTCTTGGATGGTGGGTAATAGATGATATTGGAAACAAAGCAAGTGATATTTTAAAATTCATCGCGGTAATAAAACTCGAATCTAGTGATATTGATATACCAATCATCCAAGAAGCAAAAAGTTATAAAGACATAGAAGTTACAGATATAAATAAACTCATATCAACACACAAAAATAAAGAGATAATTGTTGTAGCAAAAAATGAAAGCATCGTAAGAGGTTCAGCACTAGAAAGTTTTGATGGTATAAAATTTAAATATCAAGATGGACAAATAAATATTTTAGGCAATGATAAACTTATAATATCTATAAACAAGCCAACAAAGTTAAAAAAAGTTAAAAAAAGTTCTATTATACTTGATGAGTTAAAAACTGGCGATTATGTTGTTCATGAAACACATGGAGTTGGTATATTTAAAGGCATAGAAAAAAGAGATATACTGGGTGCTACGAGAGAGTTTGTAGTAATTGTATATCAAAATGAAGATATGCTTTTAGTTCCAGTTGAAAACCTAGAAGTTATTGATAGATATATGAGTGACGGTGGAAGTGTTCCTGTTTTAGATAGATTAGGCAAGATGAGTTTTAGAAACTTGAAGGAAAAAGTAAAAGAAAAACTTTTTGCAATCGCATCACAAATCATAAATCTCTCAGCCCTTAGACACATGAGCCAAGGCATAAAAATAGATATTGATCCAAGCATTCATAGTGAGTTTTTAGCAAGTGCAGGCTTTATCCATACAAGCGACCAAGAAGATGCCATAAATGATACCCTCAAAGAGCTAAAAAGCGGAAATATCATGGATAGACTTCTTAGTGCTGATGTTGGCTTTGGTAAAACAGAAGTTGCTATGAATGCTATGTTTGCTTGCGTAAAAAATGGATATCAAACTTGTATGATAGCTCCCACTACGCTTCTTTCATCGCAACATTATAAAAGTTTAGTATCAAGATTAAGCCCATACGGTATAAGAGTTGCGAAACTTGATAGATTTTGCACTACAAAAGAGAGAAAAGATGTTTTAAATAGAGCTAAAAGTGGTGAAGTCGATGTAGTTATAGGTACACATGCCCTTTTGGGAATAGAGTTCCATAAATTAGCCCTTGTAGTTATAGATGAAGAACATAAATTTGGCGTTAAGCAAAAAGAAGCCTTAAAAGAGATGGCAAGAGATGTTCATCTGCTCTCTATGAGTGCCACACCAATTCCTAGAAGCCTTAATCTTGCTTTATCAAGCGTTAAAACATTTAGTGAGATATTAACACCTCCAATGGAGAGAGTGGGGGTAAGAACTTTTGTAAAAAATTATGACGAAGCTCTACTAAAAGAGGTAATACTTCGTGAACTTAGACGAGGTGGTCAGATTTTTTATGTACACAATTCTATAGCATCACTAGAAGACAAAAAAAAATCGCTTTTAAAAATATTATCAGATCTCAAGATTGCTGTTCTTCACTCACAGATTAGTGCAAAAGAGACAGAAGATGAGATGATAAAGTTTGAAAAAGGTGAATTTGATATATTGCTTTCTACTTCTATCGTCGAATCTGGTATTCATATACCAACTGCAAATACTATGATAGTTGATGGTTCAAATAACTTTGGAATGGCAGATTTACATCAACTTAGAGGAAGGGTTGGTAGAGGCTCACGCGAGGGGTATTGTTACTTTTTAGTTGAAGATAAACTTTCTCTATCCGAGCAGGCAAAAAAACGTCTTATTGCACTAGAGTCACACTCTGATCTTGGAAGTGGAGCAGTGCTGGCTTTTCATGATTTGGAGATAAGAGGTGGTGGTAATATTATCGGCGAGGCACAAAGTGGGCATATCAAACAGATAGGTTATGGTTTGTATTTGAGAATGTTAGAAGATGCCATAAAAGAGCTTAGCGGTAAAAAAGAGGACAAAGAAAAAAGTGTTGAAGTTAAACTTGCTGTTGATGCATACTTGAGTGAAGAGCTGATAAACGAGGATAGATTGAGGTTGGAACTTTATAGAAGATTATCTCTTAGTACAAGTGTTGGGGAAGTTTATGAAATTTCGAGCGAGATAGAAGATAGGTTTGGCAGGCTTGATAAAATTAGTAAGCAATTTATAGATTTGATGGCGATAAAACTTATGGCAAAAGCTAAAGGGATAACAAAAGTTTCAAGTTACAATGAAAATCTGTTTTTTGAGTTTGAAGATGAGAATAAAGAGAGATTGACAATCAAAGCTATAAGCAGAGACGATGATGACATCATCGCCACTGCATTTGGATATCTAAAACAAAATTAATCAAACATTTTACTATATACGATGCCAGACATTGCTATCATAACCATAGGTATAGCCCAAATAAGTCCGACAAGAAGCAACAAAGCACCAATTAGATAAATGATTGACAACATTATTCCTAATCCAAAAAATTTTAACCAATGTCTTTTAACAGCTTTTCTTGAAAGTTCCATGGCTTCCCAGATACCCAAATCTTTATCCGCGATAAGTTGCGTTGTGTATGTATACGATAGGGCTAGATATAAAATAGGGAAAATCGCAAGTATGATAACAGCTGGCATTTTTGCAACAATTCCAAGTATGATAAATATAATCAAAGGAATATAAATAATCAAAGCGACTGATATAGCAGCAAAAAAAAGTTTAAATGTTTTATCGTAATAGTTAAAAATATCTTTAAATACTATACTTTCTCCTCTTGTGTGTCTAAGAGCTAACATTTGTATTCCAACTATCATCGGTATCGCGATGACACTGATAAATATTTGGAAGATTATTTGACTCAATTGATCTTCTGCAAAACCAGGATAAGCTAAAGTAATTATCATAGATGTACCAATAAATATAAATATATAAAACAAAAATGCTAAAAAGAAAGTTAATTTTACCCCTTTTGTAAGCTCATAAGCATCTCTGATAACTTCGCCTATATCGAAATCATAATCATTGAAACCATCACTGTTTTTCATCGAAACCCTTTGTTGAAATTTAAAAATGATTATATCAAATTTTTCTTGATTGGCCATATTAGATTAAGATTATTATATTTTATATAGAGGAGATGAGGTTCTTGTCTTTTGGATTTTTTAAAAAATCTTTTAAAATATTTTCAAGATATGGTAATCTTTCTATATATTTACTAATATTAAGATATTTAGCCGCAAAGTAATCCTCTATGATAGTTGCTTGTTGTTCAAAATTTAAAGAACAAAATTCATCTGATTTGCATTCATAATCATAACAATATGCGGATTTATTTTTATATCCACCTCTAAATAAAACTCCAAAAGCATTATTGATGATATTTAGACCATTTTGATATTGCCAAACATGTGTCATTTCATGGATAAACCACATTTTATTTGAATTTGATGATAAGCAAAAATCATCTTGATGGTGTTTTTCATCAAAATAAATATTTCCATTTGGACTCATGGCTATATTTTTATTTTGAAATGGTAAATATTTATTTTTAAAAATCTTTACCTTATCATATTCGATACTATCACTAAATATTAGTTTTAACATCCCTATCTCGTTATTTGTTAATTGTCTATATCTTTTTTTTAAATAACCTTAGCATCTATTTCAATATATCATGAAGTTTGTTTGCATCGCTCATCCAAGCTCTAAGTGCCACAAAATCTTCATTTTCAAGTAATTTTTCAAAAGCTTCAAGCTCTTTTTTAAAATAACCAATAGAGTCTAACACGTTTGTTTTGTTTTGTTTAAAGATGCTTTCCCACATAGCAGGTGAGCTTTTTGCAATTCTACTCATATCTCTAAAGCCACCTCCAGCAAGTGCTATGATATTCTTTGGATCCTTTTGTTTCATGACACTATTTGCCAAAGCAAAACTTATGGCGTGAGGCATATGAGATATGAATGCTGCATTTTCATCATGTGTAGTGCTATCCATGCTTATAATATTCATTTTTAGCAACTTGTACATTTGCTCCACTAACTTAAGTTGTGTTTTTCCACTATTTTGTGTGTCACAAAGAACAACAGTTTTACCAGTATATAATCCATCAAATGCAGCATTTGGACCATTTTTTTCTGTTCCAGTCATTGGGTGCGTTGCGACGAAATTTTCTCTAATACTACTAGGAATATTGTCGCAAATCTGTTTTTTGGTACTTCCTAGATCGATTATTGTACTCTCTTTTGGAATAGATTTTATGTTTTGAAGTATTTCTATTATGCCATCTACTGGAATTGCTAAAACTATAAGTTCACAATCAAATATATCATTTAAATTATCTGTTACTTTATCTACCAGTTTAAGCTCTATGGCATCTTTTTTGTGAGTTTCATTATGATCATACCCAATAAACTTTGTATTTGGTAAAAGATGCTTTAAACTTAGCCCAAGTGAGCCTCCCATGAGACCTAGACCAACTATACCAACTGAGTTTAAAATCATGCATTACCTTTAAAAAATTTCCAAATTATAGCATAAGGCTAAAAAAATAAAATTTATTAATCATCTATTAGCTAAAAAAAGATAAACTTATACATTAAATATAAAAAACAAAAGGCTACTACATGTTGAAAAAAACTTCTTTGATCTGGATATCTTTTGGTGCATTCTTATTTGCTCAAAATATTACAAAAATCGAATACGAAGGACTTCATAGCTTATCTCCTAATACTATAAGTGAGATTAGTGGTATCAAAGTTGGTGAAAACTTATCAAAAAACTCACTTGATACAGGTGTCAAAAACATAATGTCTCAAGGTTATTTCAAAGATGTTACGGTCGAAACAAAAAATGGCGGAGTTGTTGTTTTTCATTTTGTTGAAAAACCAGCTATTGCAAATGTGGAAATAAATGGTTATGGCTCAGAAGATACCAATAAACAATTAATTGAAGCGATGGGACTAAAAAGAGGAGAATTGCTCGATGATGCCAAAATGCAAAAGGCAAAAAGCGTTTTTCAAGCTAAACTTGCCAGTGAGGGTGTGTATGATGCAACTGTTGATATTCAAACAAAAGCAGTTGGAGAAGATGGTGTATCATTGATTTTTGATGTTAAAAAAGGCGAAAAAATAACAATCAAAGAAATTGTATTTACAGGCAATAGTGCATTGAGTGATTCTGATCTCGAATCAGCCATGGCAAATAAAGAAGAGGGATGGCTTGGCTGGGTTCCATTTTTGGATAGGGGTACAGCTTATCTAGGAGAACTTGAAAAAGATGCATTTAGAATTAAAGATGCTTATGCAAAAGAGGGCTATATAGATGCCAGAGTTAGCAAACCTCTATTGCAAATAGATAGTCAAAATAATGCAAAGATAGAGATACAAGTCGAAGAGGGCATGAGATATAAAGTTGGCGATGTTGTCATAAACCAAAATATCGAAGGTTTGGCAAACAATCTAAAAGAAGAGCCTAAATTGAAAAAAGGCAAATATTTTGATATAGATAAATTGAGACAAGATATGCAATATCTTCAAGAGCAAACAGCAAATCTTGGATACGCATATGCTACAATCGAACCAGCAATGAACAAAGATGAAGCCAATGGTGTAGTTAATGTTCAATACAATATAACTCCAGGCTCTAAAGTTACGATAAATGATGTATTTATTTCTGGAAATACAGAAACAAAAGATAGTGTTATAAGAAGATATTTGTATTTGGCTCCAGGAGATACATATAGTCAAACGGATTTAAAAGATAGTAAAAATGCGATAGGTAGAACAGGGTTTTTTGAAAGTAACGATATTACACCACAAAAATTGAGTGAAGACTCTATGAATTTGCTTGTAAATGTAAAAGAGGCTCCAACTGGATCGTTTGCAATAGGCGGTGGGTATAGTAGTTATGAGGGTGCTATGATAGAAGCGAGTATTTCTGATAGAAATATATTTGGAACAGGTATAAGTGCCAGCTTGGGAGCAGATTTGTCAAAAATCTCTACAGATTTCAATCTAGAATTTGTAAACCCTAGAGTTTGGGATTCTTTGTATAGCCTATCTGTGGATGTTCATAAGAAAAAATATGAGTATGATGATTATTCATTGGATCAAACAGGAGCATCGATAACTTTGGGTAGAGAATTTATGAGACATTTTTATGCATCAGGTGGACTAGCTTATGCAGACAATCAATCTGAAATATTAGATGAAGATTATTTGGCTGATAGTACATATAGATTATTTTATGATGATAAATATGAAAAATTTTCTGCAGTTGCAGGCATAAAATTTGACAATACAGATGATTATTATGTTCCAAGAAGTGGATTTATAGCAAGTTTAAATGGTGAAGTTGCACAGCTTGATGGTGATGTAGCGAAATATGGGTATACGGATTATGGAGATTTTGTGAAATTAAATGCAAAATTTGGTGCATATTATGGCTTAAAAGATTTGATAGATTATGATTTGATTTTGAGATATAAAGCGAGAGGTTCATGGCTACATTCAAGTGGTGGATATATTCCTGTTGCGGAGAGACTATTTTTGGGTGGGATAGGAAGTGTTAGAGGATATGATTCTTATTCTATATCTCCTATATATGAATATACTCACTTAAAAGACATAACTCCTGATGATGGTATCGACAATCCCGTGTCTGTTACTGATGATTTGAGGATTGGCGGAACTTGGACATTTTCAAATACTGTTGAAGCAAGCATTCCTATCTCAGAAGAAGCAAAAATCAGATTAGCATTTTTTGCTGACTGGGGTATCATGGGAAGTGATGATTTTGGTGGACAAAGTTTCGGCAATATTAACAGAGCTTCTGCAGGTGCAGCTCTAGAGTGGTTCTCTCCATTTGGACCTATAAATTTCGTTTTTGCTAAAGCTATAAATCCGGAAGATGGCGATGAGACATCAAGCTTTGAATTTACGATGGGAACAAAGTTTTAAGCCATCTCTTTTGTCATTCCTGCGAAAGCAGGAATCCATAAAAAATAATGACCGAATCTACAGGTTTTTAGATCTTCTACTCATTTTAAAATCATATAAAATATTTATCATTATAAATTTATTTTTAATCAATAAAGTTATAAAATCAGTCTAATTTGATAAAGTTAAACTCTTGAAGGAAAAATATGAAAATATTTAAAAACTTGTTTTTTGGTTTAGTGATAATGTTTGTTATAAGTGGATGTTCTGTGATTGAGCCACACATATCCAAGGAATACAAAGTGCAAACTCGTTCAATAGAAAAAGATTTTCAATGTGCCGAAGAAAGCATAAATTTTATAAGTAAAACACAGCAAAATTGGGAAACTAAAATTACTAAAAAAGATACTAGTGCAAGAGTTTTCCAAACAGGTGATTATGATGAGTGGAATAGAATGTGGTTTCGTGTAAAAATAAAATTTTATGACGATTATGTAAGAATAGATGTTAAGGGTAGTGGATTGTATTTGAAAGATCTTGGTGTGGAAAAAGCACTTAATGATTTTGCACCATTGCTTATAGAATGTATAAATAAAAAGGATTAGAGGCTAAATCTAAAATTATGCTTTGTTGTCAACTACTTCGATATTAAAATCCGCAGGTTTTTCGATCTCTCCCAATCTCTCTTTTAATAGATATAAAGATTGGTTTGATTTTATATAAAGAGTATTGTTTTCAAACAAAAATGATACTTTAGTATCGTTAGAAAATTCAAAAATCAATAGTGTAATAGAATATAAAAATAGATGCCATTTTAGTGTCTTTTTGTTTGGCAAGATAGATTTATATTTATTGTAAAGATATTTTTTTAATTTCGCTTTTTTCCCAGCTTTTAGGAGCATTGCTATTAGTATCATCTGTTTGTGTGTAAAACCATAATTAAGCTCTTCTAAGGCTATATAAAAGGAATGTTTGTGTGCTTTGTATATAGTTAGGTTCTTTCCTATCTCACTCATTTTAATAGCGCTCTGGAGCTCAAACAGAAATATTTTTTTTATTTCAAAGTTTGAGCTGAAAATTTCTGCCAATTTTTTGATAGCCTGTCTTTTTTGATTATCAAATTTATCTCCTTGACAAGAGTCAAATCTATCAAGTATGTTTTGTATGCTAGGATTTATATCATTTGGAAATTTTAAACTTGATTTTTTTAAAAAATTAGTTAAAAATACCCCTTCTCTCACACCGACACCACTTGTGATTACATTTTTAGCTTCTAGGTATTTGCTAATTTCTGAAAATATTAAAATGCCTTCTCTTATGGTGTCGTGTCTGTCTTGACTTATTTCAAAATCCCCCAAATCTTCCATATCGCTTGAAACAATACGACTTAGCAAATCATCGTATTCTTTTAATTTATATTGAAACCCATGTAGTTTATGTAGTGGATATTTTGATGTTTTTATAATCATGTCAGCGATAGTTCTTGCACTGCCGCCGATTGCTACTATGGTATTTAATTTAAAGTTTTTTGGTAGGTTTGATAACTCCTGCTTTATATACTCTTTGGCTTCTTTAACTTTTTCATTATCATCAAAAAATAACTCTTTTAGCCTTACTGTTCCTAAATTAAGTGAAAATCTATCTTCTATCTCACCATTTCTAATCAGTGTTATATCAGAAGATCCCCCACCTATATCGACAGTAACTACATCTTCTTTTGTTAAAAGATTAAGAACCGCAACACCACCATAAAAGGCTTCTTCTTTTCCATCTATAACTTTGATATCTAAATTCA
>FAXN01000057.1 GCA_001493195.1 Sulfurovum sp. enrichment culture clone C5 | reverse complement strand
CTTTACTTTTATGCCATCTATATCCACAACTTCATCTCTTTGCACTATTTTGTCAGCTTTGCTGCTTGGTGTTCCCTGATTAAATGGATCATTTTCCAACATAAAAACATCATCTTTTGGAATATAAATAGGCAGATTTAGTTTTTCTTTTAACTCTTTATTACTCCAGACGTGATCAAAATGCCCATGGGTATTTAGTATAGCAATAGGATTTTTTACATTTTTAAGTACCCAAGACACCGCTCCAACACCTGGGTCTATTATTAACTCTTTACCATCAATGCTAACTATATAACAATTTGTTTGATATGGGCCCATTGGCTGAACTTTAACTTGCATATATTATAATTCTCCTATGAATTTTGAACAAACACTTTATCTTGCACTAACCACTGATGATATAAACATAAAAGAGGATTTAACAAATAAATGTTTTTCGTATTGTAGCGAAAACATTTTGCAAATTCCATCAGACTTTGTACCTGTGATATTTGATAAACCATCATATTTTAACAAATGCAATATCGTAGATCCAAAGGCATTACCAAAAAGAAATCATTTGGAAACAACCGAAGGTCTTGCCACTCTCATTCATGCTATAACGCATATAGAATATAGTGCTATTGATCTTGCTCTTGATGCTGTGTATAGATTCTATGATATGCCTTTACAGTTTAAGCTAGATTGGCTTGAAGTGGCTATCGAAGAGATAATGCACTTCAAGATGTTAAATGCTATTCTGGAGGAACTGGGACATCAATATGGCGATTTTGATGTACATCAAGGTTATTTTGATATTTCAAGGCAAACAGACAAAAGCGTATTGGAAAGAATGGCAGTAGTACCAAGATACTATGAAGCAAGCGGACTAGATGTAAATCCACAAATTATGATAAAACTCGACAATAAAAGAAAAATTCCGATTGTTAAAAAAATTATAGATGCACTCCATGTAATACTTGAAGAGGAGATTAGTCATGTGGGCAAAGGGGATAGGTGGTTCAAGTTTTTATGTGACAAAAATAAAATCAACCACGATATTTATTTTGACATATTGGACAAATTTGAACTTATCAAAAAACATCGTCCACACATAAATGTAGAAGCTAGGAAAAAAGCTGGTTTTACTTGCAGTGAGATAAAACAACTTGGTGCAAAAGAGTGTAATTAATAAACACTTCATTTGATTTTACTATTTAAATATCTCTTGTAATTATAAAAAAATCTTAAAATTGTTATCATTCCACCAAATATACAAAAAAGGAAAATTATGTCTTACAAAGTAAGCAAAACTATCAAAGGTGAAAAAATAGAGTTCAAAAATCCAAGTGCAGCTTTTTATGAGGCACTTGGCGAAGATGGTATGAGAAAATTGATGTATGATTTTTATGACAGGATATATGAAAGCGATATAGCAAACTTTTTCCCTCAAGACTTACAAGAATTTGAAAAAATCAAGAAAAAAAATACAAACTTTTTTATACAAATATGTGGTGGTCCAAAAGTTTATGAAGATGAAAGCAGAGGAATGGAGCTAAATGAGTATATGGTAAGGCTTCATGATGATTTTTCTATTTATGAAAAATCGCGCCTTGAATGGCTAGGGTGCATGAGACAATCGCTTGAGCAAGTTGATATAGACCAAGAATTAAAAGATGATTTTTGGAACTATGTAGAAAAATTTTCAAAATTTACCGTAAATTCATTTGCTGATGGTGGAAAATTTTATGCAAATCTATAAATAATTTTTATTAGTTGATAAATTTTTCTAATCCTTTAATCTAACTTTAATAAATTTTATTATAGTCTATCATTAATAATTACCTGTGAAAGGGGGTTGCCATGGAAGATATTTTCGGTGGATCAATGAAGACTATTATGAGTTTATTGCCTTTGGCAATATTATTTATTGTTGTTAAAAGACATAATGCAAAAAGCAAATTAAATCAAAATAAAATTAAATCAAATATCATTCTTACAGGCAAACAGCCTATTTCTGGATATGTTGGTGAGGCGAAAAAACCAAAAATAGTTGATGAGAATAGCCATATAGATATAAATGATATTCCTCATGCTAATGTAAGCAATCTAGAAGAGTTTGAAAATCATGTAAAACATTTTTATGAATATTACGGTTATTCTGTTCATGTGACAAGCATTATAGGAGATCAAAAAGCCAATGGCATAGATTTGATAGCCAAAAAAGATAAAACTATCATATTTATAAGCTGTGAATATCAAAACGAAGAGTCAAAAGAATTAGTAAATAAAGAAGATGTTATTGGTTTTGAAAATGATGTACAAGCTTATCTTAGTAAAAATGCTATTTTTAAATCATCTTTGTATCACAAAAAGATGAAATACGTACTATCTGGCAATTTTATAGAAGATGCGGCAAGTGAATATATAAAAAGTAAAAAAGATATGGATTTAGAGATACTAAACACAAAATAATATTATTTAAAAGTTGAGTATATCAAAGATATCCCAAAGCATAATAATATGACAGCTGAAGTTAGATTTATATAATATGCTATTTTTGGAGATATTTTATGTCTTGATTTGTGTACAAAAAAAGGCATCAATGTAATCCAAAGCAATATCGCAAAGGCAAGACCCGCAAATGTCATGATATGGTTTAAACTTTTACTTAAACTATAACTTGATACGCTTAGCCAAAATCCAATCGTATATGGATTTAACATAGTTAGAAAAAAGCCGCCTAAGTAAAACTTATATGTTTTAGTTGCTTTGATACTCTTCTCTTTCGCAACCAAATTACTATTTCTGTTTTTAAATATAACGTATGTCATAACAAACAAAAAAATAGTCCCCAAAACACCAAGACTTTGCATAAAAAACTTATCAGATACAAAAGCGAGTAAACCTAGAAATATCACAAAAACGTATGTGATATCTGCACTCATAGCACCAAGTCCTATAGCAACACTATTTTTATAGTTTTTAAGTGCTTGGTTCATAATCAAAATATTAATCGGACCTATGGGTACAGCTGCACCCAATCCTAGCAAAAAGCCTTGCAAAAATGAATCTATCATGAGTATAATTATATCAAAATAAGTAGTATAATTACATTGTATGCGAACTTGAAAAATAGTCTCTTTTGAAAGGATTATTGTGCAATCTATAAAATATACTTCCGATTATTGTCCCAAAGAAGAATTATTCAATATAATCACGCACATTGCAGGGGTTATATTTGCTATTGTTGCTTTGGTTTTTATGATTATAAAAGCCTTAAAACCTAGTATAGACTTAAGTGCTGCACAGATAACATCTATTTGTATTTTTGGCTCAACACTTATTCTAATGTTTCTTGGATCAACACTTTATCATGCCTTTTCAAACACGCCAGCAAAGTTTGCTCTAAAACGACTTGATCATAGTGCTATTTTCGCACTCATTGCTGGCACGTACTCGCCTATATTGCTCATTGGCATCGGAACAACTCAGGCTTGGATATTATTTTGGATTTTATGGACAATTGCATTTTTTGGCATCATCATGAAACTATTTTTTGTAAATAGATTTAAAAAACTCTCTCTCATACTATATCTTGGTATGGGATGGCTCTCTGTTTTGATTATTAAAGACTTATATTTTACCAACAAAGATGCATTATTGTGGATTGCTATAGGTGGACTTTTGTACACTATTGGTATTGTTTTTTATGTAGCAAAAAGATATAAATATACTCATGCCATCTGGCATATATTTGTCTTATCTGCTGCTATTTGCCAAACTTGTGCGATATGGTTTTACATCATTACACCAATGCAAAATAACGCATAAAAAATAAGAATGTGTAATTAATGCTATTTATGATACCCTGAATAACTTTTATTTAGTTCTTCAAATCAAAAATCAACTATTTAATAATGTCAAAATTACAAAATAAGGACAAAACATATGTCAATAATATATTTTAATAAATCGAGATGATAGTACGAAATACTCCTCTTAAAGATACAAAAATCGATAAATATATAGAAATCGTTACCATACCAACAGCGATAGATGTAACAGAAGATAGAAAAAATGTAGGTATAGAACTAGATGAGATAACAATCTTTGAAATACTCTCAACAAGTTATGAAAAAGTTATTCTTACTATCATAGAAACAAAAGAAGATTTAGAAAATCTAGTCAGCAGAAAACCTGATTTGGTTTTCTCTGGTATTAAGTATTTTGATTTTGATGAACAAGAAATCTGGTTGTCAGATTATCTAAAAGAACATGATATTTATTATATTACATCAAACAAAGAAGCCTTAAATAGTGAATATGATAAAAACAGAGCGAAAGAGATTGTAAAACTTGCAAATATAAATACAGCAAACTTTTTTACCACACAGCCAAACGAGCACCCAAAAGAGAGTTCACTTCCTATAACTTTTCCTCTATTTCTAAAACCTATAACAGGTGGGGACAGCAGAGGAATAAATGCGGATTCTATAGTATTTGATTTTATCAAGTATCAAACAAAAGTTTTGGATATTTACAACAAACTCCAGTCGCGTACCTTGGTAGAAAACTACCTTTCAGGGAGAGAATATAGTGTTAGTATCCTTGAAAATGAGTCTAAAAATATCCTTATGATACTTCCAGTTGAAATTATTGCTGGCAAAAACAAAAATGGACATCGTATACTTGACTATGATGCTAAGATAAATAATTTGGAAGAGGTCATAGCGGTAACTGATGAAAAACTTCATCAAGAGCTTTGTGATGTAGCGATAAACTCTTTTAGAGCCTTAGGTGGTAAGACTATGGGAAGAATTGATATAAAAACAGGTTTAAACGGTGTTTTAAACTTTATAGAAGCCAATTTTATGCCAGGTCTTGGACATGGATATTTTTATAGATCTTTTATGCTAAACGAAAATACAACTTACGAACAAATGATTTTAAAAGTTGCGGATGCAGGATTATCATTATAATAAGTTAAAATTATTTATTTATAATATATATTTATGTTATAATAATTCAATTTTATAAAAGGGATAAAAAATGTTTGAAATGATAAAAAAACTTTTTGGTAAAACAAGCAAAAAAGCAAATGAGATAGCAAAAGAAGGTCTCGAAGAACTTGATGAATTTGGTAAAAAAGCAAAAGTTGTTGCAGACGAAATAGCAAAAGAAGCAACAGAGATGGGGACAAAGATTGCAACAAAAGGCAAAAAGATAGCCAAAGAAGGTCTCGAAGAGCTTGATGAGCTTAGCAAAAAAGCGAAAGTTATTGCCGAAGAAGGCATTTCAAACGTTAGTAAAAAGATAGATGAGATGACAAAAAAAGCTGATGCAAAAACTAAGCCAGTGAAAAAAAGTACAACTAAAACTGCTACTGCTAAAACTTCCAAAACTGCAACAGCTAAACCTGCTACTACTAAAACTTCTAGTGCTAAAACTTCTAGTGCTAAAACTGCTGCTGCTAAAACAGTTACAAAAAAGCCTACCAAAAAAGCATAATACACCATTTTGGTTTTTAAATGTCACATAACCCTTATGTGACAAACTCTCCGCTCTCATAGAGCCATTTGCCATTTTCTTTAAGAAATCTGCTTTTTTCGATAAATTGTACATCGCCCAATATGGCTTTAAATGTCACAAAAGCCTCATTTTCGCCATCCACAAACTCCATTATTTCAAGTCCAGTAAAATTTGTATTATCGCAAAACTCCACTATGCCCTCTTCCCACTCTTTTGTATCTTTGGTATAGTCTGAGTTGTTTGGATGTGTAGAAGCTATGATATACCCCACCAAACGCAATGCAAAGGCACTATATCTCGACCTCATCAATAGCATCGCATTTGACGGATTTACTCCTGCATGATAAACTTGACAACATTTTTTGTATTTCTTGCCACTAAAGCAAAGACATGGAGCATTTACGGATATTTTCATATAAGTATTATATCTGTTGGTTTATAAATAGTTATCGTTGTCGCTGACATCTATTACTGACAATGTTAAAATGGATATTTTTTTGGTAAAATCAAACTATAACTCTTAGGAGATGATATGAAATCAAACAAATCTATTAAAATTTTTATTCTTATGCTTTTGACTTGTTTTGCAAATGCCCAAACAACTATCATAGTGAACAAAACAGACAAACTAATCTCACTTGCAAAAAGCAAACTTGGCAGTAGTTATGAGCCCACAAAAGCAGGACCAGATCATTTTGACTGTTCTGGATTTGTGTATTATGTCTTTACAAACATTGGTATTTCTATCCCACGCACATCAATAGACCAATCCGAAAGTGGCAAAAAGCTTACTAGAGAAGAGTTGAAAAAAGGAGATATACTATTTTTTGATACTTATGAGAGAAATCATGTCAACCATAGTGGAATCTATCTAGGGGATGGAAAATTTATTCATTCAAGTTCTGGTAAAGCGTATGGAGTTATAATCTCTGATTTGGATAAAGGTTTTTATTTGGATAAATTTCGATGGGGTATACGAAAAATAGAAAATGAATCAAAGTAATTTTCTATGATATATCTTAAATTATAAAGAAACTCATTCCTTTATCATCATTTTTTTCATTTGACACGGTATCTAAAATGTGTTATAATCCTATTACAATTGTCCTTCGGGATGCCCCTTGATTTCTCAAGGGGAGAAAATCTACAAATTTAACAATTCTCTAAATTTTATTTTCAGTTTTATAAAATCCTCTTGGGATATTTTTCCTATTTTATTTTCAAGTCTTTTGCTATCATAAGTTCTTCCTTGTACCAATAGTGCATTGCTATTTTGTAGATTTAAATCAAAAGAAAAGAAAAAACTTCCCTCTTTTATTTGGGTTGAAAGCGGTATGCCAAAATGCAATATTTTAAGCCTCTTGTGATTTTAAGTGCTAAGATGTAATTGTAGAAAAGTGTAACCGCGTCGGTGCGGTGGGCGAGAAGTATAAAATGAATCAAAGTAATTTTCCGTGATATATAGAAATTGACTTTTTTGTTTAAAATATGTATAATACATCAATACATATATACATCACAAAGGCATTATTATGCAAAGATTAAATTTAACGATAGATGAAAATCTCTACGAACAAGCAAGAGCTTTTAGTTTTTTACAAAAAAAATCCATATCTCAAATCATACGAGAAAGTTTGGAAGAATACATGAATAGTGATATAACTACAAAGCAAAAAGCTGATTTGCTTTTAGAAGCTGATGACAAAGAAGAGATACTCAAAATACTCAAAAAAGATGAGTTTGTTTCACATCAAGACTTTAAAGCGAAATTCAATCTATGAATATTAAATTTTCAAAGAGTTTTGAAAAGAAGTTTGAAAAGTATGATTCAAAACTTCAAAAAAAGATTTTTGAAGCCATAGAAAATATCCCAAATGGTGATATCAAAAGACTACAAGGCGATGATGTGCCACCGATTTTTCGCCTTAGAGTCTCAAAGTATAGGGTGCTTTTTTGTATGAATGAAGCGGATATACTTATTTTGAAAGTTGATAGCAGAGGCGATATTTATAAGAAATAGATTATAAGGAAATACAAAAACGATGACCATAGACAACCAAAAACATATAAAAGATCTTGAAAAAGTATTAAGAGAATATCATGAGTCAAAATTAACAGACAGCAAAGAACAAATTATATACACAAAAGGATTTTGCAAAGGCATGATTTATGTTATGAAAAATCTTGGCATAATAAACGAAGAGGATTTGAAGCGTTTAGTCGCTGATACTGAATTTGATTTGCCATCAATATATAGAGTAAAAAAATCAACTAGTAAATAAAAAAGGAAAGCTCTCCGAGAGCGACCTATATCTTCAAAAAGATAGACCTAGAGTCTCTACGCCCGAAAACGACTCTCGTATGAGTAAAGAAACTATACCACCAAAAGACTTAAAAGAAAAAATAAAATCAAATAAATTAAAAAAGATTGTTTTTAAAAATGGGTAATAAGACTTATTAGCCCGAGAAGCAGATTTCTACCGATGCTTCTACCATGGCTGGAAAATCGGATAATCTATCCCCAGAGGCTGACAACACTATACCACCAAAAGACTTAAAAGAAAAAATAAATTAGATTAAAAGATTGTTTGTAAATATAAAAAGTCAATGAAACGCTAGGAAGTTATTTTCCCTAAACTTTGACCCACTTATGTTCATAAAATATAAAATAATTAATATGTATCAAAATAAATATTTTTTCTTTCAAAAGTTCTTATTTTGGTTTGATTATTTTCTTTTATTTCTACATATATATTATCTGGAGAAATAAAAATTAATTTACCTTTGCTTATCTTAGAATCAGAATTATTCACAACTTCAACATTTTTATTTGCTGAATTAAATACACGCAATCCAGTCGCTAAGAGTTCACTAGATTGTTTTGTAAAATTTACTATTAGTGTAATTATAATTACAAAACTTGTTATTATTGAAAATATTGATGTTTTTGGCTTTGCAAAAAATACTACACCATAATGAATAGACACAACCGAAGATATTGATGTTAAAAACAATATGTCCACACAATCTTTTGTAAGATTACACATTGACAATATGAATAAAATATTTAAAAACAGTAATCCTAAAAATATAAAAAATAAACCGCTTAACTTAAAAAATTCTTTTTTATTGTATTTTTTAGTAATCATATTTACCAAAACTACAAAACTAGAAGTTGCAAATAATCCGAAAATTAATACAAAAATTGCAGTGCTTATAAAAAATACATTTATTCCAAACAACCCATTTAAAAAAAGATCATAAGAAAAAAAATGATTTTTATACATATAGATTATAAATAGAAATATTGGCAATACATTTGAAAATAAAACTGAACTTATAAATATGCTTATTATTCTATATATTATATTATTGCTTGGCTCAAGTATTTTTTTTATGTCCATTTTAAATCCTTTTTTTGATTTAAATATAATTATAAATTAAAAAATTAATTATTTTTAAAAATATGTCAAATTGTCATATTTTTATACATTTTTCTGAAATGATGCTATTATTGATTTGATTTAAAACAATGAGGTGAAGATTTTCTTTTAACTGATATATTTGTATTACAAAGGTTTAAAAATGCCAAATTACATTATCAACAAGAATCCACAATCCAATGGTGACCACGAAGTTCATGAAAAACAAGCAAACTGCGAACATATGCCAAATATCGAAAATCAAATTGATTTAGGATGGCATTCTTCATGCTATGAAGCTGTAGCATATGCTAAAAAACAATGGCCAAATAATAGAATAAACGGTTGCTTTTATTGCTGTAATGCTTGCCATACAAGCTAGATTTTGAATAGGTATAGACTAGTTATTTTTATTTGTGGCTAGTCTACTTTGTGCTTTTGTCATTGCAAGGAAAGCGTGGCAATCCTCTCTGTCACTGCGAACTTGAGTTTGTCACCCTGAACTTGTTTTGAGGATCTATTTTGTCACTCCGCACTTGATATGGAGTCTAGGAAGTTATTTTGTAGCATTAGCATTAACTAACGCCTATATTTAAGAATTATATACCTAATTTATGGTGTTATAAAGCTATTTTAACGTTAAATTTAACGATTTTTAGTGAATTTAACGAATTTATGCACTATTTTTGATAAAATTTAAATTAAAGTTGATGGGAACAATGGAATATTATGATTAAAGCAATGTCATCAAAAAAATTTAAATATATTGATATTTTTTCTGGTTGCGGTGGACTTGCACTAGGTCTGCATAATGCAGGTTGGCAAGGTTTGTTTGCTGTCGAAAAAAGTCGAGATGCATTTTCCACCCTAAAACATAATTTAATAGACAATAACAATAATTTTTTATGGCCAGAATGGCTTCCCAAGAAAAATCATGATATAAATGAAATAATAAAACTTTATGAAAAAAATCTTATTGAACTTCAAGGTAAAATTACGCTTATCGCGGGAGGACCACCTTGTCAAGGCTTTTCTATGGCAGGAAGAAGAGATGAAACTGATCAGAGAAACACACTCATCGACTCTTATATCAAATTCGTTGAATTAGTCAAACCACAAATATTGTTTTTTGAAAATGTCAAAGGCTTTACAATTGGATTTAAAAAAGGCAACCAACGAGGTAAAGCTTATTCTGAATATGTTGTCGAAAAACTCACCAAATTGGGCTATGATGTTGCAGGAACTATTGTTGATTTTTCTGAATATGGTGTCCCTCAAAAAAGACAAAGATTTATTTTAGTAGGCACACTCCATGGAAAAGCAAATATGTTTTTTGATTCGATTAAAGAAAATCGTGCTGATTTTTTTAAGTCAAAAAATCTTACAGATAAAACATCCTTAAGCGATGCAATATCTGATTTACTTCAAGCTAACGGCACTATGGAATCACCTGATACAAAAAACTTTCAAGCTGGAATATACAATAAGCCTAAAAGTAGTTATCAAAAATATATGCGTCAAGGCAAATCTTTGACAAACAAAATTGCAGATAGCCATAGATTTGCGAAGCATAAACTTGAAACGGTAGAAAAATTTAAGTTTATTTTAGCAAATGCTATTCCAAATAAAAATATATCAAACGATATAAGAGAAATATATAATCTCCAAAAACATACTGTTGTACCACTTTGCGAACTATCATGCACTCCGACGCTTACAACATTACCAGACGATTATATTCATTATTGTGAGCCAAGGATTTTAACTGTTCGAGAATATGCACGAATACAATCTTTTCCAGATACTTATGAGTTTAAAGGATGTTATACTACTGGGGGAGAGCGTAGAAAAGTAGATGTTCCAAGATATACGCAAATTGGCAATGCCATTCCGCCACTATTTGCCGAACAAGCTGGGATTGTTTTGAAGGGGATGTTATAGATGTCATCAGAATTTAAACAAGTTTCTTTTTCTACTCATGCTCATATAAAGAATATTATTGGTAAAGAACTAATTAATGATGATAATGTTGCCATTATGGAACTCGTTAAAAATTCTTATGATGCAGGTGCATCTAAAGTAAATATTGAATTTAAGAATCTCGTTGATGATAAGAATAAACCATCAGAAATAATTATCATTGATGATGGTAGCGGAATGTCTGAAAATGATGTTTTGACAAAATGGCTTAATATTGCTTATTCTTCAAAGAAAAATAATCATACCCAAAATAATCGTTATCAGGCTGGAAATAAAGGTGTTGGAAGATTTTCTTGTGATAGACTTGGTAAGAATTTAAATTTATATACAAAACAAGAAAATGGTGCATATATACATTTAAAAGTTTCTTGGAAAGATTTTGAAAATGCAGAAAAAATAGATACTCAAATTCAAGATATTCCTGTATTTATAAGGGAAATTGAAGAATTGAAGTTTAAAAATGAAACAGGCTTTGATACTTTTAGTCATGGCACAATACTACAAATAATAGATTTAAATGAGTCCTGGATTGAATTTACTAAAAAAAATAATTTATTTAATGAAATTGATATTGACAAAACTAAACTTTTAAAATTGAAAAATAGTTTGGAAAGATTAATAAATCCAAATCAATCTTTTGATGAAGAAAGTTTTAAAATATTTTTGCATTTAAGCGATGAATTAGGGGAAGACAAAGCGACTCCTTACCATGAAAAAGTAACTGGTGAAGTTAAAAATCAGATTTTTAGTAAATTAGATTTTAAAACAACATTTATTGAATCTTTTATCACAGAAGATGGTTCTAAGATAGTAACGGAATTAAAAGACAAAAATGAAATAATTTTTAAATTAATAGAAAAAAATGTTGATTTTCCATTATTAAAAAGTATTAAAACTACAATTTATTATTTAAATCCATATGCAAAGGGATTTTTTAAAAAGCAAACTGGTCTAGATTCAGTAGAATTTGGTTCTATACATTTATTTATCAATGGATTTCGGATTCCTCCTTATGGTGATCGTGACAATGATGCTTTGGGGCTTGAAGTCAGAAAAGGACAGGGTAATGCAAGATATTTTGGGAATAGGGAAATATTAGGAAGAATTGAGATTAATGATTTTGAGAATAATTTTAGGATTATTTCAAGTAGGGAAGGAATTGTTCAAAATAGTTATTATAAACAACTAATAAGAGATTCTGAAAAGCAAAATAAAAAATATAATGGTTATTTTTATTCAACATTAAAAAGATTAGAAAAATATGTTGTTGATGGTTTAAGGTGGGATTCGTTACCTGATGATGTTTCTGAAGCAACAGCACAAAAGAAAATTGTTGCAGGAGAATGGGATGAATCAGAAGAAATTTATAAAATTGAAAAAAAAGAATCATTATTAAACATTAGTGATATTATTAAGCAAATACTTGCGGTTAATCAAAAAAATATTTTAGATTTATATATAAATGATGAACTTATAGAAAATCTTGTTGAAGAAGATAAAGAGAAAACAAACAAAAAACTCCAAGACTTTATTAAAAATTTTGGAAATTTATCTTCTGAAATACTAGATGAAAAGACACAAAAAGCTATCAAAAAATTAACAAAAAATATTGACGATGAGAATTTATCAAATAGCTTTAAAAATATATTACTTCAGAAGAAGAATATTGAAGAAGAATTAGAGGAAGAAAAACAATCAAAAAAAGAACTCTATAAACTATTTAAAAAGAAAATTCGTGATGATAGAGATAAAGCAAAAGCTAAAGAACAGAAATTAGAGGAAAAATTAAAACAAACACAAGATGAATTAATTCAAAAGAAAAAACACAATGCTTTTCAAGGTTCAATTATTGGAACAGAAAAAAAATATATAATAGGTCTTCAGCATCAAATTAAACATTCTACGAGTAGAATCATGAACAATTTACAGCTGTTCTTAGAAGAAAGAGGTGTAGATTCTTTAAATGATGATGAGAAAGCATTTTTAAAAGTAATTTCAATGGAATCATCAAAAATACTTTCTATTGCTAATTTTATTACAAAAGCAAATTATAATGTACAGTCAACAGAAGCTGAAGATGACGATGTTGTTAATTTTATAGATCACTATATTAATGAAATTTACATTAATCAATCAAAAATTATAGATACAGATTTTGATGAAATAAAAGTCCATACTAATGATATAGAGTATAAATGTAAATATGTGCCTTTAGAAATTACAACAATAATTGATAATTTTATTTCTAATGCAGAAAATGCAAAAGCAAAAAGTATTGCATTTGAATTTTTTAAAGATAATGAAGAATTACTACTAAAAATTTCAGACAATGGTAATGGAATTAAATCAGATATGATTGATAAAATCTTTGACTTTGGAACAACTACAACAGATGGTTCTGGAATAGGATTATATAATGTAAAATCAACTGTGGAAAGTATGAATGGTTCTATTTCAGTAGAGTCTGATGGATTTAGTTTTTCCACTTTTACAATAAGGATTAGTAATGAAATTAGAGTATAAAATTCTTTGGCTTGATGATAATATTGATGCATTTATTGAGGATCGTCATATTAATAAAATTAAAAATTTTTTAGAGGAAGAAGGTTTTGAAGCTGAAATAATTACTGTAAAACAAGTAAATGATTTTTTTGATAAGTTGGACAATAGTTTTGACTTAATATTGACAGATTTTCATATGAATGATATGAATGGCGATGAAGTTGTTAAAAAAATTAGAAAAGAAAGTCATATTTTTACTGAGATATTGTTTTATACTGCTCAAGCTGACTTAAAAAATACTGATAAGTTAGATAGAATATCTTTTTTACAAACTACAAACAATCATCATAAGCAAGTTGTTGCAAAAGTTAAAAGTTTGATTGGTTTGACGATACAAAAATTTCATGATATTGTTGTAATGCGTGGAATGATAATGAATGAAACAAGTGATATGGATAATCAAAAACTTGAAATGATAAAAAAATATATTAACACAAATAATGTATTTGAAACAAATAATTTAAAAAATGAAATTTTAGAAAAAATCAACGAACATTTTACTAAAAAGCTAAGTTGTGTTAATGGCGAATGGAAGACTAAAGACAATGGTTTTAGTAAATTAATAAAAGATGATTTTGTATTTAGTGCTAAATATAAAATACAGACTTTGGGCTGGATTTTACATAAATTATCCCTAGATGACTTCTCAGAAAGTTATAAAGATGAAATTATTAGCTTAAGGAATAAATTTGCTCATGCAACACTTTTGGAAGAAACAGACGAGAACGGTAAAATATTGAGAAAATATTTTAAACATGGCGATGATGGAATGACTTTTGATGAAGCACTATGTAAGACTATTCGAACAAATATTAAAAAGCATAAGACTAATTTAGGAAAATTAGAACAAAAGCTTAATGAATAGACTGATAATCTACGGCAATACTCACGAATTATTTAAAAATTTAGAAAAATTAAAATAGGAAAATCGGAATTTCCGATTTTCCTACCAAACCAACTAATTTTTAGAGCCTTGACGATGTCATTATAGCCAACTATATACTTTTAACCTATTTTACGCTATAATGTACATAACTTCTACGAAAATTTAATCATTTCATCTGGTTAAAATATAGATTCTACAATAAATTTGGCTTGATAAATTTCATCATGACTGGGTTAGTTCAAGGATCTAAATAGAGATTTTGGATCAAATTCAAACAACACTCGTATTAAAATAATACAAAAACTAATTCAGATGACGAAACTAGATATTTATAGAAAATAAAACACACAGAAAGAATACAATGACATTTAAAGATTTTAATCTAAAAGAACCAATACAACAAGCGATAGACGAAGCAGGCTTTACAGAGCCAAGCCCAGTACAAAAAGAAGCGATTCCACTTATCCTAGCAGGTAACGATATCATAGCTCAAGCGCAAACAGGTACAGGTAAAACAGCAGCATTTGGCTTACCAATGCTAAATATGATGGTAGGCGATGGCAGTGTTGAAGGACTTGTAATAGTTCCAACTCGTGAACTTGCTATGCAAGTAAGTGATGAGATTTATCGTTTTGGTAAAAACTCTAACCTAAAAACTGCAACAGTATATGGTGGTACATCATATGATAAACAGATAGAGCGTATCAAACAAGCAAGTGTTGTAGTAGCAACTCCAGGCAGACTTCAAGACTTACTAGCTGGTGGTAGGATCAAACTATCTCCAAAATTCGTAGTTCTTGACGAAGCAGATGAAATGCTAGATATGGGCTTTTTGGACGAGATAACTGCTATATTTGAATTTATCAAAAATGAAGATAGACAAACACTTATGTTTTCAGCAACTATGCCTCCGCTTATCCGTAAACTAGCGGAAAAAATATTAAAAGACCCAAAAACTGTAGCTATCACAAAAGGCGAAAGCACAAACAGTAAAATATCTCAAAACTACTATGTAGTAGAAGAACACGAGAGAGATGATGCACTCGTGAGACTAATCGACTATAAAAATCCTGCAAAATGTATCATTTTTTGTCGTATGAAAAAAGAAGTTGATAGACTTGCATCTCATCTAACATCACAAGGCTTCAAAGTAAGCGTTTTGCATGGTGATATGGAACAAAGACAAAGAGAAGTTGCTATCAGAGGATTTAAAAACGGTTCAGTTGATATATTTGTAGCAACAGATGTTGCAGCTCGTGGACTTGATGTAAATGATGTGAGCCATGTATTTAACTATCATATGCCTTTTGATAGTGAAAGCTATGTTCATAGAATAGGTAGAACTGGTAGAGGTGGAAAAACTGGGGAAGCTATAACACTTGTAAGTCCAAATGAACTTAGAACTATCAAGAGAATAGAAAAAGATGTGGGTGCACAAATGGTAACCCAATCAATCCCAAGTAAAAGCGAAGTGCAATCTAGCAAACAAGATGAGCTAATAGCACAAATCGCATCTACAAAAATCACAGAACATGCTATAGAAATCGTAAAAACTCTTCAACACGAAGTAGATATCGTAGCAATTGCACATATGCTTGCTTCTATGATGCTTGAAAAACAAGAGATCAAAGGTAAAGAAAAAATCGGTTTCAAAGCTGAAGATGTAGAAAAACTACTTCAAAAAGCAATGGCTGGAAGAGATGACAGAAACAGAAGAAACAGAAGTGGTGGAGGCAGAGGCAAACCATCATTCAATAGATCTAGAAATGACAGAAACGATAGAGGTGCTGGAAGCGGAGACAGAAGACGCGACGATAAGCCTAGAGGCGATAGAGATAGAAAACCTTCAAGCTCAAGCGGACAAGGGCAAAGAAGCAATAAACCAAGAAGTGATAAAAGAGCGTAATCTCTGATATGTCACAGTTTTTGCCAACAACCCCGCAAGAACTAAAAGAGTTAGGCTGGGATAGATGTGATGTGATACTCATCAGCGGTGATGCTTATGTAGATTCGCCTTATATCGGTGTAGCAGTTGTTGGTAGAATCTTGCAAAGTATCGGGCTTCGTGTCGGTATCATTGCACAACCTGAACTTAAAAGCGACATCGACATCAAAAGACTAGGAGAGCCTAGACTATTTTGGGGTGTGAGTGGCGGAAGTGTGGATTCTATGGTTGCCAACTATACTGCATCAAAAAAATTTCGCAAAAGCGATGACTATACTCCTGGTGGCGTAAACAACCGCCGTCCAGACCGTGCCGTTTTGGCATATACAAATCTCATCAAACAATACTTTAAAAACACTGTTCCAATCGTACTTGGTGGTATAGAAGCTAGTCTTAGACGAGTTACGCATTATGACTATTGGGACGATAAACTAAGAAAGCCTATACTTTTCGATAGTAAAGCAGACTATCTCATATATGGGATGGGTGAAAATGCCATCAAAGAGTTGGCATTCGCACTAGACAAAGAAAAATCTCCAAAAGATATAAGAGGTATTTGTTATGTAGCCAATGAGCCTAAAGAGGATTTTTTGCAGTTGCCCTCTCATGATGAGTGTTTAAAAAACAAAGAAAAATATATCGACCTCTTTGATATGTTTTATGATAATAATGATCCCTTAAGTGCTAAAGGACTTTGTCAAAAAGTCGATTCCAGATATCTCATACAAAATCCGCCCTGTCATTATCTAAACGAACCTCAAATGGATAAACTATCAGCCCTGCCATACACTAGAAAACCTCATCCATACTATGCCAAAGATGGCAAGATAAAATGTTTAGAAACCATCGGTTATTCTATAACAACTCATCATGGATGCTGGGGGGAGTGTAACTTTTGTGCTATTGGTGTACATCAAGGCAGAACTATCCGCACAAGAAGCGAAAAGTCCATCATAAATGAAGTCATATCGTACACGAAAGATGCAAACTTCAAAGGTATCATAAATGACCTTGGAGGTGCGAGTGCTAATATGTATGGTTACGAGTGTAATAAAAAGATAAATCATGGAACATGCACTCATCAAAGATGCGTAGATCACAAAAGACTTTGTCGTCAAATGAAAGTAGATCACAGTAGACTCATAAATCTGATGAGAAGTGTAAGAAAAATCAGGGGTGTAAAAAAAGCATTTGTGCAGTCAGGCATCAGATATGACATCATAGCAAAAGACAAAGAACATGG
>FAXN01000056.1 GCA_001493195.1 Sulfurovum sp. enrichment culture clone C5 | reverse complement strand
GGCACAGTAATAATCCAAGAAGCTATGATTTTTTTAATCATTTCAGTTTTAATATACTGATCACGAAGGACTTTTTTAAGTTTTTTAACAACCTTTTTTTGCTCTTTTATAGCATTTGTAAGTTCAAGTCTTAATTTATAATCACTCTCTTCACATACCTCAAGCTTTAGTTTCAAATCATCATATTTTTCAACCTCTATATGAAGCTCTTGCTTCTCTTCTCCTATTTGTTGTTTACCCCCAAGCCATTCTCTTAAGAAACCAACTCCGAAAACTGCCCCTATGGCTATATGAGTTGATGATACAGGAAGTCCAAGTTCTGATGCCACAAGCACCACGAGACCCGATGCAACAGTAATGGCAAAAACTCTAATCTGATCTAGATCTGTTATCTCAGTTCCAACCATTTTGATGAGTTTTGCCCCAAAAAGAGAAAGTCCCACAGAAAGCCCTAATGCTCCAACAAGCGAAACCCAAAGTGGAAGAGACGCCTCGCCTGAAATAGTCATATTTGTAACAGCATCATTAACCGCAGCAAGTGGTCCTATAGCATTTGCCCTATCATTTGAGCCATGAGCAAAACTTAAAAGTGCAGCAGCAAAAATAAGTGGTACATTAAAATATTTATTTATATTTGCTCTAATTTCTCCTGTAGCCTTTGACATTTTTTTATCAAATTGTGGTTTGACATAAAAATAAGTTCCTAATCCTGCAATCAATCCTATCATACTTGTAACCAATAAACTTGGTTTCTTTTCTTGCGGTAAAAATGAAAAAATATCAACTATCTCTTCCCAAATATTTTTAACACCTTTGTACAACAAATAAGTCACAAAAAGAGTAACCATAAAAGCAACCAAAGCTGGTACTATTTTTTTAGCAGCACTTAGCTGATCTTCTTTGAAAACGACTGTTCTTTTTATAAAAAGTAAAATTAACGCAGCAAAAATACCGCCAAGCACAGGAGAGATAAACCACGAAAGAACGATAGAGCCTATTTTGCCCCAAGATACTACACTAAATCCACCTGCTACTATACCAGCACCTACAACGCCACCAACAATTGAATGTGTAGTTGAAACTGGTGCTTTAAGATATGTTGCTAAATTTAGCCAAAGTGAAGCAGCAAGCAAAGATGCACTCATGGCATAAACAAATATCATACTATTTCCGCCAAACGCTTCTTTGGATACTATACCGTCCTTGATGGTTCCTACAACATCACCACCTGCTATCATAGCTCCTAAAAATTCAAATACAAAAGCTATTACAATGGCTCCTCCTATTGTTACGGCACCAGAGCCAACAAGCGGTCCTACATTGTTTGCTGCATCATTTGCTCCAATATTCATAGCCATATAAGCTCCAAATATTGTTGCCATTATCAAAAATCCTGCATTTGGAAGATGTCCAAAAGTTATATTTACATACCAAGCCATCGCAACAACAAAAAGAAAAGCTAAAGCCATCCTTGAAAAAGTTCCCATTTTTTACCTCTATAATTTAATGTCTATAATTATATTACAGAAATGTTACTAAATTGTTACAGAAATGTTATATATTTTATGAAAGTGTGAGTTTATAGGGGGGGTGTTCGATTTGAATGGTTTTTGTCATTCCTGCGAAGGCAGGAATCCACTATTTTATGGATCCCCGCGTCAAGCGCGAGGATGACGAAACACATCAATACAATCCAAACTTGCCATCTGCTCTTTTGTACATTACTCTCATATTGCCATCCGTATCGTTAAATACGATAAATTGCCTTTGTTTTTCATTTTTGAGATGCTCTACAGCTTCATCAAAATCTATAGGTTTATGATCACCTAAGTCCATAGGTACGACTTCTATCTCATCTTCATCATTTGCAAACTCTCCAACAGCCTCGGCTTCTATGCCCAAATCTCTAAAGCTCATAACTTTATGGTTTTTAATCTTATCGCTGTGTCGTCTTAGAGTTTTTTTCGCTCTTTCTATGGCAATATCTATCGCACTATATACATCTTTATCTTTTTGTGTGATAACTACGGTATTTTTATCTTTTAGATTGATAACAAACTCTACCATAAAACCTTTTTTGCCATTTTTTTCTTCTGATGAGACTAGAGTTGTTGCTGAAATGATGTCAAGATTATATTTATCAAGTGTATCAATTGCACTATTTGCATAATCTTTAATAGAATCTGTCAATTCAAAATGTCGTCCTACAATACTTCTGTTCATAACTATCTCCTTTTGGATACCTAAATTGTAGAATATATCTACAATTATATTGTAGTACGATATGCTTAATGAATGATAAATGGACTCAAATTTTTTGCAAAGTACGACGATGATAAACTATCGGAACAGGGGATGTGGCAACATCATTATAGGTTACATAAACATCTATGATAGCCGCGGCAACAGTATTGTTTGCTCCAAAAGAAACTACATTTGGAGCTAAAGGCTTAGTACACGCAGCAGGAACACCTGCACCTCCAATATATGATATGACTGTTCTTACAGTATAACCATCAGCCGCATTACCCACAACACCATTTATGCTATTTACGCAGTTATTATTGGCTACACGATTATATTGAGTAATTGCCATAATTGCCATTTCTGTATAACTTCTAGCATAAAGTATTGCTTGCTCTTTTCTGTACTGCATTGTTGTGCTTTGTGCTGTACTTGCAACCATATTTAGTGACAACATAGCAACAGTTGCCAATATAACAATAACAAATATAGCAGTAATCATAGAAAATGCTTTTCTCATCTTATTACCACCTTTTCTTTACATGCAGTTACAAAATCTGTACGCTCACCGCCTATTGGCTGTTTAATACATATTTTGAACCTCACAATATTATCTGATTGAGAAAATCTAAATACAGATACGTTGGTGGCTATTACTTGATTTTGAAGAGGAAAAGTATTAAAATTTTCACCCAACCATGGTTGATAGTTATATCGAAGTTCAAGATCAAATACATCAGCGATATTATCCCCATTAATATCCCTCCAAACAGTTGGCACTAGAGCATAAGCACTCCAAGCTACACCATACATATCAGCTACAATCTTTGTTCCTGCAGGCATAGTAAGATTTGTTCCTGCACTTCCGTTCAATCCAAAAGCACAATTAGTATTATAGTTTTGCGTATCCATCCCAATTCTATCAAATCGATACTGCACTCCATTAAGACACTCGTCTGTTTTAAAAAAGACAATTGCATCGGAAATTCCTACTCCGCCTAGATTTCCTATGATAGCATTAGTATTCCCCAAAATACTTCCTGGAGTTGGGCAATTTGTTTGACTTGCGGCAGGATCGTTGATATCACAATACCCACTCCATCCTGGAGTTGTTGTTGCTTCGAAACTGTCACCATCCATACCTACCCACTCAATAGTATCTTGAGGACCTCCTACAGCATAATCAACAAGCTGTACTGGTGTTGTGTTATTTCTTTGTTTTGCGACCATACTCCACGGTATTGCATAGCTAAGGCGATTGGCTATCTGTTCAGCCGCAAGCTCACTTTTGATTGTAGCAATCGTAAGTGCTTTTTGAGGTACTGTGTTTTTATAGACTTGCACTATCGTATCTGCACTGATTGAAGCTACGATACCAAGCACTACTATTACAAAAATAAGTTCAACTAAACTGAAAGCCTTTCTTGATATATTTCTCACTAAAAACCCCTTGTAGCAGCTAAAGCAGAACCGATATTACATGCAAATGCATTTAAAACAATATTTTTCCCTGCAACTAAATCATCTGTTTGCGCAGGTCCAGTTCTTAGTGTTACGGTAATATGCTTAATATTAGTTGTTACAGCTAATGCGGCAGGAGCGTAATTAAAGATTGTATTTTGATTTAGATTAACAGCATCAGGAGCATAAGTAACTCCAGAAGTCATTTGAATACTCTGGTCAACATAATCGCCATCCCAAACAGCGTTACCTTGAGCATTATTGATTCCCAATAGTGTAACAATATTGTTAAAATCGCCCATATCTTGATTGTTTGGATCAGTATTTACTGGTGTTGCAGCATTGGCTGATAAAATTCTGCTATTGACCACTCCAGCTGATAAGCCGTTTCTTGTAACAAAATTTCCAGACCCTGTTGTAAGAATTGTCGGTGTAGTTTCTTGAGTATTTGTATTGTCCCATGGTTTTGCACTAATCATAGCAATTTGCGATGCGGCAGCCGCTATTGACTCTTGCGTAAGAGCACTTCGTGTACCCTTAACACTTTGTGATGTAATCATAGGAATTGCGAGCATCGCTATACCCATAACTACTATGGCAAATATAAGCTCTACCATTGCTATTGCTTTTCGTATCTTTTTCATATTTTTACCAATTTAATCTATTTTTCACATTGCCACCGATTGGCTGATTAACAACATTTCCGGTATTCCCTGTACCTGCCCAATCTCCAGTATTACTATTGATAAATCGAACCGAAAACTCAGGATTTCCGTTTGCTTTTGTAGGATGATATTTTAACCATACCGTAGGATTAACTTCTACTCGAGCAACATAAGGTCTTGGAGCCGCGGCATATTGTATTTGTATAGCACTTGTAACACCGCGAGCATTTGGACTATCAAATAAAACTCCAGCGGCAGGATTAATATTTGCTCCTCCATTAAGATCAATCAAAGTAGCAATTACTCCGTCGTTAGCATTTTGAGAATGACTTTGTACTGTATACCAGTTTGCCAAAGGCATTGTCGGATTTGTACCTATTATCGGTGTAAGATTTATTATTTGTGCTGGATTGTTAAGATACATAATAGCACTTAACCAAATATTATGATTACCGCTTGCAGTGCTTGCAGTTTGAGATTCAGCTGGCGTATAAACTCTACCATATATAAAATTAAATGCATTATTAAGTATGTCTTGCTCTATAGCTAAAGCTATGTCGCGAGAAAATGTTGATTTTTCATCAATAATTTCAAATGTGATATCAGGAACAGGAATGCCATTTATTACAACAGTTGCTGGATCTGTATTTGGTGCATATCCAGATTTCCATACTGTCGTAGGAGTACCATCATCATTCAAAAGTTGTGATTTTCCTTTTACGAACAACATCCTAATAGGATTGACTGCTGTATAATATAACTTTTTGATGTTATATCTTATATCTGAAGCCAAAGTCCCATTATTGGCATCTATAAAGTTTTCTCTTTGAACTGTTAGCTGAGCTCTATAATCATTATTTACCTCATCTGTTTGTTCTGTTGTTGACAAGATTGTAGCATCTTCTGCAGTAAATGAATTATCATTATTAAAACTATATGCTTGCTGTAAATTTATCCTATCTGCACCTTGTAATACTGTGCCATCTGTATTTGATGCTATGACATCTCCATTGGGATCCAATTGAGTTGTTGAGTATTGGTTTAGGAAATTTACATCTTGAGCAAAACAATTTGCTGTAAAGTTTGATGTAGGCGTAGGTACAGTGTTCGCATTTATAGCTACTATATCTCCAGCAAACTGTGCTCCCATTGCAGAATTTGTTGCTAAATTGTTCATATAAGCCCATCTATTTCCATGAGCAGGATATGAACCATAATTTAAACTTTGAATATTTATTTTTGCGGGAACAAACTTAACTGGAATTTTATTAAATCTAGAATCATTATTAACTTCAAAAGACTGAATATCACAACCCTGTAATCCACTTATATTTAATGTTGTATCGTTCGGTCTACAATCATCAAATCCTTTGGAAACCGTTGCTTTATACTGATATCTTGCCTGATCTACGATTGTCCAATCTTTATCTATTAACTCAACATCATAATTACCAACATTATCGTTTTCAAGCTTCCAATTAGAAGAATCTGCATCAAATCTTTTATGGGTACTATCCGCACATTTAGATATATCGCCACTATTTATTTTTGTATTGTCAAGTATAAGTCCGAAAAACTCTTTAATACTGTCCGTTAAAGTACTATCAAAAGATGAATCATTTGGTATGTCTTTAGCTTCAGTTGACAACCTTCTAAAGTAATATCCCATAGGATCAATACTGTTTGCACTCTTTGCTACCATTTGTATAGTGTAGTCACCCAATAAACCACTAATTAAATTATGAACCAAAGATGATACTGTATCATTTCTTTGTATGACAGTATTCATGCTTCTCGCAGTTAACTCTACCCCATAAGGACGAACAGAGAAATTATCTCTTGAACATATAGGTTGAGAATAGTTTGCTCTTAGACATTTATAACAATCTTCATCACTAGAGCTAGAGCATGCTGTATCACATGTATTAACAGTTTTATAATAAGGATCATTTGCATAAAGGTTTCTAAAGCAATTGCCATCTGTATTTGCACAATCATTATCTTGTGTTATGTCAGAAACCACACCATCTCCATCATAATCAGCCATCAAAACCCATAATCTAATTCCGGCATTTCTCATAGCATATTGATTATCATTAGCCGTTACCCCAAGGTCTACTGTGTCTATGTTGCTAAAATTAGAAAAAAGTCTTTTCCCATTTCCCCATTCTTTTCCATTTGATGAATCTTCACAAATTCTATCAAAACTATATGAATCTTCATCATAAACCCCAAGGCTTTGAAATGATGGTACTTCAAATGGTTCGACTTCTATTCCACCCGTGAATGGAGTCTTTATAGTATACTTGTCATTGGCATCTTTTGTATATGAAACGATTTTCAAGTTATAATCCGTTCCTGTTACTTGAGTACCAAGTCTATAATTTCCAGATTCTGCTCCAGCAGTCTCTACATTAAATTTATACCACATAGGATTATATATATATGAACCAGGGCATACTTCAAGTGTTCCATTTTCAGTAGAGAAATTGAATGGTGTCAGAGAATTTGGATCATTTTCATCTAAAGCCAACGAAGCATTTACTTCAGCATTTACCTTAATAACTGAATTAGAAAGATTATTTGATTCGAAATTTGATATAGCATATAAACTTTCATAAGGATCTATTACCCCATGATATCCAGACCTATCAAGACCTATATAATACACACCTTCTGTTGAATCTATATACGCACTAGGCGGATCATATGAATATATACCTGGTCGTTGAACTAAAGCATTTTTAAAACTAAAAGTAGGTGGATTTGATGATGCTGGATTTGTAACATCCGTCCAACTAACTTTTAGATTACTATTTAGATATGGAAAATCTCCTTCTAGAGATCTTATAAAAATTTTAGCTTCTATGATTCCATCGTTTTTATGTGGAATAAATGTCCTATCAGATGAACCTCTCTGCATCAATTCATTGTTAAGTCTAGTACTATAATCATAACAAAGTTTTGGCATATAAAGTTCGGTAGCAAATGCTACCATTACTGGAAAATATGTATCTTGAGCTGTTGTGAGAGTAATTTGAGCTTTTGTTTGATTTGTACCCATAATGCTATCAAGCTGGTCTGTGTGAATATCGATACCATTATTATTGGCTATATTTGGACTTCTAGTGTCAACTCCAGTGATAGAAGAGTCAAAATAGTTATTTGCTCCACTGTCACTTGATAGTATTAAGGTTTGACCATTTTTATCACCATCCAAATTGGTAAATATTAATTGATCCCCTGGATTTGAATTGTTGCTTGGTATATATCTATCACCTTCGTTTGCAAAAACTGAAAGTGCTGAAGCAACACTCCCACTTTTTGGCGTTTTAAACCCACTTAAATTTATATTTATATCATTTGCACTTTGTGATCCATTATTTGAATTTCCATCAACATCATAAACTCTTATAAATCCATCAAATACAGTAGCATTTCTAGTTTTTTCACCTGCAGAAGTATTTTCATATATAACTACCAGTGTCCAAGCTCCTGAGTTTCCAAGCCCATCATTTTGATCTCTAGTTTTACCTTCTGTAGATGGTATGTTTGCTACTTTATATTCTCCTCTTGGATCTTTGCCTTGCATTAAGCTAGTTACATCAGCAAAACAACCATACGAAGTTCCGTCATAATTGCCATTTACAATTCTTCCTAAAACTGTATGTGACGTTATATCTACATAATTACCGCCAGCAAATGACAACTTAACTGTGTGATTGTTTATCAAGTTATTTGCTTGAGTTTGTGTATATGTGCTATCTGAGAGATATCCACTCCAATACAGCCCTGCCCACTTAACTTTTGCTGCTGTAGCACTAAGTATGGCACTATCTGACAAGGTTGCACTTGATGAATTAAATATTGAGCCAATAGAGTTATCTGAAGATAATTTTGTATATCTTAAATTAACATCGGCATTAGATACATTAGTTCCAGATTCAACACATTGCCCAGCATTGTTTTTTGGACACAAAACTGTATTGCCAATAATCTTCATATTACCTGTTAAATTTATAGTTTTTCTAATCGGGAAATTAGAATTTACTATTTCAGTAGGAGTAAAAGCAATATTTAAATTATAGTTAGTCGAAAATTTATTTGGATAATAATTAAGTCTAAGCTTATATGTTTGTCCGGCTTGAACTGCAAAATTAGTGATAACTGGATTATTGCTTGCTGAATCATCTTTTGATAGCTCAGAACTACAATTACTATTATATAGATATGCATCTATATCCCTATTTGCACCTGACACTGTTATAGTAACTGTACCATCTGATGATGGTGTAAATGAATAATAATCTTCTTTATCAGAAGAACTCATGCTACCATTCCCAGTATATGGTAATGCTACAACTTCAGCTTTGTTACAATTTCCATTATCCCCATTATCAGCACTACTTAAAACAGTTCCAAATATTATAAAAACTAATAAATTTCTTAAAATTAATCCTATTTTCATTTTGCACCTCCTGCGGTACGTTTGTTTAATGTATAGTTATACCCATTTACTATGATACTACAAAAAATATAAAAATGCAATAAATTATAATAATTAATATTAGATTAATCTATTTTCAACTCTCATCATTACCTTTTTGATAATCTCTTCATCATTTGCCATATCGAGCCATTTAAACTTTTGTCCACTTTGCATGGTTCCATCTATGATATCTCCACTATTTCTAAATTCCAAATCAAGTCGTGCTATATCAAAACCGCTTGTTGTATTTGCAAACTTCATAAGTCTTTCATTTTGTCTATTGTGAGTATATAGATAACAATGGCTTTTAAGTCCCAGCCTTCCAACTCTTCCTCTAAGCTGATGAAGTGTAGCCAGTCCTAGTCTCTCTGCTCCAACAATGACCACAACTGTTAGTCGAGGCAGTGAGATACCAACTTCCACTACCGTAGTTGCCAATAATATGTTTCCTTTTTCTCTAAAGGAGAGCAAAACTTCATCTTTTTCTTTGTCTTTTCCATGAGTTATATATACATTTTCAAAGTTCTTTTCCCAAAACCCCCTAGCCTCTTCGATGGATTGATATGGTATCTGTTCGCTCTCCTCTACAAGTGGATAAACGATAAGCACTTGATGCTTTTTAGAAATTTCGTCTTTTATGTGTGATAGTAGAGGCGAAAAATCCTCTTTTGAGATGATATGTGTGGATATGTCTTTTATAAATGGTGTTTTTGTTATCAAACTTACATCAACAAGTGCTGAATCCATCATAGCTTGAGTTCGAGGTATCGGAGTAGCGGAGAATTGGAGTATATGGGCTTTTTTATCTTTTCTTGAGGCAAGATGGGAAAGCATATTTCTCTGATTTGTTCCGAAACGATGCTGTTCGTCTACCATTACTAAATCAATTTGTGGCAAATCATCTTTGTAAAGCAAAGCATGGGTGCCAATGATAAAATCAGCTTCTTTGTAATCACCGATATTTTTCCCTTGCATAACGAGTGCTACGCTCATACTTTTTGGCAAAAACTTCATCGCCTCTTCATAAAGCTGTAATGCCAAAAGAGATGTGGGAGCCATCAATATGCTTTTGTGTGGTAGTGCCATCACTGCAGATGCGAGTATGATGATAGTTTTACCACTTCCAACATCTCCGATAACTACTCTTTTAGCAGCTTTAAGAGGATTGGATAAGTCTAGTTTTATCTCATCGATGACACTCAACTGTTCGTCCGTTAAACGAAATGGGAGTGAGGCGACAAAAGAGTTTGTATCATGAGTCAATATCATACTTGGTGGAAAATCTACCCTTTTGCCTTTTAGTTTCTTGAAGTGATTATATGCTTCTATGATTTTTAGAGTTTTAGTGATGTCACTTTTGTATGTTTTGTTTAGAAATATATCATTAAGATTTTTTGGAAAGTGTAACATTAAAATAGTTTGAATTTCAACTTCATTCAAACCCTCATTTTTTAAACTTTCATAACTGATAAGACTTTCAATTATTTGTAAAATTTCACTGTTTCTTAATGTCGTTTTGTATTTTGGGATAATTTTATCTATTGTTGTTATTTTTTTTGGTTGCGATAGTTGCAGGTAACTGCCAAATAGTGTTAATTTGCCTTGTATAAACAATTCATTTCCCACAGCAAATGTAGCAAAATGATATGGGGTTACTTTGAAGAGTGTTGCTGTTACAAATCTTTTAAATTTTGGTAAAAAAAGATTAATTTGAAGTTTGTTGCCCAAACTTTTAATACTTTCAACATGAGCCAAAACTGTAATCTGCTCTCCAATAATAAGAGAATCTGAAAGTGTGGTATCGTCATAGTTTGATGGGATAAATAATGCTAAATCCAATAATGATGAAAACTTTAACTTAGAAAGCATCTCTTTTTGATTTTGCATTTTTACCTCTTTGGTAGTATGTTAGCAAAAAGATTGAAACTTTGTCAAAAATATGACAAAATGACATGAAAACAGTGAGCAGTGAGCAGTGAGCAGTGAGCAGAGAGCAGAGAGCAGAGAGCAGAGAGCAGAGAGCAGAGAGCAGAGAGCAATTGCTAGTTGCTAGTTGCTCACTTTTTAGTAACTACTCCAAATGATAACTTTGTTATCTCTTTGTGTGATGCGATAAACTCATTCATCTCTTTAAGAGTAACACTATCTATAAGTTTGTTTTGTTCACTTGAAAAGCCCAAAGGTCTACCATAATAATAATCATCAAAAGCCCTATTTAGTCTTTGAGATAATGTTTCAACTCGCAAAGCTTCGCTACCGACCAAAAATTCTTTTGCCTCATCTAACTCTTTTTGGGTTATGCCCTTTGTTGTAAATTCATTTATAACTTCTCTTACTATCTCTTTTGCTTTTTGTTCATTTTCAAGTTTTGTTTGCAGATATCCACTTAGATAACTTGCACTTTTTGTCCTTTGAAGCGAAGCATATGCACTATATGCTAAACCTCTTTTTACCCTTATCTCTTCCATGATACGACTTCCAAAACCGCCACCACCTAAGATATACTCCATTATCTTTGCTTTGTATTGTTCTTCTGAACTATAATCAAAATCAAAAGGAGCTCCAAAATATATGTATGCTTGCTCAGTATCGCTATTGTAATTGTATTTTATTATCTCTTTGTCTGATGCTTTTAGTTTTGGCAAAACTTTATTTTCTGTTTTTGGAAGATTGGATAAAATGTTTTTACTTACATCTTTTGCATCTTCAAGGCTCAAATCGCCACCTATAACCATTATTGCATTATTGTAACCTAGATGTGAATGTATAAAATCTTTCATCTGTTCAAGTGTCATTGACTTGATACTTTTTGGTGTCCCTTCATAATCTCTAGCTAAGTCTGTGCCTTCAAATATATTTTGTCTCAAAGTCAATGCTCCGATATAATCAAAATCGCTTTTCTTTTGCTCTAGCCATCCCATTTTTTGCATTTTAATTTTAGATAATGAATCATCCGTATAATTAGGATCTTTCAATAACTCTTCGAGCAATAAAACAGCTGTTTTAAATTCGCTCTTAAGGCTACTGACAACTATGACAAAATTTTCTCTTCCGGCATAAGATGATATAGTGATGGCTTTATCGTCAAGCTTGGTTGCAAATCCAACACTTCCACTTTTTTTTGTTCCCTCATTAAGAAGTGCGGCACTCATGCTCACAAGCCCATCTTTTTTTGAACTTAGCTGACCGCTATTTGTAAAAACTATTTGCATTGATACTATCGGGAGTGCTTTGTTTTCCTCGAAAATCAAAGGAACTTTACTCCCCTTTACATCAATATCAAATACACTTGCACCCATTGCGACTCCTTCAAATAGTAAAAATAATAATAAAATGATTTTTTTCAAAATCTCTCCAAAATTTCATAAGCTGTATTTCTTTTTGCTGGATTTTCGCCTATGTCTTTTATGAGGTCTATCATTTGCTGTTGATTCATGGCATTTTTTATTCCAGCAGCTGAAACTACATTTTCTTCCATCATGGTCGAGCCTAGATCATTGGCACCATAAAGAAGTGCTAGTTGCCCAACATAACTTCCTTGTGTAACCCATGAGCTTTGGATATTTTTGAAATTATCCAAAAAGAGTCTTGCAACAGATAAAAGTCTTAGATATCTGTTGGATGATTGTTTTTGGATGTCTGGAATCTCTTGTTTTAACTGTGTATTATCGCTTTGAAATGACCACATGATAAATGCTCTAAAACCGCCTGTTTCATCTTGAAGTTTTCTTATCAAATCCCAATGCTCAACTATCTCTCTATCTGTTTCGACACTGCCAAACATCATAGTTGCAGTTGATTTCATACCTATCTTATGAGCAGTTCTATGCACTTCTAACCAAGTAGCAGAATCGAGTTTTTTAGGTGCTATGATATCCCTAACCCTGTCACTTAGTATCTCAGCTCCAGCTCCAGGGATAGAGCTAAGCCCTTTTGCTTGAAGTCTTATTAAAACATCTTCTATGCTTATGTGAGATCTTTTGGCTATGTAGTCTATCTCAATTGCCGAAAATCCATGGATAGTAATGAGGGGGTATTTGTTATGAATATGATCAATAAGATCTTCATACCACTCTATTTCAAGCTTTGGATGAACGCCACCTTGAAAAAGTATCTGCGTGCCTCCGATAGCTATAAGCTCATCGATTTTTTCATCAATTTCATCAAAACTTAGTATATATCCATCTTCTTCTTTTTCGTGACGATAAAATGCACAAAATTTACAATCAACCCAACATACATTTGTATAGTTAATATTTCTATCAACAATAAAAGTTGTAATGCCCTCTGGATGAAGCTCTTTTTTTCTACTGTACGCCATCGCACCCAAAGTTTTTAAATCGCCATTTTCGATTAATTCAACAGCTTCGTTAATGCTCATTCTTTTCATATGTTTCTCTCTAGTAAATGACACAAATGCATCCTTGAAAGCCAGTGTCTACGACCGCTTTAAGGTCATAGCAGACACGGTAGCGATTTGCTTTTGTGGCGCTTTTCTTTTGGTACTTTTCTTTATTAAAAAGAAAAGTATAAATAAAATAAACTTAGATTTGTAAAGAGTCTAAAACACCATTTATAAATTGTGGCGACTTATCATCAGCCAACTCTTTTGCAAGTTCAACAGCTTCATTGATAATAATAGCCTTATCTGTTTGAACTATAATTATCTCATACGCACCTAATCTCATAATAGCTTTTTCTATTTTACCAATACTATTCATATCCCAGCTATCTAAATGTTTCGCCAACTCTGTATCAATAGTAGATAAATTACTTATAACACCAGCAAAAAGCTCTCGTGAAAAATCTCTTTGTTTGTTTCTTATCTTTTGTTCTTCAAGTATATCATCAAAAAAATCATTGATTGTGTCATTGCCTACATCATAAGCATATAAAAGTCCTACAACTGCGCTTCTAGCCTGGTGTCTTGTTGCCATTTACATCTCACTATAAAGATTTATAAGCTCGATCAAACTAACCATAGCCTCGCTGCCTTTGTTGCCAGCTTTTGTGCCAGCTCTCTCGATTGCTTGCTCTATACTATCAACTGTAAGCACACCAAAGGTTACTGGTTTGCCGTATTTTAAAGCTACATTTGCAACACCTTTTGTAGCTTCAGCCGAAACATAATCAAAATGAGGCGTTGCTCCTCTGATGACAGCTCCTAAACAACAAACTGCATCATATTTTCCTGAAGCAAGTGCACGATCTAAAGCAAAAGGTATTTCAAATGCACCTGGAACCAATATTAGTTCAAGGTCTGCCTCATTGCCTCCATGTCTTATATATGCATCCTTTGCACCTTCTACTAATCTATCTGTTATAAAATGATTAAATCTAGCATTAACAATAGCTACCTTTTTTTTAGTATCTACTTTCAAATTTCCTTCTACTATTTTCATATATTCTCCTTTTTATTTTACTCTACTATCTCTCTGATAGCATCTATTTGTTTAACGAGTTTTGATAAATCATCCAATTTTATCATATTTGGACCATCACTAAGTGCAACACTTGGGTCAAAGTGCGTTTCAAAGAAAAATCCATCAACACCAACAGAAGCTGCTGCTCTAGATAAATATGGGATAAATGAACTATCCCCTCCACTACTAGCATCGCCACTTGCAGGCATCTGCACTGAATGTGTGGCGTCAAATATAACAGGAGCAAATTCTCTCATAATAACAAGTCCTCTCATGTCAACAACTAGATTGCCATATCCGAATGTACTTCCTCTTTCGCATAGCCATACACCATATTTTTGTGCATTTTCAAAACTTACTTCATCACAACCTCTGGTTTTAAGCACTTTGCCAACTGAATGTTTCATGGCTTGTGGAGCCAAAAACTGCCCTTTTTTGATATTTACAATCGCATCTGTTTTCGCAGCAGCTACAAGTAAATCTGTTTGGCGACACAAAAAAGCTGGAATTTGTAAAATATCAGCAACTTCGGCTGCACTTTTTGGCTGACTTGCATCATGTACATCTGTAAGTATCTTATATCCAAATGTATCTTTTACCTCTTGAAGCAGTTTGAGTCCCTCGTCTAATCCAGGTCCTCTAAAACTATCTATACTTGTTCTGTTTGCTTTGTCAAAACTAGCCTTAAAATAAAAATCTTTTGTACAATCTTCGTGATAAGGCATCAGAGTTTCTGCGATTCTCATCACATTTTCTCTGCTCTCTAGCACGCATGGCCCAGCAATTAATATCATTTTCTACCTTTTTTTATTTTTTAGTTACCAATATTCCTGCTATTATAACCAAGATTATACCTAAAATCGTAATAATATCAGGTAATTTATCTCCTAAAATAATTCCTATAATTGTAGCAAATATGATATTTGAATATGATATGGCTCCTATGATGCCTGCTTTTGATAATGAATATGCTTTTGTCATCAAAAGTTGTGAAATTGTTGCACTAACTCCAACCCCTGCTATGAGATACCATTGATTTAAACTTGGCATCACAAAGCGTGAAAACAAAAAATCATCATTTTTTATATCTAACAGATATGCCAACCCCATAAAAACTATTGGTCCAACTGAACCAACTAGCATAAAAGAGAGTGCGATTGATCTTGTTTCATAATATAATCTAAGCTCTCTTATGGATGTATAAGCTAGTGCTGCTCCGACACCTGAGAGAAGACCTAGAATATCATATTTGCTAAAAATAAAATTTTGTGGATTTGCAACTAAAACAACACCTATAAAACCTATGATTATGGCTAAAATAGCATAAAATGAGAGTTTTTCTCTCAAAAAAAGATATGCAAAAATCGCTACAAATATAGGTGATACTTTATTATAAACGGCTGCCTGACCAAGTGGTATAAAAGCTAAAATATAAAAAAATGCGACAAGTGAAATAAACCCAGCAAGCCCACGAAACAACAGAAGATATGGTTTTCCACCTTGTTGATTGAGAGGAAAATTATAAAAAGATATAACTATAAAGAAAACTCCTATGATATTTCTAAAAAAAGTTATCTCCATGGCACCCATAGAACCGCTTAGAGCCTTAACAAAACCTCCCATGATGGCAAAAATAAATGATGCACCAAGCATTAAAAGTACAGCTTTGTTTTCTAATTTGCCCATTTAAATCCTATTTTTATTTGCATAATACATTTTATATCTTAAACTTTTTTTATCTTTCCTGTATCTTTTTTAATAATTAAAGTTATACAATTTAAAAAAAATTTGAAAGTATCTCAATTATGATCAAATCGACACATGATACACTGCGTCCAAAACTTATAGACTATTTTAAAAAACACAAATACTCATTTAAAGATTTTACTAGTGATACTATGGCTGGACTTAGTGTTGCTATCGTAGCACTTCCACTTGCTATGGCAATAGCAATAGCAGCAAACCTTCCACCAGAACGTGGTATATTTACAGCTATTGTTGCTGGATTTTTAATATCTGCTCATGGTGGAAGTAGATTTCAAATTGGTGGGCCAACTGCTGCTTTTATAGTAACCGTGGCGACTGTAACCATGAGACATGGTTACGATGGTCTTGTGCTTGCTACTATTATGGCTGGAGTTATTTTGGCTATTATGGCAATATTTAGAGCCGGAGAGCTTATAAAGTTTATACCTCATCCTGTGATTATAGGTTTTACTTCAGGTATTGCTCTATTAATCGTTTTTTCTCAATTGAGGGATTTTTTTGGATTATCAATTTCAAAAATTCCACCAGACTTCTTAGAAAAACTTCAAGTTTATTTAGCACATATGCATGAAACAAATTTTGTTGCTGTTATAGTTGCCTTAGCGTCAATACTGATAATAATCAAATCAAAAAAATACACTCCCAAAATACCAGGTCCAATTATAGTAGTTGCTATTTCAAGCATAGTTGTAACTATATTTAACCTTCCAGTAGAAACCATAGAAAGTAGATTTGGCTCTATTCCGTCAATGTTGCCAACACCAGTTTGGCCAGAAATTACATTTGAAAAACTTAGACTTCTTCTTCCAGACGCTATCACTATAGCGACTCTTGCTGCAATTGAGTCTCTTCTCTCTGCTGTAGTTGCTGATGGAATGGCTGGAACAAAACACAAACCAAATGCTGAATTGCTTGGTCAAGGTGTAGCAAATGTAGCTTCTGCGATCTTTGGTGGACTTCCTGCAACTGGTGCAATAGCCAGAACAGCTACCAACATAAAAGCGGGAGCAAAAAGTCCAATTGCTGGGATAATGCACGCAGTATGGTTATTTATCTTTATGATTATACTTGCTCCTCTGATAGTAAAAGTTCCTCTCGCTGCACTTAGTGCAATTTTGATAGTTGTGGCATGGAATATGGCTGAACTTAAACACTTCAGAGAAATTATGAATGCGCCAAAAGCAGATAGAGTTGTCCTCTTAACTACTTTTGCACTTACCGTTTTGGTTGATTTAAACTTTGCTATACAAGCTGGTATTGCGTTAGCTTCCATTCTCTTTATAGATCAAATGATGAAAGCCACAGAAATAAAAGCTATAAACAAAGAGGAGGAGGAAGATCCAGACTCTACTCTAAATAAAAAATTTCCACCAAATGTTGAAGTTTATGAAATCAATGGTCCACTGTTTTTTGGAATTGCGGAAAAACTTGTAGATACATTAAATATACTAGAAGTTCCGCCAAAAGTATTTATTCTTCGCATGAGATATGTTCCTTTGGTTGACTCCGCAGGACTTCATGCGTTGGATGTGCTACATGAAAGATTAAAAGAAAATGGAACAATTTTAATACTATCTGGTGTTAGTAAAAATGTAAACAAGCTTATAGTAAAATCCAAATTAAGCAAAAATATTGGCAGTGAAAATATTTGTGATCATATAGATAAAGCTATAATAAGAGCAAATGAAATCATTAGCCTATAATGTATTTTATTTAATTATTTTTTTACCGCGACCAAATCACCAAAAAGTAGCAAATCTTGCAAAATAGCTTTATTTGTAACTCCATCACTATCTACTGATATCATAAATTCTCCTCTTTTGCTAGCAAATATTGGTTGATTTATGATGGCTTTAAAATAGTGCTTATGTCCATCTCCTAACTCTTTTTTATATCTTGTCATTTCACTATTTGACGGGACTCTAATCTCTATATTTCCATCTTGATTTTCAGCTCCAACTGCTTTAAATCTATATACTTTTGCCTCTGTGGCAGGTGGTGCTATGAGTTTTGGTGTATTCATGTATAGTGACAATAGATCATTTTGACTATAAAAAGGTAATTTTTCCGTTTCGTTTAAAATAACTTTACCATTTTCTTTTCGTATAATTTGTTTTGTTACTACTTTTGTTTTATGGTTTATCTTGTAAATTTTCTCTTTTGTTTTATTGCCATATGATATAAATACACTATAACTATCAGATATGTATTTGCCATTTATTATATGCCCCTCACTAATATGCCGTTCGGTTCTATTTTTACTCATAGCTTTAACAATGCCTATAGTTTTAGCATGTATATCTATTGTGTATTTATTTCCAGATTCGCTTAGCTTTACATTTGCCTGACCTAGTTGTCCAAGAACGCCAAACGAAACGCCATAATTTACATTCATATTTTTAGCAAAACCGAATGTCGTAAAAAATAATAAGACAATAAAAAATAGTTTTTTCAAAAATAAATCCTTTTATTGGTTTTCAACATTATATTATAACTATTGTGTGAAAAATGTGAAATTGGTTTTATGGCTTATTATGGTATAATTGATTAATAGATAGAAGATTATTAATCAACATAAACCATAAAGAGCGACTAGTCGCGAGAGCTGTCTGCTGAAGACCTAATTTGGAGCTTTGCTTCAAATTTGAGAATAAATTAAATAGGAAAATTATGAAAAAAGTAGCCATATTAGGTCGTCCAAATGTGGGCAAGAGTTCATTTTTTAATCGTTTAGCGCGTGCCAGAGATGCCATCACTTCTGATGTATCAGGAACCACAAGAGATATAAAAAAAAGAGTTGTAACAATATCAGAAAATAGAGAATTTGAAGTAATTGATACTGGCGGTATTGATGATAGTAGTGAACTTTTTAATAAAGTTGCTGAACTTGCTTTAAGAGCTGCCCAAAGTGCAGATGTAATTATTTATATGGTAGATGGCAAAATGCTGCCAGATGAAGAAGATAAAAAGCTTTTCTTTAGACTTCAAAAAATTGGGGTACCTATCGCTTTACTTATAAATAAAATCGACAATGATAAAGAAGAGAACGATCGATTTTGGGAGTTTGCTTCATTTGGGGCTGAAAATATGTTTGCTGTTTCGGTTAGCCACAACAGAAAATTTAATCCTCTTTACAATTGGCTTGAAAAACACATACCTCCAACAGAAGAAAAACCTTTGGTCTTAGATGAAGAATTTGATCCTCTTTTTGATGAACCCATGGAACTTGAAGTAGAACCGCAAGAGGACAAAGAGATAAAAGTAGCAATAATCGGCAGAGTAAATACAGGCAAAAGCTCACTTCTAAATGCATTGCTTAAAGAAGAAAGAAGTGTTGTTAGTGATGTAGCAGGAACAACTATTGACCCTGTTGATGAAAGTATAATTTACAATGATTACAATATTACTTTTATAGATACTGCTGGGATTAGACGAAGAAGCAAGATACTAGGCATCGAGAAATTTGCACTTGGCAGAACAGAAAATATGCTCAGAGAGGCAAATATAGTATTACTTGTAATTGATGCGACAGTTGGCGTAACAGAACTAGATGAGAGAGTAGCAGGGCTTATTGAAAAACATCATCTAGCTTGTTTGATAGTTTTAAATAAATGGGATATAAAAGACGATATAAGTTATGAACAAGCAGTAGAAAATACTAGATATAAACTAAAATTTTTACATTATGCATCACTTATCACCATATCAGCAAAAACAGGGCTTAGAGTTCACAAGATACTTGATGAAATAATAGCTATTTACAAAAGATACAGTATGAGAATACCTACATCTAAACTAAATGAAATTATAAAAGAAGCTATCAATAGACATCACGTACCATCACACAATGGAGCGAATGTAAAGATTAAGTTCGCAACGCAGTTTGACACCAAACCTCCTCGCTTTGCACTTGTTTCAAATTTCCCTGATTTTATACACTTTAGCTACATAAGATACTTGGCTAATTTCTTGAGAGAAAAGTTTGATTTTGAGGGAGTTCCACTTGAAATTATGACTAGAAAAAGAGGCGAAAGAGAAGAAGAGAAACAAGACTATTTAGTATAGCCTTGTTTACCCAAAAAGAGTTAATAGCCTAGTGGCATGAAGAGCTACTTTAACCCTAATAACAAATCTGCTATAATTATCAAAAAAATAACGGAACATCATGAGAGTCTTAACAGGTATTCAAGCGAGCGGAAAACTTCATATAGGAAATTATTTTGGTGCGATGAAGCCCATGATAAAACTACAAGAAGAAAATGAGCTTTTTACTTTTATAGCAAACTATCACTCACTTACATCTTCTAATGATTCAAAGTTACTTCATGATTTAACACTTGAAGCGGCAATTGATTATCTTTCCTTGGGACTTGATCCAAATAAAACAACTTTTTGGATACAAAGTGCTGTTCCAGAAGTTCTTGAGCTTTACTGGATACTATCCAAATATACTCCCATGGGACTACTAGAACGTGCTCATAGCTACAAAGATAAAGTTGCAAAAAACATACCAGCTTCGCATGCACTTTTCTCTTATCCCGTACTTATGGCTGCTGATATTTTACTCCTTGACACACAAAAAGTTCCTGTTGGCAAAGATCAAATCCAACATGTAGAAATCACTCGTGATATTGCCATAAAGTTTAACAATGAATATGGCGATATCTTGACAATCCCAGAGTATGTAGTAGATGATAATGTGGCTACCATCGTAGGGCTGGATGGAGAAAAAATGAGTAAAAGCTATGGCAATACCATAGACATTTTTATGGATGAAAAAGCTTTACAAAAACAGTGCAATAAAATCGTAACATCATCAACACCACTTGGAGAACCTTTGGAGTATGAAAATTGCAATGTATATAAAATAGCTTCATTATTTTTAGATGAAAATGGCAAAAACGAACTTCAAGCAAGATACAAAAGCGGACTTGAGGGTTATGGAAGTTTTAAAAAATATCTCAAAGAGCTTATCTGGGATGAGTTCGCAGAGGCTAGAGAAAAGAGAGAATATTATCTAAATCACATAGACGAAGTAAAAGAGATACTTGATCTTGGTGCATCAAAAGCTAAAGCAATTGCAAACAATAAAATAAAAGCAGTAAAAGATGCTGTTGGATTATGGTAGATTTTTTCGCAATTGCTGACTTTATAGGCATTATCGCTTTTGTGATTAGTGCGCTTAGTATTTCGACAAAACAAAGACTTGATATCTTAGGACTTTTTATCATCGCTTTTTTAAATGCACTTGGCGGTGGTGTGATGAGAGATGTTTTGGTAAATAAAGTACCTAACAGTTTTATAAATATTGACAATGTTGTGATAGTAATATGTACTATTTTTATAGGACTTGCATTGAAGCTTCACCGAAAAAACATAGATAGAAATATACTTTTTGTAGTGACTGATAGTATTGGTCTTGTATCTTTTGCTATTGCTGGAGCATTGATGGGGTTACATGCAGAATTTACAGTTTTTGGCATTATGCTCATAGCACTTATTACTGCTGTTGGCGGTGGCGTGATGAGAGACATACTACTCAATCAAGTACCGCTTCTTTTAAAAAGCGATTTTTATGGAAGTGTTGCACTTCTAGTTGGTTTGGTTATATATATTTTAAACTATTTTGGACTTTTAAATAGTCTATCTTTGAGTATTGTGTTTATTGTTGGTTTTACCATCAGAATGGTAGCCTTTAAATTTGATTGGCATTTGCCGAAGATAAAGGGTTAATCACATTTTACTGCTTCACTAGTAACCACTTCTTTTAATTTTATTTGACTATCTTCTGTGATTATTTCAAATACTGTAGGCAATATACACTTTTCTCCTCTTTGTAAACTTATCACTTCGTAATCTTTTCCTGCCTGTGGTACAAATGATATGATTTTTGATTTACAATTACCTTCATATTGAGTTATTGTTACATATTTACCGTTTAAAACATTTGATAAGCCTATAAAAGCGGATCTTATATTAACAGGTTTATTTGCAGGTATAGCAAATTCTTTATAGATAGCTTTGGATAACATGCCATTTTGTTCTGATATTGTCTTAGTAGCTTCTGTTTGAGGCATGCCTAAGCTAACATTTTTTGCTGAACCAAGCAGTGAACCAAAAGCATCGCCCATGCTACCTCCTATATTTACCTCTTCCCCTTTGTTGCCCACATTGCAATCAATGCCGCTAATCATAATGGTTGGTCTTCCGTTTTGTCCAAATAGTCTAATGCGTGCTTGATTATTTGGATCGTATTGAGTATTTGGTTCTTGTGCAAATGCGAATAAAAACATCACCATAATACCTGTTATACTTTTTTTCATTAGTTTGTCCTTGTCTCTAAAATTTAAATTCTATAATTATACATAAATTTCTATTTTTATTCTTTTTTGCAAAATTTAACTTTATTTACTATACTTTACTTGACATAAATATATATTTTATTATATACTTTGTTAAATAAAAAGGGGTAAATATGAAAATCTCACAAGACGCCAAAGAAAAAACAAAAATTAAAATTCTCAGATGTGCAGTAGATTTAATGATAAAAAAGGGATTTAAAGATACATCCATGAGAGAAATAGCTCAAAATGCCGATGTTAGTAATCCCACTATTTATAACTATTTTGCAACAAAAGAACAAATACTATATAGCTACATTGAATACATACACTCTCTTAGTGTTGAGAGCTTGAAAACAATACCAGATTTTGAAACATACACTTTGCGTGAACAGTTACAATCATTTATAGAAATACAATTGCAATTTTATTTGGAAGATAGAGAGTTTATCGAACAGATATATGATATGGCTTTTGAATCTTCTTCTGTGAGACTTGATAATCTATATGATACAAACAGAATTTTTATACAAACTATACAAGAGATACTTGATATTGCTATAGAAGCTGGGGAGATAAACAAGCCTCCATTTTTAGAATATGTTCCTCTGCTTTTTTGGGATTATTTTGTGATAGTAGTAGCATACTGGATAAAAGATGATAGCAAAGAATTTGAAAATACAACACAATTTATAGACTATTCGATGTCACTTATTGAATCTGTTTTGCATTCAAATATGATGCAACATGCTTCAAACTTAGCACTATTTTTTCTCAAAACCCATTTTAAAAATTCCCTAGAAAGCCTCATAACAAAAAAAATGAAGTTTGGTAAAAAATCTTTTACTAAAAGACGCCTAGGAGATATTATACATGGATAATACAAAACCTATAAAAAGAGGGCAAATTGCTGCAAAGGCAGTTGTAAAAGTAGGACTTGCACACTCGAAAGGCTTTGCAAAAAGAGTGTTTGGTGCAAATAAAGAAATTTCTTCTAAACAAACTCATCAAGAAAGTGCAAAAATAATATTTGAAGCCCTTAGCCAACTCAAAGGCATAAGCGTTAAAGTTGCTCAACAAGTTGCTCTTGCAATGCCATTTTTACCACAAAGTTATCTTGATGAGTTAAGTAAAACATTTCATTCTCTTCCACCAATAAACAAAGCTCTTATGAGAAAAATAATCAAGCAAGAACTGGGGGATTACCCTGAAAATATTTTTAACTCATTTGATAGTACTGCTTTTGCAAGTGCGAGCTTAGGGCAAGTGCATAAAGCAGTTATAGATAATGAACCGATAGCTGTAAAGGTACAATATCCAGCCATATGTTCAACTATAGCTATTGATATGAAGATTTTAAGTTATGGCTTAAAACATTTTGCAAAAGGTGGAAATATAGACCACCTCATCAAAGAGATTAACGATAGATTATACGAAGAAGTTGATTATGAGAATGAAGCAAATAATGTTAACTATTTTAGACAACATACTACAAATAAACAAATCGTTATTCCAAAAGTTTATGAAAATCTTTCCACTAAAAAGGTTTTGACACTATCGTTTATTGATGGATTGCATTTTGATAGTTTTATGAATACAAAACCATCAATTCAAACCATAAACCATTATGCACAATTGATATTCGATACATTTTTTGACTCACTATATAGATGTAAAGCAATACATGCTGATCCAAATCCATCTAATTTTTTATTTATAAAAGATGGCAAATTGGCAATGATTGATTTTGGTTGCATAAAAAAAGTAGATAACCTATTTTTGCAAAAATATAATGAATTACATTTGTCGCTTATAGATGGTGAAGATGAAGAGTATATTATCGCAAAATATGTTCAACTAGGGATGATAGATGAAGGCTCAAAAGAGGATATGGCTTGGTTTTATCAAGAGGTTATAAAGCCTCTCGATAGTTTATATATTGAAATTTTAATAAATGATACATATGACTTTGGTGCTCATGGTGATTTTACCAAAAGAGGTTTCGATGCAGTAATGAAAGTAAGTCAAAAAAAGACACACTCAATACACAAAGTCAATCAAGAGATATTGTTTATAGATAGAACACTACTAGGGTATTATGCAATCTTTGAAAAAATGGGTGCAATCATAAATACAAAAAAAGCAAAAGAAATTATGAGAAAATTTAAAGGAGAAAACAATGAATAATACATATACAAACTTGTTAGACAAATACAGCAAAATGCTAAATATCATAATCTTATTGGCTTCTTTGACTATGTCAATTTTACACACTTTCTTTTTTGACAAAATATATGATACTAGCTTCTATCTAATCATGCTTGCGCCATTGTTATTTATGATATTGGCAAAGATCACTGTAAATAAATATACAAAATTCATTGTTCCTTTTGTAATTATATGGATAGTTGATTTGTTCATATACAATAATCAATTTGTGATAAATTATCTACCTACGATTATTTCCGTTATTAGTATCATACTATACATAACATCTATGCAAAATATTCAAGAGTTATACCAAACTATATTACCAAAAATATCAACTGGTATATATAGTAGTGATAGATATAAGATATTTACTTTAAGCATATTAGGCAATATACCAAAGAGTAAATCATATATAAAAATCATTAAAGCTCTAGTCCTTAGTATTCCATTTTTAGCTATATTTTTGATATTATTTATGAGTTCAGATAGTCAATTTAGTACTTTTGTAAATAATTTATTTGATTTTTATATTGATATATCGACTAGAGATATTATATTTATGATAATGTATTTCTTACTTTTTTTGACGCTTTTTTTATATGGCTTGTCAAATGGTGCCGATAGAGATGGGCTTGAAAACACTAAACAGTATGACCCAGTAATCATAACAACATTTATGGTTTTACTAAATATACTTTTTGGTTTGTTTATAGTATTCCAAATAGGATATCTTTTTGGAGGTATAGATTATCTTCGCTCAAACAATATAAATCCAGCAATATTTGCAAGAGAAGGATTTTTCCAACTTGCGACAGTTGTTTCATTGGTAATAATAATTTCTCTTTTTACCATAAAAGGCTCTAAAGATAAAAAATCTTCATTTATGATAGCTTTATTGATGTTTCAAACTGTGATTATAGCTATATCGGCACTTAAAAAAATGTATCTGTACCAAGACATAATGGGTGCTACTATTTTAAGATACTATGTTGAATGGTTTGAGTATTTCTTGATAATTGTATTGTGTATTGCAATACTCTTTGTGTTATTCAAAAAAAA
>FAXN01000055.1 GCA_001493195.1 Sulfurovum sp. enrichment culture clone C5 | reverse complement strand
CTACTATAGTTTTTGCGTTTAGTTTTAATATTCTCATCTTTGCTAGTAAAATAGGCGTAAGAATAAGAGCTGCTCCATCATTTGCAAAAAGGGCTGATACAAAAGCTCCTAGTAGTAAAGAGTAAACAAACATTAGATGCCCATTTCCACGAGAGAGTTTTGCCATATGCAATGCACACCATTCAAAAAATCCTATTTCGTCAAGCACCATTGAGAGAATTATAATCCCGATAAATGCCAAAGTAGCATCCCAAACAATAGATATAACAGTCTTAACATCTTCAAAATTGACAACGCCAAAACCCAATGCCACAATAGCTCCGATGATGGCACTTGTTCCTATTTGTAAACCTTTTGGCTGATAAATAACTAAAAAAAGTGTAGCTATAAAAATAGAAATTGCTATTATCATATCGAACATCCTTTCGAACATCCTTTTTTTAGTGTTGGTATATCAACATCCAAAAAGCTTATCTCTTTTAAGATGCTCTGTCTAAATGCATCAAGTGGGAAACGAATACTATAATATGCCCAAACCCCACGCCTATCTACTCTTAAAAATCCACCATCTTTTAGAATTTTAAGATGCCTTGAGATGCGTGATTGGATCATGTCAAAAGAGCTTTCTATATCACATACGCAAACTTCGCCATTTTCATTTATAAATCTAAGTATTCTGAGTCTTGTTTCATCGTTTATAGAACCTACGGTTTTAAGAAAATTATCCATAAGATTAACCTTTTTGAGATTTGTATTATGGAAATATAGCATAATATTTATAATACATCAAGATATATTGATATATTTATGATTGAAATTTAATAAAGCCACATCTGTCTAAGCAGTGTGGGCTTTATATAGATTACATTGGAGGCATTTTTTTGTTATTAGAATTACAACCATTTTGCATCATTTTTTGCATTTTAGACTCTCTGTCTTGCATTAGTTTGATAAGTTCACCTCTTTGTGCTGGCGTTAAAACATTGAAAATTTTCTCAAAGTTATTTGCCATTTTAGATGTTTTCATCTCTTCTTGTGCTAGTTTGTCTTTTATAAATTTTGCTTTATCAAAACCTTTTTCGCTAATGTAAGAGCTAAATTTTACTCTATTTTGACCCATCATCGCTTGTCTGGTTTCCATATTGGCTTGTCTGATAGCAGCAATTTCTTTTTTTTGAGCATCTGTTAAGTTGAGTTTTTCAACAAGCATTGTTTGATCCATGGGTCCTTTGTTCTGACAACCTTTAAAATTCATAGGCGATGCAAAAGCTAAAGCACCAATTGCTAAAACACCAGCAAGTGTAATTATTAATCTTTTTTTCATATATTATCCTTTTGTAAATATTCTTACAATGCAATTATGGAACACAAAAGTCAACGGAAGTTTAACAGTAAAAAAGAAAGGATTTAAATATATAAGTGCTGAAAAATTAATTTCGCTAAAAATTTAGTATTTATATGTTATGATTAATTTAGATTAAGTGGTGACCCCACGGAGACTCGAACTCCGGTAACATGGATGAAAACCATGGATCCTAACCGCTAGACGATGGGGCCGATTTAAGTTGCAAGTGGTGACCCCACGGAGACTCGAACTCCGGTAACATGGATGAAAACCATGGATCCTAACCGCTAGACGATGGGGCCATTTGACTTAAATGGACGAAATTATAATAATTTTGTACTTAAAATATACTTAAAAGAAGCAAAAATGATTAGACGTAGTATCAGTTTATTGTTTTTTTTATTTTTTATATCAGGCTGTGCTATAAAAGATATAAAAGAGCAAAAGAGTAAATTTATAGTCATAAAAACACCAGAAATAAAATTTGCAGACATGGGGTTTGTGTCAACTTTTGATGATAAATTAAATATTCAAATATACTCCAGCGGAGAAGCGGTATTGTCAATCGATATATATAAAGACAAGATATGTACAAGTACTTTTAAATGTATGGACAAACAGAGCTTTAACAAAAAAATATTCCATCAAAATTATCCCGCAGATACTCTAGAAAACATATTTTTAGCCAAACCAATATTTGGTGGCACAAATATCACAAAAACAAAGGATGGCTTTACGCAAGAGATTATTTTTTCAAACACTTATACAATGCATAATCGCATAAGCTATACAGTTTCAAATGACGATATAATTTTCAATCACGAAACAAACAATATTTTAATAAAGGTACAAAATAGATGAAGTTTGTAGGAGCCCATGTAAGTGCTAGCGGTGGGGTTCAAAATGCACCACTTAATGCAATGGCTATAGGAGCAAAAGCGTTTGCACTGTTTACAAAAAATCAAAGACAGTGGAATGCAAAACCACTCTCTATGCTTGATATTGATGAATTTAAGATAAACCTTAAAACAAGTGGAATTTTACCAAAATATGTATTGCCACACGATAGTTATCTTATTAATCTAGGGCATCCCAAAGAAGAAAACTTAGAACAATCTAGAGAAGCTTTTATGGATGAAATCAAAAGATGCGAACAGCTTGGACTTGAAATGTTAAACTTTCATCCAGGAAGTCATTTGGAAAAATTTTCTAAAAAAGAAAAAGAAGATATAGACTATATCACAAGAGTAGAAAATGGTTGTCTCGATGTTATAGCAGACTCAATGAATATGGCCATAGAAAAAACAAGAGATAGTGGAGTTAAGCTAGTCATTGAAAATACAGCAGGACAAGGAAGTAATCTTGGCTATAAATTTGAACATTTAGCATATATCATAGAGAGAATCAAAGACAAATCAAGAGTAGGTGTATGCTTGGATACCTGTCATACTTTTACAGCAGGATATGATTTAAGAACAAAAGAAACATATACAAAAACTATGCGAGATTTTGATGAGATTGTAGGATTTAAATATTTAAGCGGCATGCACCTAAATGACTCAAAACCACCCCTTGGAGCCAAAGTTGATAGACATCATTCACTAGGAATGGGCGAACTTGGCTGGGAGACATTTAGACTCATAATGAATGACAATAGGATGGATGATATTCCACTTATTTTAGAAACAATAGACGAAACCATCTGGGAAAAGGAGATAAAAGATCTTTATTCTTTAGTGGGGACATAAAAACATTGGCGTTATCTGAGGCGAAGACCGAAGCTTTCTCAAAGAGAGTGCAAGCACAAGAGTGCCTTAGCGGCAGCGTAGCCATAAGGAGCTTTGCTCTGTTGGCGTTATATTAAATAAAAAAGGGGAGAATGAATGAAAAAGGGGATAGGATTAAGCATAGTTGCTTCGACAATTGTAATGGCGGCTGGATATAAGATTCCAGAACAGTCTATAAATTCAACAGCATTAAGTGCAGCATACATCGCAAATACTTCTGGGGCTGATACAGCATATTATAATCCAGCGGCTATGAGCTTTATGGATGATAAGTATTATCTTGAAGGCGGTATCACATTGGCACATTTGCCATCCATCGAATTTACAAGCGATGCAAATCCTGCTATGAATGGTAAATCAAAAGTAGAAAACATACCTATACCTTACGGACATTTTGTAGCTAAACCATATGGCAATTGGAGATGGGGTGTGAGCTTGACTGCTCCTGGCGGGTTAAGTAAGAGATGGGATACAGCATACCAAAGAGCAAGTGCCGAAGAGTTTACACTAAGAATAGTTGAACTTAGTCCATCATTTTCATACAAATTAAGTGATAACTTTAGTTTGGGTGGCGGAGTGAGATTGGTATATAGTGATGGCGTTGTAAAAAGTACATATACAGTATCTAGAGATATGGAAGGAGATACATTAGCAGCAGGATACAATTTAGCAATGTTATATAAACTTCCAAATGATATAAATTTAGCAGCAACATATCGTTCAAAAGTAAATTTGAATGAAAAAGGAAATGCTAAATTATATTCAGGAACAACATTGGTGTACAATGGTGGGGCTAGCGTAGAGATACCTCTTCCTGCTACTTTAACTATCGGAGCTAGTAAAACTTGGAATGACAAATTGACTGTTGAAGTTGATTGGGAGAGAGCATATTGGTCTTCATATAAAGAGCTTGATTTTGAATATGATTCAGCTATTCCAGCTCCTTTGGTGCCATATTTTGATAATCCAGTAGCAAAAAACTGGAAAGATTCAGATACATATAGACTTGGCATAACTTATAAAATGGATGATGCTCTTACACTTATGGGTGGGTACTCAAAAGGAGATTCTCCTGTTCCAAATAATACTATAGGTTTTGAATTGCCTGATAGTGACGCAACTTATTATAGTGCAGGATTTAAATATAAACAAAATGAAAACTTATCATGGGGTGCGGCATTGTTGTATGCAGACAAAGACTCTCTTCATATACCAGCAGGATCTGGCAATCCTAATGCAGTAATAAATGCGGGCGGAACTTTTGACAAAGGTGGAGCGATACTTGCAACAGTAGGAGCATCTTACGAATTTTAGCAAAACCAATATGGAGAAAAAATGCTCAAAGCGATTATAAATGCAAAGATTGTATTTGAAGACAACATAGCAGATGATTTAGTTGTGGTATATGATGAACATATATCACAAATCATTACCCAAGATGAGCTTATGCAATTCGACAATATTGAAACTATTGATGTTAATGGAGCCTATCTAAGTTCAGGCTTCATTGACATACATATACATGGAAGTGGTGGAGCGGACACTATGGATGCTACTAATGAAGCACTTCAAACTATAAGTAAAACTATCTTATCTGCGGGCACGACATCGTTTTTAGCAACTACTATGACAATGTCAAAAGAGTCAATTGTCAATGCACTTGAAAATATTTCAGACAATACAGATAAAGTTGATGGGGCTAAAATAGTTGGCGTACATATGGAAGGACCATATATAAATCCTGATATGTGTGGAGCCCAAGATGTAAACTATATCCAAAAACCATCTTTTGATATCATTGATAAGTATAGCAATATTATAAAAATGATTACATTGGCTCCAGAGATTGAAAATGGATACGAATTTATAAGAGAAATTAGAGAAAAATATCCTCATATTATCTTAAGCATAGGGCATAGTAATGCAAATTATGAAAAAGCAATAAAAGGTTTTGAGTGTGGCATATCTCATGCAACTCATCTTGGAAATGCAATGAGCGGTTTTCATCATAGAGATCCAGGCGTACTAGGAGCGACACTAAATAGCGATATCACATGTGATGTGATAGCTGATCTAATCCATACACACAAAGCAACTTTAGAGCTTTTTTGGAAAGCAAAAAAAGATAAACTGATACTGATTACTGACTCTATGAGGGCAGGGTGTATGAAGTGCGGAGAGTATGATTTGGGCGGACAAAGAGTGACAGTAAAAGATGGAATGGCAACACTTGGTGATGGAAGGCTTGCTGGAAGTGTTTTAAAGCTCAATATCGCACTTAAAAATATGAAAGAAAATACTAGCATGAGTTTAATCGATGTTATTAAAAGTGTTACAAGCATTCCAGCTAAAAAACTAGGGCTTAATTCTGGTAGGATTGAAGTTGGATTGAGTGCAGATATGGTTGTTTTTGATGAAAGTTTCGATATTCTTATGACAATTGTTGATGGTGATATAAAATATTTAAGGGGAAAATAGTGTTTGGATGGTTAAAGAGTAAAAAAATATCTATATTTGCACCGGTTGATGGTGAAATGGTTGATTTGGACAATGTGCCAGATGAGGTATTTTCTGCTCGTATGGCAGGAGAGGGAATGGCTATAAAACCAACATCAGATATTTTTACCTCCCCTGTTAATGGAACGGTTTCTAAGATTTTTGATACAAATCATGCTTATGTAGTAAAAAATGGAGAGCTTGAAGTAATTGTTCATATAGGCATAGATACTGTAAATCTAAAAGGTGAAGGGTTTACAAGAATTGCAAGTGTTGGAGATAAAGTTAAAGTAGGAGATCCTATAATAAAAGTTGACTTACCTTTTTTAGAAGCAAATGCAAAATCAACAATAACTCCCATAGTTGTAAATAGTTCAAAAATTTCAATTAAAGAAAACGGTAAAATAAAACAAGGAAACTTGATAATGGAGGCAGAATAAATGGATAATTCATGGAGTAATATGTATTCTTATATAGGGTATATCGGAGTATTGGTAGTTGTTTTTTTGATTTTAAAAGCACCTAAAAAGAAATAGGGAAATTTTATGGAATATGGAATAATATCTGTTGCCATACCGCTTTTTACTATCATTGTAGCGATATGGAGTAAAGATGTTGTTATTTCGCTTTTGGGCGGTGCATTTTTTGGCTTTCTCGCATTAAATGGTTATAACCCAGCTCTTGCATTTGTAGCACTTTTTAATGGAATTATCGGACTATTTAGCGAAGGCTGGATAGTAAAGACTATTATTTTTATAATGTTAGTAGGCTCTATTATGGAGATACTAAATCGTAGTGGAGCTGTTGATGAATTTGTAAACTTTTTGTCACAAAAAGCACAAAAGATAGACTCTCCAAGAGGTGCTATGATGCTAGCTTATATCATAGGACTTGTTATATTTATAGAATCATCCATTACTGTTATGGTTGCAAGTATTGTAGCTAAACCACTTTGTGATAAGAATGGAGTTAGTAGAGAAAAACTAGCATATATTTGTGACTCTACATCAGCTCCTGTTTGCTCTATGCTTCCACTCAATGGATGGGGTGCATTATTGCTAGGACTTATTACGGCCTCTATAGCTTCTGGTGTCACGGCAGGTGACCCAATAAAAATACTATTACAAGCACTATTGTTTAACTTTTATGCCATATTTACCATCATTATTGTTTTTGTTGTTATATACAAAGATATAAATATAGGAGCGATGAAAAACACAATACCAAAACTTTATATTCCTTCAAATGTCCAAGCAAAATCAAATCCAAAACCATGGAATATGGTATTGCCTCTAGTTGTGTTAATTGGTGCTGTTCCAGCTGGGCTATATCTGACACGTGATGGAAATATTTTTAGTGGTAGCGGCTCTACCTCTGTATATTATGCTGTTATTGTAACTTTGATTTTTACATATTTATATTTTGTACCCAAGAAGCTTATAACACACAAGGGTTATTTTGAATCATTATATAAAGGGCTTGGCGATATGATACCTATCACTGTAGTTATGATATTGGCGTTTTTGATAGGAAAAGTTATAGGGGATTTAGGTACTGCAAAATATTTAGCTTCAATGATGGGAGATACTATTTCTCCCACCATTATACCTCTGTTAATATTTTTACTCTCATCTTTGATGGCATTTGCCACAGGAACAAGCTGGGGGACATTTTCTATCATGATGCCTATTGCTTTGGCACTGGGTGGGGCGATGGATATTACCCCAGCTCTTATGGTAGCTACAGTAATTTCTGGAGGAGTATTTGGAGATCACGCATCACCAATATCAGATACCACTATCATATCATCTATGGCATCAGGGTGTGAAAATATAGACCATGTCAATACCCAACTTCCTTATGCGCTTATCGCTGCTTTTTTTGCTGCAATTGCATTTTTAGTAGCAGGATTTTTGAATTGATAGCCTATCGTACATTTGTAGGATATTTATATAATCTTGATGAAATGTTGTGTCTATAAAATAGCTATTACCTTTTATTATATCAAGTGCATTAAGGACTCTTTTTTTGCCAAAAATAGAAAATAATCCGTCTTTATGCTCATCAAAAGATATATCCTGTTCTTCCATTATAAGCAGTTGGACAATTATTTCCATAATGCCATTTCTATCAAAATCCAAAAGCGCAAGAGCGTTTTCCTTATCGCCCAAAAGCAGGTATATTTGAGCCTTGAACTGTGCCATTGTAAAATTATTTTGAAATATAACGCCTATATAGTTTTCCATATCTATAGAATCATCAAGTGATTCTATGTTATCAAGTATCTCTTCTTGGTCATAGCTTTTGAAGTTTAGCACCAAGTCTCTGATTTGCTTGCCTATGTTTTTATTATTATAAACAAGATCCTCAATAGGATAGATTTCAGAAAAATCAGGGACTATAATCTGACAACTATAAAAGCCCAGATAATCATACTCTCTTATGTAAAATTCTTTTTCTAATTTGCTAAAAATATTCAGTAGGTAATTTAGCTCATCTTGTGTATTTGTGCCGTTATATTTCCATGAAGAGTATTTAAAACTTTTTTTACTGCTTAAAAATCCAAAACCAAGCTTACCGTTTGAATCTATAAAATGTGATTCGAGGTTTAGGTTGCTTGAGACTATACTCATGTCAAATGTCGGTATCTCAAAGTTGTCAAGGTTGTCCATATCACGACCTTGCATAAGCTCTGTCATAGTACGCTCTAAAGATACCTGCAGTATAGGATGTGAGCCAAACGATACAAAAAGCGTCCCATTTTTTGGATTTATAAATGAAATTGCGGTTACGGGAAATTTTCCACCAAGAGATGCATCTAATACATCTATTATATATCCATCATCTCTTAGAGTGCTTATGTCGTCATAAAGTTTTTCATAACTTTGCAGTATCTCGTTGGGATAAACAGGAAGTGCATAGCCTTTTTTTATAATCTCGATTTTTACATGACGCTCAATAACTTCACTAAGTGCTTGCACTTTTGCCTCATCTGGCGTATTGCCCGATGCTAGACCATTACTGACATAGAGATTATTAAGTATATTCACTGGTATATAAGTCTCTTCTTTTGTAGTATGATTAATAAAAGGAAGAGCAACGACTTTGTCCTTATAATCGCTATTGTAATCTACAAGGTCTTCATCGCTAATTTCTCCATATGGATTATATACTGATCTTAAAGTATCATTTAGATAGTTGCCACCAAACTCAAAAGCAACCTCATCTGGATAATGTTTGCGACCAGGAAGATAAAAATCGCTAAAAAAATTATTTGTTTGAAGTCGTTCTATATATTCTCCAAGAGCGCTTGCGATTGATGCTTGCGAGCAGATCCCTTTTCCATTTGAATAAATATGTTCAGGTGCTTCCATAGAAGTCAGATTGACAGAATAGCAATGACTCAAGGGATGTTTTTGGGTAGAAAATGTGATTTGGTATCCGTTTTTGCTTAGAACATCTTTCATTTTTGTAATCGATTGTTCTAGAGGAGCATTTTTTGATAAAAGATTCATATGTATGTACTTTTTGTAAATTTTAATATCGGAGTATAGCCAAAAATGGTACATTTGTCATTCAGGGTAAGTTGTGTTATACTATAAATAATCAAACGAGGAGCTTTTACTTGGAGTTTTTACCAACATACAAACATATAATCAATCCTAAGTTAAAAAATATTTATCTTCATATAGATAAGAGTGGAGAGCTAGTTATCAAGTCCCCAAAGGTATCAATAGATAGGATAGAAAAGTTATTGATATCAAAATCCAAGTGGATAAAAAAAGCAAGAGAAAAGGTTTTAAATAAAAAAGGAAATCATGTTTTTGATTCTGATGTTTTAACTATTCATTTTTTGGGCAAAATAGTAAATGTTGTATTGAAATATTCAAATAAAAATAGACTTGATTTTGAAAATGAAGATTTTATCTTAGAGTATAAAGATCACGATAAAGAACTGTTTGTGAAAACCATAGATGTTTTTTATAAAACACGAGCAAAAATGCTACTTCCTATAGTTGTTGATAAATATGCTATGCAGATGAATGTAACTGTTACTAAACTAAAGTTTCGCAAAACAAAAACGCAATGGGGAAGCTGTAATAATAAAAATGAAATATGTTTAAATACATCTTTAATGAAGTTGCCACGACATTTGATAGAATATATAGTTATTCACGAGCTTTGTCATATAAAACATAAACATCATCAAAAAAGTTTTTGGGATGAAGTTAGGATATTTTGTCCCAACTTCAAGGAATATAGAGTTCAGTTAAAAGAGTTTAGCGTTTAAAATTTATATGTGACATATGCTCTTAGGTTTTGCATATCGCCATCTCTGTCATCGTTGATATCGCTATAAACAGCACTAGCTCCTAAGTTGTCATTAAATTCATAGCTGATACCAAAATCTAGCTCTTTTGCGTCAAGATCAACATCCCTGTCAATTTTTGCATAATTTGCTTCTAGCGACAATCCTTCCATCAATTCATAACTAAGACCACCTTTAAGTACTTGACCTTTTCCTTCAGCTTCTGCTATAGTGTAATATTCCATACTCGTTACAAATGGACCGCCACCAAATAAATTGTCAGCACTACCATCATCAAAGTTTTTATTGTAAGAGATATTAAAGACTAGAGGAATGCTCTTAAGCCCAAACTCTGCCCCAACTCCAAAAACACTTGCTTTCGTTCCATCATCATAGTCTTGTAGGGCATATTGAAGTGTTGTTGAGTATTCAAGCGAATCGGTCTCATTTTCATAAGTAGCTTCAAGATAGAGAGCATTTAAAAAATCATTTGCTGTGTATCCAAATGCTTTTAAACCAAGATTTTCGATTCCAGTATATTCAACACCAGCTAACCCAATGCCATCATTGCCATTTATTCGATTAAATTTACTCGCATCATCGCTGTCAACTCCGCTCCAACTTCTAACATGCGCTAGATAAAGCGTAGTATCTTTGATGTCTTTGTTTGAGAAAACAACAGCTTCAAATCTATTGTCAATTAACCCAAGACCATCATCGCCATCAACAAATGGTAGGTCAATAGCTTGTCTTCCAAGGGTAAGTTCACTATTTCCAAATATTCCCTTTACATAAAGCTCATCAACTATACCATACCCATCATTGTTATCGTCAAAAAATGGTATTCCATAAGGTTCTTTTCCTTCCCCAATGGCAGCGGCAACTCTAGCTCCAAATACTAGGTTATTCCAACTGTTGCTTTCATATTTTATACTTGTAGATAATCCAAATTCACCTGTGCTGTCCGTAGAATCATCTGTGTATTGGTATCCGCTTCTAAATTCACCACTCCAATTTGACTTTACTGTCTCCTCGTTGGCATATAAACTACTCGAGAGAAGCATAGACGCTACTGCCGATATCACTAAAGTTTTTTTCATTTACTCTCCTAATGTTTTAAGTGTGAAGAATTATAAAATAACTAAACTTAAATAATGTTGATAATCATTATTATTATATTTTTAGCTCATTTCTACTTTCATAAGATACATATCTTCTCCATCAACAACCTTTATATTTGAGTTGCCACAATTGCTACATGTGTACTTAATATCTATCAATGTTTCGGTGTGTTTACAATCTTGGCACTCTATGACAAGCGGTTGATGAATGATTTCTAGTTCAGCATCAGAGCAGAGAGTGTCTTCTTTAAAAGTATCAAATGAAACACTCAAAAGATGTGGCTCAACACCGCTCATTACTCCTATTTTAATTTGAATTTTTTCTACTTTTGTTGCATCATTTTCGTATGCAATATTTTCACATTGATCTAAAAGTGATTGT
>FAXN01000054.1 GCA_001493195.1 Sulfurovum sp. enrichment culture clone C5 | reverse complement strand
TAAAAATAGTTCTTTTAGCAGATAGCAGAAGCTATCTTAAAGAACCAAATACTAAAGCTTCAATTTACATCTCAGGATTAGTATTTTATGAAATGGTTGAACCATTGTCAAAGAATCACTTTAGTTATTTCTAAATAAAGTTCTCATTTGTTTTTACTTTTTGATAAAAGTAATAAAAATTAAAACTCAAATAGACGTTGATTTTACTTATAATTTGGTTGTCAAAGATCATTCACTCTCACTATCTCTATCAACTCGATAAAGGTCTCTGTGTTTGTGGACGCGTATTATAGCAGTAATATATTTTAAAGTCAAGAGGTTTTTAGAAAAAAGAGGGGGAATTTTGTAAATTACATATTTGGTTGATCTGTCCTAAATGCATAACCAGTTTCTGGGTTTATCTGTATAGTAAAAGATGCGCCATCGTTTCTTGTAAAGGTTATAGTGCAAGGTGTTCTTAATATAGTTGAATAATCTGGTGTAATAGAGGCTGTAAAGCCCTGATGTAATCTACCAAGTCTATCAAACCCTATATGCTGTAAACCATTTCCACATTGTATAAAATTTACATTATTAATACCGTATTTTCTACCAATAAATACTTTAGGACTAACTTGTGTATTGCCAAAAGTTCTTAAACCAAAAATTGGTCTGCCATCAAGTGGGTCTATAGCAGCTTCGGCTAAATCGATATTGGTTCCTCCAACATCCCTACTTGAGCCAACACTATATGTCCAACCAGTATTTGATGCAGCCATATTTTGAAATTGAATTCTCCAAAAATGCCTTTGCCACTCATTATCATTTGGATTAGTTACGTCATCGGTAAGTGCAAGGTGTTGAGTGTAACGAATATCGGAAAGTATTTGATCTGACGCTTCTTGTAAGCTATCATTTTCAAGTCTTGGGATAGCGACAGCAGCTATAATACCCATAACCACTATAACCATAATGGCTTCTATCATTGTAAAAGCTTTTCTAAATAAAAATACACGACAAAAGACTCTGTTGTAAAGATACATAAAAGTATCACTCCAATATTAAGATTTACATATCTGGTTGATCTGTCCTAAATGCATAACCAGTTTCTGGGTTTATCTGTATAATAAAAGATGCGCCATCGTTTCTTGTAAAAGTTATAGTGCAAGGTAGTGCGGTTGCATATGTAGCATAATCGTTATTAGCACCTGTATAACCAACATGAAGTCTTCCAAGTCTATCAAATCCAACAAGTGTAGTAGCGTTACAAGAACCAGCAAAAATTAAACCAGTAATTCCATATTTATCACCGATAAAAGAACGCTGACTAGTAGCAGAATCTTCACATGCAACGCCATTTCCAAAAATAGGATTCCCACTAAGCTGATCTATAGCTGCTTCTCCTACTACTGATGCTCCATCATAATTTTTGTCAGAAGTGATAGAATATGAAGGTCTTCCTCCTGTGCAAGTTCCAAAATTTATACCCCAAAAAGCTGTTTGCCAATTTGCATTATTTGGATTAGTTACATCATCGGTAAGTGCAAGGTGTTGAGTGTAACGAATATCGGAAAGTATTTGATCTGACGCTTCTTGTAAACTATCATTTTCAAGTCTTGGGATAGCGACAGCGGCTATGATACCCATAACTACTATAACCATAATGGCTTCTATCATTGTAAAAGCTGTTTTATTTTTTAACATTTTTGCAACCTTGCAATATAATATTAAAATTATATCACAAGTTATAGATAAATGTATATATTAAATCTCTTCTGCCATATCAACTTGATATAATATATCATCCATTGGATGTCTATACATTGGCATTGCAAGTCTTTTTTCATCAAGGACATGACCTATAAAACCGATAGTTCTGCCAGCTATAAAGAACGCATTTAGTGTACCACTTGAAATAAACTCATTAATCTCTTCTTCGCTGTATCCTAAAGCTCTCCACATATCAACCATCAATATGCCTATAGTGCCGTCAACATTTAATATAAGATTATCTTTTTTAGATGTTGTAAGCTGTTCAACTGTTAGTGCATAGTCCAAAAGTGGAGTGCTTGGGAAATGTTCGGCTGCAAATTTTTTAAGTCCAACAACTCTAAGGTCTGGATTTCGCAAACTTTTGATTCTGTGTCCGATACCTGGGATTGGAATACCAAGTTTTTTCATATGATTCAAAAATTCTGCTGGAGATAAGTTGTTATCATGTGCGTATTTAAAATGCTCTGCTGCACCATCAATCGCTCCACCAAATCTTGGTCCTATTGTAAGAAGTCCAGTTACTAGAGATTCAACAACACTTTTTCCTGCACGAGCAGTAACTTTTGCATTATGAGCCCCACTTACTGCTGGACCATGATCTGCAACTGTTTTAATAACAGTTTCTATAAACTGTGTAGCCCATACTGGATATTGTTTTTTGAACCATAGAAGCGATATAACATCACCAATACCCTTGCCTGTATCCGGTGTAGCGACGCTTGATATCGGGAAACCAGCATATGTAGCCTCATCGCCCCTATCATCACTGATAGTACAAATGAAGTTTTTACTTTTTCTAACTGATGGAATAGCATTGATAACAGGTTCAACAATTTCAGCGATAACACCTTCGGCTTTTAATTTACCATAAACTTCAGCGATTTTATTTGGAAGATCATTAAATGAACTCGGAACAAAAATACCAGCATCGCTCATAGCTTTGTTTTTTGCTTCTGCTGTTTCGCGTTCAGCATTTGCACTAGCTCCTGCATGACCGAACTGAACACCGCTACTATAATGTTTAGCAATTGTTCCTATACACCATGCAATAATTGGTTTTGTGATTCTGCCTGATTTAATCGCATCAATCACTTTATACTCTTCAGTACCGCCAACTTCTCCAAGAAGAAGCATATATTTTACTTCTGGATTATCTTGCATTCTAAGAAGATTGTCAATGAAAACTGAACCAACAAATCTATCTCCACCTATAGCAACACCCTCAGCAATTCCATCTGCGTTGATAGCTATGATATTTGAAAGTTCATTAAAAAGACCGCCTGAACGAGTTACAAGTCCACAACTTCCAGCTCTATGAAGTTTTGAATTGATAATATTTTCTATTGTACCGCCTATATTTGCTATTTTAAATGCGCCAGGAGCAATGGCACCAACCGTTGCTGGTCCTATTACTGTTACATTTTTAGCTCTTGCAACTGCGTTCATACCGCGAGCAAGTCTTTCTGGTATCCCCTCAGCTGTAATCATGATAGTTTTAAATCCGCCAATCTCCAATGCTTCCATTGTAACATCATAAGCTGTTCTAAAAGATGCAAAGTTTAGAAGTACGTCTGCTTTTGGAAAAGCTTTTCTAGCTTCTGCTGTATTTTTAAATAGAGGTACCATGACTTCATCGCCACCCCAAAAGAAATTTTGGAATTTACTATCTCCCGTTGGAGCCACAATAGCCGCAACTGAAGGAGTTTTTCTGCCTATTACGAAATCGTAATCTAACATTCTTTGGATTGCACTCGTGTTGTTGTTCCAAAAAATTGATTGTGTATCTTTTGTAAATAATTGTGCCATATTCTCTCCTTATGCCTCTACTGCCATTCTAACGATATCTGTAACATGAGTTTCAGGTCCATATACATCTATCCAAAGTCCTAGTCTATCTGCTGCTTCTTTGATATCTTTGAGACCTTTTTCATAATTTGGTCCACCTCTTCTAACATAAATTTTCACACCAACATCTTTCATTTTATCTGCATATCTATCGAATGCTGCGATAATACCAGTGAAAGTCTTCGCAACATCTGTAAAGTTTGCGATAGCACCACCGATGATAAGTACCTTATCTCTACCTTTTGGATCTTTTGTTCTAGTCATCAAATCTAAAAGTGTTTCTGCATAAAATTGTGTTTCACCAGTTGTTGGTCCACCACTATATTCGCCATAGTTTGCCAAATCTTCGATTCCAGCAAGATCTGCAATAGTATCGGCATATACAACAGATGCGCCGCCACCTGCAACCATAGTCCAAATTCTAGCATCTGGTTTAAGAACCGTAAGTTTTAATGAAGCTCCTGATTTGCTATCAGCTTCTTCGATAGCAAGGACTTCTGGTGATTTTTCTTCCATACCAAAAGATGTTGGATATTCGATATCGCCCCACTGCTCTGTCATCATAAAACCAGCAGTATCATCAAGTTTAGCAACCATATCAAGAAGTTCAATTTTATTTCCTTGCATCACAAAAGGATTGATTTCAAGATATGCAAAGTTTAATTCCCTATAAGCTTTAAAGAAACCAATTGCGAATTTAGCAAATCCTTCTTTGTCTTTTGCTGCAACATCGACAGGGATATTTGCTCTGATTTTTGCTTCTATCTCTTCTTCTGTATCTGTGATAGCAAATGTTACCTCTGTAACTTTATCCCAATTTTCTTCTACTTCCATGCCACCTTCTGCTGACATATACAAAACATCATCATCGCCAACACAAGTAGCACTTATGTAGTACTCTTCTTCTTGTGCGTGCGGAGTGAATGGCTCAACTATAAATTGCGTCAAAAAGTCTGTTTTTGGATCACCATCTGGTGTATCGCCGTGGAAAGAAAAATATACATTTTGTTTTGATTTTGATTTTTCATCTATCCAAGATGCAGCTTTTTCCAAAGTAACATCGCCTGGCTTAGCATCTCTAAATAAAACTAAACCATTTTTACCTCTTTTACCAAAAAGCATATCTGGTTTAGCAACCAATGCTTTGTTTGCAAGCCAAGTTTTTGTTTTTGCTTCTTCTTTTAACCCAGTACCATTTTCAACTAATACTGTTTCATAAGCATATGTAAAATCTGGGAAATATTTACCCCAATGCTTTGCCAAAATAGATTTGGCATCATACTCTCTAATCGCCTTTTGAGCCATTAAGTTCTCCTTGTTATTTGGTTATCATAATATTACCATTAGATACATTTGAGTTGTTTGGTATTTATGGTTTTGGGTATAAATCTATAACAAATTGTGTATTTTAGAAACAAAAACTAATATTATTTTTTACAACGGCTTATACCATAAAACTTTAATTGAAGCTCTGCTTTTTTATTTTTTGAATTAAAACAATGTATATTTTTTTCTTTTAACTGTTTTTGAATTTTATACGGTTCATATACCTTTGTAAACAGATACTGACCATTAAAATTAAATATAAGTGGTTGGGAAAAAACAAATATCAAGACAACGACCAATGAACCCATCGATATATTAAAGCCATTTTTATAAATTTTTTGAAATTTAGGCAATCTAACTCTAAGGCTCTGAAAATATACTCTAAACATTAATACAAATCCAACAAGCACATATGGAGTAAAATCGGTAACTAGAATCCTTTGTCTGATAGACAAAAGAATCGATACAAAAAAGGCAAATGACGATATGCTCCAAACGATATCCTTCTCTTCTTTTATCCATATTCTATAAATTACATATAGAAAATATAAAAAAATAAAAGGCGAAAATACAGCCGCATATATACTAAAAGTTTCAACAAAATGCCCCCATGGATGACCACTTATCTCTATACCTCTATGAAAATACCAAAATCCAATAAGTGCAAGTACCCCAAAGATGGCCGTTCTTTTCTCTTTTTTAAAAACTCCATATATAAAAATAGATAAAAAGAAGAATATGGAAGCATCATGGATTAAGAATAGTAATAATAGTGCGATTGCTTCACCAAAATAGAATTTTCTATAATAAGAGATTAGATAAATAAGCACTAGGTTAAATACTATAAGGGCTATATTGGCTATAGCTCCTCCAAAAATCATGGCTGGCAAAAGAGCAAAAATTGCACTTGCTTGCAATGCATCATTTTTATCTTTTAAAATGTCTCTTGAAAAAATATCAAATAAAAACAATGCAACTGTGGCATTTATAACAAATAAAAGTCTTATCCCAAAAGTATTTTGAAAAAAACTATATCCAAAATGCATAAACTTTGAAACCAAACCATCGGACTTGTAAAATTCAAATGCTTCGTTTGGTGTTATAGGGATAAAGTAAGCAAAATAAGAAATGACAACTGCATAAAGCAAATAAATCGTAACTCTATTTACTAAAATGCTTTTAATCATAATTTCAAAAAGTTATCAATCATCTCGTGCCCATATTCACTCATAATAGACTCTGGATGAAATTGAACACCATATATATTTTTATCTTTTATCTCTAATGCCATTATCTCCCCATCATCTTTACTATGGGCAGTTACAACTATATCGCTTGGTAGATTTTCATTTTTAACTATAAGAGAATGATACCTTGTGGCTCTAAACTCATTTGGCAAACTTTTAAAAATTTGAGTTGGTTTATCGACAACTATTTGAGATGTTTTGCCATGCATCATATTTGTCGCCCTTACCACATCTGCTCCATAAGCTTGGGCTATACTCTGATGACCTAAGCAGATGCCAAATATCGGCACAATACCGCCAAACTCTTTTATGACATCCAAAGTTACTCCAGCATCATCTGGTGTAGCTGGTCCAGGAGATAGTATGATTTTTTCTGGATTGAGTTTTTTAATCTCATCCACGCTCATCTCATCATTTCTAATAACTTTCAAATCTGCACCAAGTTCCTTGCAATACTGAACTATATTATATGTAAAGCTATCATAATTATCTATCATCAAAATCATTCATTTTCCTCTTTTAAATCAACTGTCCAAAAAAATTCAATCCAGCATAATGGCTCTTTTACAAACCAATCTGGTGCTATTTTAGCACTTTTCTTATAAAAAATAGAGGCAGTGTATAACATTACATTGGGATATTTTGCTTTTAAAATGTCCAAAATTTTTACCATCGTATCTCCACTATCGACAATATCATCAACTATTAACACCGCCTTGGTCTCACTTAAATCTGGAATATTAAATATTTTTACCTCATCAAGTTTGCGTGTATCATCATAGCCTATGGAGTTAATGGCATAAACTTTTCTTATATCATAATACTCTCCAAACATTTGAGCCATACTAAGCCCACCTCTTGATATACCCATGATTGTATCAAAAGGCTTATCTATCTTTTTTGTTAATGCTTTAAGGTCTTCTCTAAATTCTTCATAAGAGTAATAATGCTTTATCATAACTGTATTATACACTTTAAAATTTTATAAAACTCATGCACTGCAATACTCCACCCTATCAAGTATCGACAAATACCATTTTCCGTCAATCAAAATCATATAAAATACAAAATCATCTGCCGTTGCCACTACTTTTAAACTTTGTTTATCTATATTTTTATATATACCAAATTCGCTGGTTGTATAATTTACTTCATTATACTTTTTTTGTGCGATTGCGATGTCCGTTAAGGCATTGTATCTATTGTTGACATCTACGATAATACCCCAATCACTCCATTTTTCGCTATCACAACTAAATGTTGGTGCTTTTTTATACCTCAATGAATAATATTTTTTTTCTATATGGTTATATGGCAGATACTCTGGTATGGGTGATTTGAAATCTATATAATTTACATGCGTAAACTCATCCATAATACCTCTTCTAAAGATAATATAAACGCCTGCTTTTTTATTTACAAGAGTTTTTATGGCTTTTTGATCTTGTGTTTTGAATGCTTCGAGCACTTTAGCAACCGCGATATCTAAGCTCTTTTTCATTTGCTTATCCATCTTGACACTATCTGCAAAAGCACCATCAAATCCAAATACCAAAACCAGCAAAAATATAATTTTTTTGAGCATTTAGTGTAAAAACCTTTTGATTATTTATCTAAAAGATTATATAGAAAACTTCCAAAATATTGCAATAAAATGAAACTTTTAGTGCTTTTTAATTGTTTCAGACTGCTCCACTTTGATAAAAAGGTTACGGTATTGTGTAGGAGCATCACCACCATTTATCATCACTGTGACAGGATCTCCCTTTAGTAATTTTTGTGTAGCAACATATTTCATAAAGGAACCATCTGTGCCATAGCTGTTACCAAAAGCAGCAAGCACTACCGCTTGTTTATCTGGATGTTGTTGTTCTATCTCTTTTACGATAGATATCAGCTTTTCCCTCTTACCATCAGACCATGTTATGGGATAAACTAGCTCTCTTGTTAGTCGTCCATCTTTTATACGAACTTCTATCCCATGGAAACGCCCCACATCCAATCCAAGCGTTGGGGCTGCGGCATCCAAAAAAACATCTGCACTTGCCGATATCACATGACACTCAACTCCATCTTTTTCGAGTGCTTTCAATATTTGCACGGAAGAGTTAAAATAATAATCACTAAGTACATCTTTAAAATATTTTTCACTTAGCTTGTAAATATCTCTCTGCTTTGCGCCATAAAGCATCTGCGGTATAAAAGGGTATGCAAGCCACTTGCCGATATCTTGTTCCATATATCGATAGTCTTTCCAAAACTTCTGGGCTCCACCTTTTGGTGAATAGACGCTAGAGTAGCCAGAGTTGATAGCCATCTCGGCTAGCCCTTTGTACAATGATGTGCCATTACTCTCCAACCCTTCTGAGCAATCGCCTTTTAATATCGTGCCATCAAAATCCCAAAAAGCTAAAAATATAAATTTACTCGAAGATGGATCTTTGGCATTTTTTAGTATTGCTTGTTTTGTATTTATAATTTTTGATATGACTATATCAGAATGTTCTTCTTTTGCCATTGCTGGCAGGCAAAACAGAAGCATACTAGCAACAATTGATATAAAAGCCATAATTTTATGTTTCATTTATTATCCCCAAATAACAATTTTTATGAAACAGATAATATATGATTACTCTTACAATTTTATTACAATCGACTTAGCCCTTTTGGTTAACTTTTCAAAAATATATCTTTTGCCCATCTTTTTTAAACAATCATCATATATCTTTTTGCCTTTTTCATCAAATTCTTTTCCATTTAATCGCAATTTTTCATAAATCTTGAGCAAATCCTCATCTGAAAATTCATGCATATCTGCATCTTTTACTATTTTCGGGATTTCCAAGATACTTGAATGAGGCATTTTAAAATCACAATAGTATTGCCCCAAATGATTTACTCCCCAATAATTCATGCCTATTTTATTATAAAAATCAATCGATGAAGAGACGCAAAATAGTTTAAATCTCTTTATATCTTCATGAACGAGTGTTGTAAAAAGATGTTCTAATAAAACAAAAGCATAGCCTTCGTTTCTGTATGCTTTTGGAGTAAATATGTTGTGTATTGTAAGATATTCTTTGTTTTTGGAAACTTCATAAAATAGATAACAGATGTCTTTGTCATTTTCCCTCATACATAAAGGAGGAAATTTTGTCCAACTATGATAATCATCCCACCAATCCATTGCTTGTTTTGCAAATTTTAAACTATTTAAATCTTCGATTTGTTGTGAGGAGTTTAGATATTCTGCTCTTGATAATTTTACGATGGTCAATCTTAGCCTTTTTGGGTAAAAAAAGCCAAAACCGCTACGCAGACTTAATTTAAGTTACTTTAATACTATCTTATTTAAACTTTGATGCAAATGTATGGTGTTTTATGTATTCCCATCGAGACGATGGGATGGAGCTAAAATTTTTTTAAATAACTACTGACTCTAAATTTTAGGCAATTTTATTTTTCTTGCTATTTGAGCATTGTACCTAGTATGACAAGGCCTACTATGCTTAATATTGTAAAAGATGAGAGTACCGTCCCTAATATTGCGAATATTTTTTGTCGCTCTTTTTGAAATAATCCTCCAATACCTAAACCAACTGCTAAAACATTTATAAAAAGTAGACCTATCGTAGACAATCCAACCATAACATTTCTGACATAATTTTCATCAATCCCCTCCCCGGTAGTTGAGCCTTTCATGCTTCCTGCTATAGCAAATACAACAAGTATCAAAATTCCTGCTAAAGTGCTTATAACAAATGATGCAATTCCTAAGCCAGAGTGTTTTTGTTCCATTGTTTTCCTTGTTGTTTATTAGTCGAAAGTATACATAAATTTTACAAATCTTGCAAGAAAAATAGAGGTTTTATGCATTCTCATCAAGATGATGAGAATGCACTAAACGATGCCACTTAAAATCTCTGGTGTATTTTTGATGTTTTGTTCAAGAAGAGTGTAAAATCGACCAAGATGATATCCATCAGCAAGGCTGTGGTGTACTTGCAGTGCAATAGGTATAGTAATATTCATACCATTTTGTTGAAACTTTCCAGTAGTGACAATGGGAATACTGGCGTATTGTGACAAATAAGGATGTACAAATGAGCTGAACCGTATCCACGGGATATTGGAGATGAAGTACCTGCCATGTTTCTCACGCATCTCTACATCAGCAGTCTGTGTCGCAACATCTGAAAGTGTGACAATATGTTCATAGAACATCTTTGCATCATCCATATGTATGGCATCGCAAAATGAGATGGTGTTGTTGGGAAGTAGTGTTGTAAAAGAGGGATGGATGACATCGTATGCATAAAGTTCCCCATCAATGATGCGGTGCTTCATAGCTTCAATTTCGTTGATAGTTTTGTCAATCATAAATGCGAGAAGCGGGAAGAGACGTAGAGCGTATTGTTGACGAAATTTGTAAAGTTCCGTAATATCAATTTCACAAGTCGTACTTAAAACAGGAATCTCGTGATGAAGAAATGCTTCATATGTGCTTTTTCTAGGGTATGTTGTTAGATTGATTTTTTGCATATAAACTCTTTCTGATAAAGTAATGTTTGATATGTTCTATATATTATTTTATTTTTCATACTGAAGTATATATAAAATTATCAAATCTTGCAAGAAAAATAGAGGTTTTATATATTCTCATCGAGACGATTGGAACAAGCTAAAAAGTGGAGATTCAACGGCTGACCCTTATGTTTGAAATTCCTAGTTAAATAGCTTTGATGCCCAACTGCAGAGCCAAAAACAAAAATGCGACGACGAATGAGAACACCTGGAGTCGATAAAAGACCTGTTCAACCTTTGTGGGTCGACGCCGGATTTTTATCGGAGCATCCGAACCTAATTCTTTCTCCTTTCGCACCTGTTCAGCAGCATACTCAAGATGATATATTGGATTCATCATTATCCGGTGTTGCACTATAACACCAAATAAAACCGACAAAAACAGCAGTAGAGAAGCAATAACGTAAAGCCAGCCACCATTAGATTTGACGGAGACAAGGATTGTTATACAAGCAATAGAAATCGTTAGAAGCAGTCGAGTGAATGCTTTATACTCATCTCCATGCTCATTTAGTAGCTTGTGTTCTAGTTCATCAAAGTTCAGCATTACACACTCCATTTAACTATTTATTAGCAGAACATTATGTCTCACTATTACTATTTTTTCATATTATAAGTATATATAAAATTTACAAATCTTGCAAGAGTATGGATTCCGTATCAAGTACGGAATGACGAATCGTCACTGTGAGGCTTTAGTCGTGGCAGTCCACAAAAGTGGAGATTCAACGGCTGACTCTTATAATTGAATATTTATATCGGTATCTGCATTCCACCTTAGGAAAGGTGGAACGAGTTAAGCTATTCTTTATAGGGTGGTTTATCAGTTGAGTGAGTAGTCAACTTCTCTTTTTTTTCAGGGGCCAATTGAGAGTACTCAGAATTACTCATAGTATGGATTCCTACAAACGCTACTATCAAAGGTGGAGTCAAAAATAGCAAGTAGACACATAGTCCAAATACCACTAGAACTTTACTTGGCTTACCTGTCTGAAGTACATGCAATACCTGTTTTGCTATATTTGCTTTAGATGCAAGTGTCTCTTTGCTATAGTTCTCATCTTTTACAAGTATATTTACAATTCCCTCTTTATTCATTTCGCTATGCTCACGCTTAGATAGAGTTTGTAACAGCTGCGAGATGCGATAACTCTGTTTTAGCCCAAAACCAAGTAGTACAACAAAGATTAGCATGATTGGGTCTTGCATCCAAATCATAGCTACAATTAATATACCAAGACTGACAACATAAAAGAGGAACTGCCCTTTTGGATGACGAAGCAAAAGGAGTGTCTGAAGTATTCTGCCACCATCTAGCGGATAAATAGGAAGAAGGTTTATATAGTTGATTACTAAACTCATCACAGCATACATCTGAAGATACCCCTCTTCATCCATTAAGTCAGAATAGCCAATATTTGAAACAATTATGCCAATCCCTATAAGTATACCTGGAAGTGGTCCTGCTAAAAAGACGATGTACTCTTCAAAAGCTCTTCTTCGCTCTTTTTTGCCTATGGTAGCAGCACCAAAAGGTAAGAAAAAGATAGAAGTATCAGTATAACCAAAAAAACGCATCGCTAAATAATGTCCCAACTCATGCACAAGCAGTACAATGACCAACAGAGCCATATCAACGATAGATAATCCAAGTAGAGTAAAAAAAGCAATAAATGCTACCAAAGAGATAGAGAACCATAACGTCTTGTTGCTCTCTCCTTTTGGCTTTTCCATCACTTCTAGTTGTGTTAGAATCCCATTGGCTTGACTCTGGGTATCATCTAGCGTTTGTTCTGTTTGCCCTTGTTGTTTATTTTGTAAGATTTTTGAAAACTTCTTATACCCTTTTATATACCCTGAGGCTAACTTCCACAGAGCTAAAGATGGTACAAAGCGGTATCCATATTCTGTACTTTTTGCTATCCCTATACTTTTGAAAGCTTCGATATAATTATAGTAATCATAATTTTTATAATCTACAATACCATCCTGAGTAAAAGTCTCTTTGCTAACAACTTCATTCTCTATATTTCTATCGTTTAAATGTGCTTTATAGGACTCTTTGGAAGAGGAAAGATAGTGGTCAAATATATAGACATATTTTGGTGTAGTTGGAACAGAATCTATTTCTCCATTTATAGTCGTACACACATTTTTGCTCACATAGAAAGTCTCATAACTTATGTTTGCGGCTTCCAAAGCACCTCTAAAGGGTCTCGTTTCAACAAAGGCATGTACATTGTTAACTGGGTTGTAGTAATAAGCTATATGAAATTTCTGCTCATTACCTATGATAACGCTATCATGCGCTATCATGGTATGAAACACAAAACCTTCAGATATCAAAAACTCTTCTAAAGGCTTGATTACATCTAAAGTATGCTTATCTAATGTATCTCTATCTATAACAATATAGTTTGGAAGTCTAAATTTGTAATACAAAAATATTATAAACTGAAATAGTGTAAGTCCATACCGCAACACTACAAGTACAAAAATAAAGAGAGATAATTCGCCAAAAGTAAACATTTTTTTCCTCGTTACGCCTCAGGAAAGGCGGAATACATACATATTTGCAACATTATAACACATCACCTTTTATATTTTATATTTTTATTAAGAGGTAACAATATATAGGTTACACCTCGGGAGAGGTGGAACCAGGCGAGGTTGTATAATGAAGTATTCCTCCAGTCTCTGTGTTCTCTATCGTCTCTTCGGTTAGCGCCAAATGAAAATCAGGGCAAACAACAGAAATAAGAGTAACAATAGGTTCCGATGGGAAGTCTGACTCCATGGTATATTTATTTAAAAATTGTCGATAATCAGCAAGAGCTTCTGCTTTAATGAAAAGTCTATTGTTACTTTCTAGTACATCTTTAAAACTAAGGTTATCTGGAAAATCCGGAAGGTATCCAAAATATAAATTCTCTTTGATTTCATAGTTTACTTTCAAATTGTCAATAATGATTTTTGCACCATTTGAGTCTCGAACAAAGTATGGTGCCTTAATCTCTTTTACATCCCATTCTAAAGCTTTTTCAGATTCTAAATTTAATTTATTCTGCAATAGAAGATTTTGAAATAATTGTGGAAGGTTTATATCATTAACTATGTAATTCCAGCCAATTGTAAAAGTCGTTTCTTTGTCAAGTTTCATTTTAAATATTGGATTAAAAGATGAAGCAAATAATTCTTTAATAAAGACTGGTACATTCCTAATAAAATCCCAATCATTTTCCTTGGCTTCATCTAAGGTAAATAATAACATTCCCAAACGTTTTGCTTTTTTGCGTGCTTTCTCTGAATAGCCTTTTCTTGTAACCAAGACGGCTTGGTGTACGGCGACATCCTGCATTTTTGAATGCAATCCATCTATATGTGTGACATCCAAGTTCTTTCCATAATCTCTACATTCGATAATAGTTTTTGTTTTCAAAGGTCCATTTTCAGCAGTCATCAAAATATCAATTTGTCGTTTTCCATCTTGCCCATTAAGTAAAACATTTTTTTCTATTTTAATATTTTCTTGGCTGATTGTAAGATTTTCAAAAACGATGGATGTGAGATTTTCGAACGATTTTCCAGACAAATCTTTTTTCATGATATTCCTGTTAATTATTTTTCAATAAACATTATACTTATTTGCTACAAAATAGTAAAATAAATGAAAAAATCAGTGCTTACTGGATTCCTGCCTTCGCAGGAATGACGACTTCTCCTACCAAACTTTTAGTTCATTATACAAACTATCGCGTTCAACAGGTGTAAAACCTGCATTTTTGATAAGCCCTACAAAATCATCAAGCTTCATCCCATTACTACTCGCTGCGCCAGCGGCACTCTGTATAGCTTCATGCTCTATGGTGCCGTCAAGGTCATCACAACCATACTCTTGGGCTATGAGAGCCAATCCTATGGTCGATGTAGCCCAATAGGCTTTGATATGTGGGATATTGTCTAGTAGTATGCGTGCAATTGCGTAAGTTTTGAGTATCTCGATAGCAGTTGGAAATTTTTCAACTTTTAAAAAGTTGTTTTCTTTTTGATAAACTAGAGGTATAAAGGCATTGAACCCTCCTGTGATGTCTTGCAGATCACGAAGTCTAAGCATATGGTCGATACGGTGTTCCTTACTCTCTATGTGACCAAAAAGCATCGTGGCATTGCTTTGTCTGCCTCGCTCATGCCATTTTCGGTGGATTTCCAACCAACCAGTTGAACTTACTTTGCCTTTACATAGATATTCTCGAATCTCTTCGTCAAATATCTCAGCTCCACCTCCAGGCATACTATCAACTCCATTTGCTATCATCATATCGATTATCGTGTCATAATCATGCCCGTATTGACGGCTCAAAAAGTCAACTTCGGCAGCTGTGAGAGCTTTGATATGGATATCAGGAAGAGCATCTTTGACTTTTCTAAATGCTCCCATATACCAATCAAGCCCAACATCAGGATTGTGAGCTGAAACTATATGAACTTCTTTTGCTCCATTGGCATAAGAATTTTTGGCGATTTCCAATATCTCTTCATGGCTCATAGTGTATGGACTTGGATTTTTTCTACTTGCAGAGTATGCACAAAATTTGCATACATCGGCACAGATATTGGTAGGGTTTATGTGGCGATTGATATTGAAATAGCTCTTGTTCCCAAAACGCTTTTTTCTCATCTCATCAGCAAGTTTGCCCAAAGTATCCAAATCCAAATCATAAAGCCTATTTGCCTCTTCTTTGGTAAGTCTTGTGTCATCTGCTATTTTTTTAACCAAATCCATCCAACAATCCATGTAATTTTTTGCTATTATAGCACTATAAGTTTAGGAGATATGGATGTGGAAGGTATAAATGAAAAAAATAAAAGAAGAAATTGAAGAGCTTTTATACAGTAACGCCTCAAACCTACAGATAGCAAAAGTCATCAAAAAGACTTTAAATGAGTATTTCTCCGATTTAAAAGAAAGTTTTAAAAAAAGCAGTGGCAAAGATTTTCTTTTTGGTCATACGAGATACATAGATAGCATAATGCAAATCATTTACCATGCAAGCACGAGAGAGGCTTTTGGGCTTTTTGTGCCTTCAAAAAATTCTATACCAATAGCCTTAGTTGCTTTGGGAAGCTACGGCAGAGAACAGTTATGTGTTCATAGCGATATAGATATCATGATAGTTTATGAAGATATAGAGGGTTTCAACACAAAACTTATTATTGAAAAAATTTTATATATACTTTGGGATACAGGACTAAAGATAGGACATAGAGTTCATACAGTAAATGAGCTTTTTGAAGTATCAAAAACAGATATTACTATAAAAACGGCTCTTTTAGAATCGAGATTTATAGATGGCTCAAAATTTGTTTGGATAGCAACACAGAATCAACTAAATAACATTAGAAATTTTGAACCTGATGTTTTCATAAAGCTAAAATTACAAGAAAAAGAAAACAGACATAACAACTTTGAACTAACAATGGAACCAAATATCAAAGATGGAATTGGTGGTTTTAGGGATGCCAATCTAGTTTTTTGGATAGGCAAAATTCTTTATAATGTTGACAATATCAAACAAATGCCTCAAGATATCATCACTGATGATGAATATAGAAATTTTAGAATAGCTCTTGAATTTTTATTTAGAGTAAGAGCTGCTCTGCATTTGGCTACTGGCAAAAAAGAAGATACTCTAAGACTTGAGTTGATTCCAGACATCGCATCTTTGCTTGATCACAAAAATACAAACAAAGAGCATGTAAAAATAGCTCAAAAAGTCATAAGCTCACTTAGAACTATTCATATTTATTGTGATATATGGATAGACAAGATGTTAAATAAAGATTTACATACAAATTGTGATAAAGTTTATGGCAAATCTACGATAGAAAGTATCTTAGACGTGCTTTTAGAAAAAAAGAGTGGTGATGAGTTTAAAACGGATTATTTTATCTTAAATTCTATGCTCGGATGCAAAAAAAAGCCTTTGGTTTCAAAAAATATAATTCAAAAAATAAAACGAATATTTTATATTGAACATTCATACCCTTTGGTCAAAATGCTCTACGATTCAATGGTCATAGGAGATATATTTCCTCCATTTAAAAAGATTATAGACTTACCGCAATTTGATGGTTATCATAAATACACCGTTGACAAACATTTAGTCCAATGCTTATATCATCTTGAAAATATTAAAGACAAAGAGATAAAAGACATTTATGAGAGTTTCAACAGCGACGAAAAAGCGATACTAAAACTCGTTACACTTTTACACGATACAGGAAAAGGGCGAAGCAAGGATCACTCTGTAGTAGGAGCATTATTATTTAAATCTTTTGCAAAAAAACTTTTGTTTGATGAAGAACTCATCAAACTAGGTGAAACGCTCATACTTCATCATACTTTGATGAGCAAAACAGCCCAAAGTCACGATTTGTATAATGAAAAAACGATTCTCGACTTTGTATCAAAGTTAAAAAACAAACAAACCATTGATATGCTTTTTGTTTTGACATACGCAGATATGAGTGGTGTAGAAAATAATGTATATAATGGCTTTACAGCAAAACTTATTCATACGCTATATACAAATTCGATTCAAGCATTAGACAATAAAGAGCTGATTGATGAGACATCAAAAAGAGCAAAAAAAGAGTCAAATTTACAAAAAAATATAGAGTTTCAAGAATTGGATAAATCAAAGCAAAATAAAATACTACAAATACCATCTAACTATATGTTTTTAAAATACTCTCCAGAAGTCATAATGGATATTGCAAAAATGGGGTTTGAAACAAATGATAAATTTAGCTACAAAATCTCAAATGACGACTATCTTTGCATAGAGATCATTCGTGTGATTCCTCTGAATTTGGGATATTTACTTGGTAAACTAGCTCGTTTGGAGATAGTCAATATGGATATTTTTAAAATATTTGACAATCTAAAGTATTTCAAAATAGAATACAGAGAAAAAGTAACTGATGATGACTTGATGATTATCAAAAGTACCATAATAGACTCTTTTAATCCAAATAAAAAAACAGATATTCCAAAACCACAAATTCAACCTAAAGAGATAGAGTTTGACTGCGAACATTCACAAAATTACGCATCTATGCACCTGCATACAAAAAATCAAAAAGGATTGCTTGCGTTTGTGATAGAAATTTTCGATGATTTATCCATAGATATAGCTAGTGCAAAAATTTTGACTATAAAAAATCGCACCAGAGATATGTTTCTAATCGAAAAAGATGTAAACTTTTGTAATAATATCAAATTAATTAGCAAAAAATTAACTCAAGGGTAATGCATGTGCGGAATAGTTGGCTACGTAGGCTTAAAAGAGAAAAAAGAGATACTTTTAGATGGTTTAAAAGAGCTTGAATACAGAGGATATGATAGTGCTGGTATAGCTGTTATCGAAAACAAAAAACTAAGTAATTTTAAAGCTGTTGGCAAACTAGAAAACTTGGCATTAAAAACTAAAAATTATCTGTCATCTGGTTTTGGAGTAGCTATAGGGCATACAAGATGGGCAACTCATGGTAAACCGACAGAACTAAATGCACACCCACATCTTGGCGAAAAAAGCTTTGTTGTACACAATGGTATCATTGAAAATTATCAAGAACTCAAACGCAAATTACAAGGCTCTGGTGTAACTTTCGTAAGCCAAACAGATACAGAGACTATAGTTCATCTTTTTGAGTATTATCAAAAACAAAATATGCAACCTTTTGAAGCTTTTGAAAAAACAGTGGATGAATTAGAGGGTGCTTATGCTACTTTGCTTATAAGTGAAGTTGAGCCTGATACTATATTTTTTGCAAAAAATGGCTCTCCTATGCTTGTTGGTTTTGATGACAAAGATATATATTTTGCATCATCGGATACGCCAATAATCGGAAAAGCGAAAGAGGTTTACTATCTCAATGATGGAGAGTATGGATATGCCAAAGATGGAAATATAAAACTATATGACAAAAATGGCGAAAAAACATTTACAAAACAACCATTATCAAAAGATAAATTCACAGCACAAAAAGATGGTTATAGATTTTTTATGGAAAAAGAAATTTATGAACAAAGTCGCGTCATGAGTGAAACTATGATGGGTAGAATAAATGGCAACTCTATACACTTTGAAGAGTTAGATCAGGAATTTTTAAATGGTATTGATTCTATCAAGATATGTGCGTGTGGAACAAGTTATCATTCAGCACTTGCTTCAAGCTATCTATTTGAACGATTGGCTCGCATTCCTTGTGTAGTAGAGATTGCAAGTGAATTTAGATATAAAGAGCCATTGCTAGATAAAAATACACTTTTTATCACGATAAGTCAGAGTGGCGAAACTGCTGATACGCTTGAAGCATTGAAAATGGCAAAAAGAGCTGGACTCAAAAGTCTTAGCATTTGTAATGTTGACAACTCATCTATCGTGAGAGAAAGTGACAAAACAATCCTTACAAGAGCTGGTATAGAAAAAGGTGTTGCTAGTACGAAAGCTTTTGCAACGCAAACAATGGTGCTTTGGATGCTTAGTATATATATGGCAATTCATAGAAAAACAATATCCCAAGATGTATTGACAGGCGAAATTAATGCCATGATACACACACCAAAAGCACTACTTGTAAATGATGAACTTCATACTAAAATACATAGATTATCAAAAAGATACCTTCATGGTCATGGATTTTTCTTTATAGGTAGAGATATATTTTATCCGTTGGCACTTGAGGGTGCTTTAAAATTAAAAGAGATAAGCTACCTCCATGCTGAAGGCTATCCTGCTGGAGAAATGAAACATGGTCCAATCGCACTTGCAGACAGTCATCTCTTTACAGTTGCTCTTATGCCTAGAACTATGCATTATGAAAAAATAAAAAGCAATGTAGAAGAACTTAGTGCTAGAGATGCTACTATACTTGCTATCTCTCCGATGCCATTTGACTTAGCAGATGATTTTATACAAACTAGATACGATTCTCATCCGATGTTAGAATTTTTTGAAATGATGGTTATAACCCAAATATTGGCTCTTGAAATTTCTATAAGACTTGGAAATGATGTAGATATGCCAAGAAACTTGGCAAAAAGTGTTACTGTAGAATAAAAACTAAAAATGAGGAATATTATTCCTCAAAATTTCTCATATCTGTGAATTCTGCGAGTAGTTCTTCGACTTCTTCGTCACTCAACTCATCTCTTTTAATCTCTTCTAAAATAGCAAAACACTCTGTTCGCATATCTCGAAGCTCATCAAGATCTTCTTTGTGTTCTTTTATGTCGCCGTTTCCATCATTGATTTCTTCGAACAACTCATCAATCGCACTTTCCAAATCCGGTATGATATCTTTTTCCAATAAAACGTGAAGTTTATCTTTTGAAGTCATGTTGCTTTCCTCCTTAGTGCTTACTTTAAAATTATAGCAGATATTTTTATATGTTTTTATAATTTTTATAATTTAATGTATAATGACATATATAATTTCACACAAGGTTGACTTATGAAAATAGTAGGAATAATCGGAGCTATACTGCTTTTGCTAGCAGCAATTATAATATTGCCAAAAGTAAATAATGTACCACGTCTTGATGAAAATGTAAATATGTATGCGTCACAACTTGACAATCAATACAAAAGAAGATCTGATCTTATACCAAATTTAGTTGCTACAGTAAAAGGATACGCTAGCCATGAAAAAGATGTGCTAACTCAAGTTACAGAAGCTAGGGCAAAAGTTGGTCAAATGACCCTAACACCAGAAGTTCTAAACAATCCAGAAGCTTTTAAAGCATATCAAAACGCACAAGACGGCTTGAGTTCTGCTCTTTCAAGACTTATGATGGTTACTGAAAACTATCCAGAATTAAAAGCAAATGAAAACTTTTTACAGCTTCAAGCTCAACTAGAAGGTACAGAAAATCGTATCGCAGTGGCTAGAAAAGATTATATAGAATCTGTCAAAGAGTACAATCTCGAGCTTAGAACAGTTCCAGGTAAATGGGTGGCTGCATTGCTTTATCCAGAAGCTGAAGTAAAACAAAATTTTACTGCAACCACAACAGAGAGTGCTACACCAAAAGTGGCATTTTAAGTTAGGATTATTTTATGAAAATATTTAAAAGCATCATACTTTTGATGCTTTTGGCTTGCTTAGCTTTTTCCGCACCAACATTTCCACAGCTAAATAATTCAAGAGTTATAGATGATGCTGGAATTTTTGATGCCAACCAAGAGATGGCTTTAGATAAAAAATTAGCAAATCACGAAACAAATACTTCAAATCAAATCGTTGTCGTTACTATAAAATCGCTTGATGGATATGATATATCTGACTATGGATATCAGCTTGGAAGACATTGGGGTATAGGTCAAAAAGATAAAAACAATGGTGTTTTACTCATCATCGCTCCAAATGAGAGAAAAGTGAGAATAGAGGTAGGTTATGGACTAGAAGGGGCTTTGCCTGATGCCACTTCTAAAACTATCATCCAAAATGATATTTTGCCATTGTTTAAAAAAGGAAGTTATTATGATGGAGTCAATAGTGGTATTGATAAAATCATACTAGCCGTAAAAGGCGAATATACACCCGCAAGATCAACAAACGAAAGTTCTTCTATAGGCTTCATACTGTTTCCGATACTTTTTATAGCGATTATTTTTATCAATGCTATGCCAAAAGACAAAGATAGTAAAAAAAGAATTATTCCAGCCATCATTACTGGCTCCATAGCAGGTGCTATTAGCTGGATGATGTTTTTTGTTTTGGGTGTTAGTGTATTTATAGCCGTGATAGTATTTTTGATTACTTTGTTTAGCTCAAAATCGGATTGGACTAGCGGTAATTACCCAACTAGTGGTGGCTTTAGTAATAGTAGTGGAAGCTTTGGCGGAAGCGACTTTGGAGGTTTTAACAGTGGTGGCGGAAGCTTCGGTGGAGGTGGTGCGAGTGGGTATTGGTGAAAAATGAAAAATATAAGTAAACAAACAAAACTTGGTATCGAAAAAGCAATCGCAAAAGTAGAAGAAAAAAGCTCATGTGAACTTATAACAGTCATCACTCAAAAAAGTGGTAACTACTCATCTATGGCACT